>NZ_CP077087.1:2958409-3275227 GCF_014268495.2 Pseudomonas monsensis | reverse complement strand
TGCTGGCCGAAGACGGAGCCCAGGTGCTGATCGACAAACTCGCCGACCCGCAGATTCGCATCGTCTCGCTGACCATCACCGAGGGCGGCTACTGCATCGACGACAGCAACGGCGAATTCATGGCGCACCTGCCGCAGATTCAGCACGATCTGGCGCACCCGAGCGCACCGACCACCGTGTTCGGCTTCCTCTGCGCAGCGCTGGAAAAACGCCGTGGCGCAGGCACGCCGGCGTTCACGATCATGTCCTGCGATAACCTGCCGCACAACGGCGCGGTGACCCGTAAGGCGCTACTGGCTTTCGCCACCCTGCGTGACACAGGGCTGCGCGACTGGATCGAACAGAACGTCAGTTTCCCCAACGCCATGGTCGACCGTATAACGCCGATGACCAGCACCGCGCACCGACTGCAACTGGCCGACAGACACGGGGTGGATGATGCCTGGCCGGTGGTCTGCGAGCCGTTTGTGCAGTGGGTGCTGGAGGACAAATTCGTCAACGGTCGCCCGGCGTGGGAAAAGGTCGGTGTGCAGTTCACCGACGATGTTTCGCCTTACGAAGAGATGAAAATCAAGTTGCTCAACGGCAGCCACTTGGCGCTGACGTATCTGGGCTTTTTGAAGGGTTATCGGTTTGTGCACGAGACCATGAACGACCCGCTGTTCGTGCGTTATATGCGCGCCTATATGGACCTGGACGTGACCCCGCAACTGGCGCCGGTGCCGGGCATTGACCTGACGGATTACAAGCACACGCTGGTGGCGCGGTTTTCCAATCAGGCGATTGCCGATCAGTTGGAGCGAGTGTGTTCGGACGGCTCGTCGAAGTTTCCCAAGTTCACCATTCCGACCATCAACCGGTTGATTGCCGATGGGCAGGAGACTAAGCGTGCGGCGTTGGTGGTGGCGGCGTGGGCGTTGTATTTGAAGGGTGTGGATGAGAATGGTGATACCTATTCGATCCCGGATCCGCGCGCGGCGTTTTGTCAGGCGTTGGTGGCGGACGATGCTTTAATGACTCAGCGGTTGTTGGCGGTTGAGGAAATTTTCGGCACGGCGATACCGCGTTCGGCGGAGTTTGTCGCGGCGTTTGAGTGGTGCTGCAACAGTTTGCGCGAGGACGGTGTGACGCGGACGCTGGAACGGATACTCGCCTGAAAAGCCCCTCACCCTAGCCCTCTCCCGGAGGGAGAGGGAACTGACCGAGTGGTTTGTGCAAGTTACATCGACCTGAACGTCCGGAGTCGAACTCAGGTTCTGAACAGCACCTGATTGAGAGGTCGGCCGTCGAACTCAGGTTTTGAACAGCCACTGATTGACAGAACCGGAGTCGAACTCAGGTTCTGAGCAGCACCTGATTGAGAGGTCGGCAGTCGAACTCAGGTTTTGAGCAGCCACTGATTGACAGAACCGGAGTCGAACTCAGGTTTTGAACAGCCACTGATTGACAGAACCGGAATCGAACTCAGGTTTTGAACAGCCCCCGATCGGCTCCCTTCCCCCTCGCCCCCTTGGGGGAGAGGGTTGGGGTGAGGGGGTAAGCTCTTGATCTTCACCACACCCGAGTGGTTCACACATGACAACACAACAACTGTTCCTGGGCATCGACTGCGGCACCCAAGGCACCAAAGCCATCATCCTCGACGCCGCCAGCGGTCAAGTCCTCGGCCAGGGCGCCGCCGCCCACACGATGATCAGCGGCGCCAACGGCCGCCGCGAGCAAGACACCCAGCAATGGCTGGAAGCCTTCACCCTCGCCACCCGCCAGGCCTTGTTGGCAGCAAATGTCGACGGCCAGTCGATCCTCGGCATCGGCGTCTCCGGCCAGCAACACGGCCTGGTCTTGCTCGACGATCAGGGCCAGGTACTGCGCTCGGCCAAGCTTTGGTGCGATACCGAAACCAGCGCCGAAAACGACCGCTTGCTCAAGCACCTGGGCGGCGAAAAGGGATCACTGGAACGCCTCGGCGTGGTCATCGCGCCGGGCTACACCGTGTCGAAACTGCTCTGGACCCAGGAACAGCATCCGGCGGTTTTCTCGCGCATCGCCCACATCCTGCTGCCTCATGACTACCTCAACTTCTGGCTCACCGGCCGCGCCTGCAGCGAATACGGCGATGCCTCGGGCACCGGTTACTTCAATGTGCGCAGCCGTCAGTGGGACTTGCAATTACTGCGCGACATCGACGCCAGCGGTCGCCTGCAAGCCGCCCTTCCGGAACTGATCGACGCCCACCAGCCGGTCGGCACGATCCTGCCGGCCATTGCCGAACAGCTCGGCCTCAACCCCGCCGCACGGGTATCCAGTGGCGGCGGCGACAACATGATGGGCGCCATTGGCACCGGCAACATTCAGCCCGGTGCAATCACCATGAGCCTTGGCTCGTCAGGCACGGTGTACGCCTATGCCGATGCGCCCACCGTCAGCCCGGATGCCTCGGTCGCGACGTTTTGTTCTTCCAGCGGCGGCTGGTTGCCGCTGATCTGCACCATGAACCTGACCAATGCCACCGGCGCGATTCGCCAGTTGTTCGACCTCGACCTGGAACAGTTCAACACGCAGGTGGCCCAGGCGCCGATCGGTGCCGAGGGCGTGACGCTATTGCCGTTTTTCAATGGCGAACGCGTCCCCGCCCTGCCCCACGCCAGCGGCAGCCTGCACGGGCTGACGCTGGACAACCTGACCCAGGCCAATCTGTGTCGCGCCGCCGTCGAAGGCACCACCTTCGGTCTGCGCTACGGGCTGGATTTACTGCGCCACAATGGTTTACAAAGCCGCAGCATTTGCCTGATCGGCGGTGGCTCGAAAAGCGCGGTGTGGCGGCAGATCGTCGCCGACATCATGAACACCCCGGTCATCTGCACCGAACAAAGCGAAGCCGCCGCCCTTGGCGCGGCGATACAAGCGGCGTGGTGCGAATCCTGGTCGAACGGCCACGAAGACACGCTCGCCGCCCTGTGCGAACGCTGCGTGAAGCTTGACCTGAACAGTGAAACCCTGCCGGTCGCCGCGAATGTCGCGGCGTTCCAGCAGGTCTATGAACGCTATCAACAGCATGTCGCAACCCTATAAGAGCGAACAATTATGTATCTGGTGTGTGGCGAAGCCCTGTTTGATTTCTTCAGCGAAGACGATGCCAGCGGGCAGGCGTCGAAAGTCAATTTCAAGGCGATTGCCGGCGGCTCGCCGTTCAACGTCGCCGTGGGTCTGCGCCGTCTTGGCGTGGACTCGGCGCTGTTTGCCGGGCTGTCTACGGACTACCTCGGCCGGCGCTTGCAACAGGTGTTGCAGGAGGAAGGCGTGCGCCCGGACTATCTGGTGGATTTCGCCGCGCCGACCACCCTGGCAATGGTCGCCGTAGGTGCGAACGGTTCGCCGCATTACAGCTTTCGCGGTGAAGGTTGTGCGGATCGGCAGTTGAGCCTCGCGCACCTGCCGTCACTTTCGCAGGTACGTGGTTTGCACATCGGCTCGTTTTCGCTGGTGGTGCAGCCCGTCGCCGATACCCTGCTCGCTCTCGTCCAGCGCGAAAGCGGCAAACGCCTGATCACCCTCGACCCGAACGTGCGCCTCAATCCGCAGCCGAACATTGCGCTGTGGCGCGAGCGCGTGGCGACGCTGGTGCAACTGGCCGACATGATCAAAGTCAGCGACGAAGACCTGAGCCTGCTCTACCCCGAGCAGGATCCGCAGCGCGTGATCGAAAGCTGGCTCGAACATCGCTGCCAACTGGTGTTCCTCACCCGTGGCGGCGAAGGCGCGAGCGTGTTCAGTCGTGCGCACGGCTCGTGGTCGGTGCCAGCCTGCTCGGTGAAGATCGCCGATACCGTCGGCGCCGGCGACACCTTCCAGGCAGCGCTCATCACCTGGCTGACCGAGCACCGGCTGGATTCGGTTGAAGGCGTACAACAACTGAGCCGCGAACAGATCGACGCCATGCTCGGCTTTGCCGTGCGGGCGGCCGCCCTGACCTGCAGCAAGACCGGTCCGGATCTCCCCTATCGTCACCAATTGTCCTGAGCGCGTAGACTGTCGCCCTTTTTCACGCGCATGACGGGATGACGGCTTTTGAATTCAGGGCAGACGGTTGGACTTCTGGTACTCGCGACACTGTTGACCGGGTGCGGCACCTCGCCGCCCCGTTCCCCTGAAAACATCTGCGAGATCTTTCGCGAAAAGAGCGACTGGTACGACGCCGCACAAGTCACGCAACGGCGCTGGGGCGTGCCGATTCAGGTGCCTTTCGCGATCATGTATCAGGAGTCCGGTTACCGCTACGACGCCAAGACCCCGCGCAAATACCTGCTCTGGGTGATCCCGTGGGGCCGCGTATCGACCGCCGCCGGTTATGCGCAAGCCAAGGACGAAGTGTGGTCCGACTATCAGAAAAGCACCGGGCGCAATTGGGCCGACCGCGAAGACTTCGACGACGCAATCGACTTTGTCGGCTGGTACATGGACAAGACCACCTCGATCAACGGCGTGTACAAATACGACGCCTATAACCAGTACCTCAACTACCACGAAGGCTGGGGCGGATTCCGCAACAAGACCTACGCCAGCAAAGCCTGGCTGATGCCGACGGCGCGCAAGGTGCAGAACCGTTCAGACCTGTATGCGCAGCAATATGCCGGATGCAAGGAGGATCTGAATCGCGGCTTCTGGAGCCGGTTCTGGCATTGGTTGTAACAGCCATTTCAAGGACTCCATCGCGAGCAGGCTCACGCCTACAGGGGATCTGCGGTGAACACTAATCTCGTGAACACCAAAGAAACCTGTGGGAGCGGGCTTGCCCGCGATAGCGCTCGATCAGACGCTACAGATCGAAGTCTTACAACAGCGAAAAGTTGTAACTCACAATCAACCGGGTCTCATCCACATCCCGGGCGAACTGCTCGTAGTTGGTGCGGTAAGTCGCATTACGCAGGCGCAGGCTTACATCCTTGAACGTGCCGGTCTGAATCACGTACTTCAATTCGCTGTCACGTTCCCACTCTTTGCCTTCCTGATCACTGCCCGGCACCTTGACATGGTCACCGTTCACATAACGGGTGAGGAAACTCAGGCCATTGATGCCGATTGCCTTGAAGTCATAGTCATAACGCAACTGCCAGGAACGCTCCTGCGCGGCGGCGAAGTCGTTGACCTGGACGTAGTTGACCAGATACGGATTGCTGCCATCGAGGTACGGCATCGAGTTGTCGCCGTTCATGCGCTGCCAGCCGGCGCTGAAAGTGTGGCCGCTCAACGCGTAAGACAGCATGCCGCTCAACGCTCGGTTGTCGATGGACCCGGCCTTGGCATCGCCGCTGTCAGCGCTCTTCAGCAAACGCAGATCCGCCTTTAACACACCATCGCCCAGCGGCTGATTGCCCAACAGCCCGACGAAGTGCTGGCGATAGATATCTTCCAGTTCCGCGTAGTGATACTGCGCGGTCAGGCGATCATTGATCTTGTAGTCGACGCCGTACATGTCGAAATGATCGGCGGTGGTGTTGCACGCGTAGCGCTTGTTCTTGCAATGCACGCGGATGTCTTGCGAATCGCTGGAATCGCGCGCGGTGTACTTGTCCAGGCGCGCAGCCATGAAGGTCAGGTCCTGCACTTCCCTGGAAGTGAGCATCGCACCGTTGAACATCGTCGGCAGCAGTCGACCGTCGTTGTACTTGAGCAACGGCAGATCGGGCAGCAGCGCGCCGTATTTCAGCACCGTGTCCGAGACCTTGACCTTGGCGGTCAGGCCCATTTTTGCGTACTGACCTTTCGAGCCGCGTGGGTTGTCACCGCTCGATGGCAACAAGCCGCTGTTGCTGCGGTCAGGGCTGGAATCGAGTTGCAAACCGAGCATGCCCAGCGCATCGAGACCGAAGCCGACCGTGCCGTCGGTGTACCCCGATTGCAGATTGAGAATGAAACCCTGAGCCGACTCTTCACGCTTGGAGGCGCCCTGATCGTTCGAGGTGTGCCCATCACGGAAATCGCGGTTGAAGTACACCGTGCGCGATTCGATTTTCGCCGTGGTGTCTTCAAAAAATCCGCTGGCCTGAGCCTGCGCGGCAAAACCGGCGCACAGCACAACAGCTCCGAAGCCAAACGACTGGCGCGGGGTGATCAGGGGGAATGGGGGACGCATGAAAAACTCCAACAATGCAGCGTTTGCGCAGAGGCGCAATAAGCCAGAAAAATAGCTCCCGTCCCGGGTCAGGCTGAGCCGGGAGAAAGTGAACACGCAGGGGTGAGTCGCAATGATGGCAGATGGCTTTGACGGGCCACAGGCGACTTTAGTCTGAAACTGACTGATGATTCTTCAGTGCCGGTTCGGACAGAACCGTGTTAATTGCGCACGCACGCTCGCCTGAAGCACGTGTATTCATTAGGCCAAAGGCTTTATGTAAGGGTTTTCCCTATGCCATGAACACCCCGCCCCTACGGCATTTGCGCCTTGAATGAGGCGATTTAATCCTGCACCATCTGTCCCCTGCTTATTCAACGGACGGAATTCAAGGCATGCTGGACGCCAACGCAACCCACATTACCCTCACGCTTGAAGGCGCCAACACCGACCTGCAAGTCCTCAGCTTCACCGGTCGCGAAGCCCTCAACGAACCGTTCCGTTTCGACCTCGAACTCGTCAGCGCCCGCCCCGACCTCAAACTCGAAGAACTGCTGCACAAGCCCGGCGTCCTGACCTTCGGCCCTACCGGCGAAGGCAAGATCCACGGTCTGGTCTATCGCATCGAGCAAGGCGACTCCGGCAAGACCCTGACCCGCTACAGCATCAGCCTGGTGCCGCAACTGGCCTACCTGCAGCACAACCATGATCAGCAGATTTTCCAGAACCTCACCGTTCCGAAGATCATCGGCCAGGTGCTGGAAGATCGCGGCATTCTCGCCGACGCCTACAGCTTCCAGCTCGGCGCCGAGTACCCGGAACGCGAGTACTGCGTGCAGTACGACGAATCCGACCTGCATTTCATCCAGCGTTTGTGTGAAGAGGAAGGCATTCACTTCCACTTCCAGCACAGCAGCAGCGGGCACAAGCTGGTGTTCGGCGACGATCAGACCGTGTTCCGCAAACTCAAACCGGTGAGCTACCAGCAAGACTCCGGCATGGCTGCCGACAAACCCGTGATCAAGCGCTTCAACCTGCGCCTGGAAACCCGCACCACCCGCGTCAGCCGCAGCGATTACGACTTTGAAAAACCGAAGATCCTGCCCGAAGGCGCGGTCAAGTCCGAGTTCGCCCCGGACTTGGAGGACTACGACTACCCCGGCCGCTTCACCACCCGCGAGCGCGGCAAGTTCCTTTCCACCCGTGCACTGGAACGCCATCGCAGCGACTACAAACTCGCCGAAGGCAAAGGTGACGAACCGACCCTGACCAGCGGCCATTTCCTCACCCTCGCCGAACACCCGCGCGCCGAATGGAACGACCTGTGGCTGCTGCTGGAAGTCTTCCATGAAGGCAAACAGCCGCAGGTGCTTGGCGAAAACGTCACCAGCGACGTCACCGACAACAAAAGCGATTTCCATCAGGGCTACCGCAACAGCTTCGTCGCCACCCCGTGGGATGCGCACTACCGCCCTGCCCTTGAACACCCCAAACCAAAAGTCCTCGGCAGCCAGACCGCCGTCGTCACCGGCCCGGCAGGCGAAGAGATTCACTGCGACCAATACGGCCGCATCAAGGTGCAATTCCACTGGGACCGCGACGGCCAGGCCAACGACAAAACCACCTGCTGGATGCGCGTCGCCAGCGGCTGGGCCGGCGCAGCCTATGGCGGCATCGCCATTCCGCGTATCGGCATGGAAGTCCTCGTCACCTTCCTCGAGGGCGACCCCGATCAACCGCTGGTGACCGGCTGCCTGTACCACAAGGAAAACGTCGTCCCCTACGACCTGCCGGCAAACAAGACCCGCAGCACCTTCAAAACCCTGAGCTCACCGGGCGGCAAGGGCTACAACGAGTTCCGCATCGAAGACAAAAAAGGCGTCGAGCAGATCTACATCCACGCCCAGCGCGATTGGGACGAGAACATCGAGCACGACCAGAAGATCCGGGTGGGCAACGAACGGCATGACACCGTTGAAGCCAACACGCTGAGCGAGTTCAAGGTTGAAGAGCACCGGATTACCCATCTGGATCGAATCAGCGAAATGCGTGCGGATGATCACCTGACGGTTGCGGTGACTCAGCATGTGAAGGTGGGGACTGCGCAGTTTGTTGAGGCTGGGACGGAAATCCATTACTACGCCGGCCAGAAGGTGGTGGTCGAAGGCGCGATGGAACTCACGGCCAAGGCTGGCGGGAGTTTCGTTAAGGTCGACGCGGGTGGCGTGACCATCAGCGGCGCGGAAGTGAAGATCAATACCGGCGGCTCGCCTGGGGTTGGGACGCCTGCGGCACCATTGCTGCCGGGGCCGATGAAAGTGGCGGATGCCGATAAGGCTGGTACGGTTCTTATCCCGCTTCCCAAACGCCTGAACGAGTCGGGTATCACGCCGTTATGCGGAAAACAAAGCAACGGCGCCTGCAGCCGTAAGGATTGCACATGCATGTAAAAGCGCTGAGCGCCCTCCTCGAAGCGCCACGCCATGGGTTCGAGGAACTGCCGAGAGAAAGCTCCGACCTGACCCTGTGTTTCATCATCGATCGCGTCCGCCAGCCGGAAGCCATGAGCCGCTTCTACCGTGTCGGTGAGCCCGTAGACACCCAAGGTCTGTTTCTCAACACCGACTTCGCTGAAATCGCCGCTGAAGGCCCTCTCTGGCTGGTCGCCCCTTGGGGCAGTCGACTAGCAGCCGAAGCAGCAAAGCTCTGCGAAGAAAATTTCTCCGGCATTGCCCTCTCCACAGCAGACCCAGCCAAGGCACTGGCACATGCCCGCTGGCTCCTGCGTGCCAACGATGGCTCAGGCGGCCAAAGCCTGTTGAGTTATCACAAGCCAAGCCTGTGGGCCGCGCTGGCCTACACCGCCGGTGAAAGTTCGCATCAGCTTTTCGGTCCTTGGCAACACGTATACAGCCCGGCACCGGTCTACTTCGGGCGCAATCGCGGTCGCTGGCTCAGCTGGCGACCCGTTTCGGAACTTGAATGGCTGGGCGACGTCTCAGCGTTCAACCTGCCGCCAACAGCGCCAAAGGTTCAGGAGCATCTGGGTTGGGTTTACTGGGCAGACGAGCAATACGCTGCCTACGGTGAACCCTCCGACGAACAACTGCCCAACCTCGTGGAAAACCTCAACGTGCTGGTTGCCCACAACATTTACGAAGGTCGTCATTTACTGAAACTGGGCCAAATCACCAATGGCCCGCTGCTCGAAACGCAACCTCAGGCAATGGCCATCCTGCAATCCAGGGAAGAGTCGTTCATCAAAGTGCAGCAGTTGCAGCAACTGTTTACCAGCGCTTCTTGATGAACCCGTCCGTAAAGAATGAATGGAAGCGAAATGGAACAGAACACCAGCGCAGCACCTAACACCGAGTCGGCACCTGCAACATCAATAGTTGCCGATGAAACTTGTGCAAAACCACCTCGGGATATCGGTGAACAACCCGAAGCGCCGGAAGACACGCCTGGCGATCACGATAAAGTGAAAACGCCCTGTTCCACCGTTTATGGCAGCGCCATTTACGACACTGAGAATGAATCATTCTGGCTGCTGCCGGAGCGGACGAGCTCGGCACTGAAAGAAGCTTCCAGCGATCTGGAACAAAAAGTCAGCTCAAGTAAATCACCCGAAGAACGCAAAAAAGGGCTCTACGAATCCGGTCTTCTCGAGTATTTCCTCGAACCCAAGCTGGCAAACTTTCTTGAGGGTGACGAAAAATCCCGGATGCTGGAGATCGAAGCTCAACATCCCAACATAAGCAATCTGGACGCGGCCCTGCTTGAAGCGCAACAGAGCAGGAAAACCGCAGCACCAGAAGCAGAAGCAGCTGCAACGCCTCTCACGCGCCTCGAACAGGATCAGATCAAAAGAAACGAATTGATGTCCGCCCGTGACGACGCTACTCGCGTGCACGGCATGCACAGTGAATGGAAAAAGCTCAAGCGCACCGCCATTGCCGCCGCAAAGGAAAAAGGGTACGCATACGAAAGCGGCAACCTTTATGCGCCGAAAGCCATCGCCGCTCGTGAAGCCGTTCAAAAATATCTGAAAGCACGAGAAGCGCTGTTAGAAGACAAGGATCTCACCACGTTAACATCCGCAGAAATCGCCCCGATGCTCGCCCAGGACAAAAAGCGGATAGACGAGATTGCGATGTGCGGCACCAATAATCAGTTGATGCTGTGCACATATGTGCGTGATCAGGAAATCAAACGCAAGGAAAGGAAAGCGACTTATAACGCTTATCTGGATGCCATCACCGATGTTGCTCAGTACGGAATAGCCTTGCCTGAGTTCGCACTGATTCCCGAGGGTGGAGCGGTCGAAGGTGGCGTCGACTTGTTCAAGCAGTATCTGGCGCTTGAGAAAGAGCAAAAAGAGGTCAATGAACGCCTCAGCACCAAATACAAAAGCTGGATTGAGGCAAGTGGACGACAAGCCAAGGCGCCCACCAACCTTGTCACCAATGAGCGTGCCGCCTGGGATCGCCTGCAAGCATCAAAGGAAACTCTACGTCTCCAGGCTGAAAGCAATGTGGAAACGGCGACTGTTCGCCGTCATCTGTTGTGGGAGCCAGAACAATTTCAGGCAAGACCTGAAGAGCGCTTGATCAAGAACGGTTTCCCGCTGGCCGAGATGAGCATGGCGGACAGCCTGAAAAAACCACTGACCTATCTCAGCATGTATTCGCTGCCACGAATCAAACAGACCGTTAAAGATGACTGGAAGAAAGTTGGCGCCAAGGTCAAAGATCTGGCGAAGCGTCCGGGCAATAGCGATGGAAAAGCAACGACCGACACCGAGCTGAGCTTGTTCGGACAGTGGCTGAAAGACGAAGGCGCTTTAAGAATCAAGGATCAGGAAAGCGATTGGTTCTCCTCCGAAGGCTGGTTCGAAATCGAAAAATTCAATGCCTATCTTGAAAGCAAAAAGTACAAGGTCACTGCGCTGGAGAACGCTGGTACGCGTAAAGAATGGGGAGACCGATTGCAACAGGTGTTGTTCAAGGACAACGTCCGCAAGACCTTCCGCATTTTCGACATCACACCGCAGGCCCAGTTGGTTCGTTGCCTGATGCCCTCCACCACGGAGACCATCCATTCGTCGACTAAAGTAGAGGGGCCAGACTGGACACTGGCCGAAGGGTTCCAAGCCTCGGCTAAGGCTACGTTTGCCGTTGATCTTGCCAGAGGTGAGGTCGAACTCTTTAAAGTCGACTTACCAGACCGTGCCAGCGCTAAAGATATCGTCATCACCTACCGAAATGCCGAAGACATACAGCAAAAGATGAACCTCGGACGTTTTTCGCTCTATCTAGGCGCGAAGGCTTGGGGCTACGCCGGAGCATCGTTGCTGCTTTCCTCGGAAATTGCATTGGATGTCAGCAACGCTGGCTTCCATTTAGCGCCTCCGGAACCGGTTGTGCGCAACCCCGATAAGCGCAGCTACGCGAGAACTGAAAAAAGTGGCCAAATTAAAAGAGCTCCTGAAACGCTACAGATACAGGATGGCGCAAAAGCCGCATTCAATCTGTTCGCAGGCCTGCAAACCGGGATCATGGTCACCGGAGCGCTAAACTGGGCTCCACCCTCCGAAGTAGCCTTGCTAACCAAAGCGCCTGTTGCTGGAAAAGCTGCCGGAATGAAATCCAGCGAATGGTTCAGCCTTGCGCGCTTGACTGTGGAGCTCAATGCCGCAGCCGGTCTCGGTGCGAGGGCTGAAGCCAGTATTTCCTTGCACGAGGGCCGTCTGATTCTGGTGCTCAAAGCCGCATTGATAGCCGGCCCCGGCGTAGGAGGCTCCTTCAAGTTCGAAGTGGGCTACGACGCCGTAACTGAATTGCTTAACATGTTCCGTAGAGAACTTTATAAAAACAAACAGAACCCGTACTTTGTTATTGAAAATGAAACCTACGCGTACCTTTCGAAATTAAATACTCTGGCCATTGGTGGCTTTGATATCCGCATGATTTATCTCATGGGTGCTGATGCGGTGATGACGCTGTATGAAAGCTTGACTGCAACGGGTAAGGGCGGTGCGATAGCACAAACCATCATGTCTTATGAGAATCAAATCGAACTAGAGGAATGGTGCATAAATGCTATTCCCGGAGCATTAGGCCCTCTCCTTCTAACGCTGATCAGCCCTCCAAGTGATTTTTCCGTGACCACCTCCAGACCCACAGGAAAAACAGCAGAAAAAGACGACACGATTAAATACAGCGACCAAGAATCACATTTACTGCAACAGCAAGCCATTGAGAAGATTTTGTCTTGGATCCTGAAGCGTGCACAGAAAGACAACACCATTGATAAAGCACAAAATCAGTTTGAAGACATATGTATGTCGATGAACAAATTCGGAATAAAACCAGCGAACGCAGGACAATTGTATTGCGAGAGCAGGCTTGCACTTGACAATTTCATGGCAGAGCCTGTACTCCGCCTAACAAATCGTTCCGGTGATGATATGCGCGCCGATTACCTGGCTCACGTACAGGTGCTAGGTGCGAAAAAAGATGGACAATGCCAAAGATCCCAATATTTTGGTAGAACTTACATGCCGTCTGGGACAGCCAAATTTATAGCTCCAACGGGTAATATTTGAGAAAAAACATGCGCCTCTTAGTATTATTTTCAGCCGCACTACTGCTCATCAGCGCCAACCAAGCAAGCGCCGAACTGAATGCTGAGCAGTTGCACGCAAAGCAACAAGGAATAATTCTTTACAATCAATTCAAAGCCGTTTCTGCAACCCCGCTACTGAGAATAGCGGCAGAGGCTGGAGACCATGAGGCACAATATTATTTAGCTGAGTCATTGCGACAAAAAAATAGCTATATGAATCCTGAAGCTAAAAAGTGGTATGAAATGGCAGCTACCCAAGGGGATCTTTATGCAATGATCCAGCTTGGACGAATAAAAAATGATTTGTGTAAATTATCAGAAGACTGCCCCGCCACAGAAAAGAAACCATCAGACTGGTTGAATCAAGCATCTAGCATCGCTCAGCCTAAAGCCGAAGATGGAAATGCAGAAGCCATGTACATCATGTATGAATTGACACTCGATACAACTTGGCTAGAAAAAGCAGCTGCAAAAAATCACCAAATTTCACAGTATTTGTTAGCTAGAAGCTACCATCAGGGGGACGGTTTTTTCCTTCCATGGAAACGCTCGGAAGTTGTTGAAAACCTATTCAAAGCTTCAGCTGAGGGTGGTTACCCGCCTTCCATGATGGAATACGGAGCCCTTCTTTATGAAAAAGGTGATATTGAAGGGTTCCGTCATTGGAATGAGCAAGCAGCTTTAGCAAGTTACGCCACAACGGTTTATGGTTACGGCTCTGATCTTGCTCATGAGCCAGACACGTATGGATTTCCATTCGATGTCGTTAAAGGTTATGCGCTCATTTACACCTTGAAGGAGCTAGACGGCGGTGGGGGTTTACAAGAAAGAGTGGAGAGTAAGCTACCAAAAATTGAAGCGAAGATGACAGCTGAACAGATTGAAGCGGCCAAAAAGTTTTCTCAAGAGTGGGCTGCGTCGCACCCTCCTCTCTCTTTCTTTCCTGACAAACTTAGTCGTTGATTGTTTTATTCAAAAACGATGGTACCAGAGTCATACAAACGGGAGCAGTAGATAGCGTGGAGTTAGACTCAACGCCGTCCTACTCCCGTTTTCATTCAACACATCAAACCGGCGCCTTCCAACTCAACATCTGCTGCTGTGCCACCTGCAGCAAGTCATTGCCATCCTGTGTCAGCAGGTAAAGCGCATGGGTGATGTGTGGGATGTCCTGCACGTCGGCGTGCTTGAAGCACAGGCAATGCAGGGTTTCGAGCAGGTCGGCGGAAGCGCGGACGCGCTGGACGGCTGCTTCGAGGATGTCTTTCGGGTTGGCTTGGGTGTCGATGATCAGCGTCGGGGTTTCAGTGACGTTGCTGCTGAGGGGTAGATAGCGATTTAGCAGCGGTTTAATAATTGGCATCTTGATTACTCAACTGTATTAGAAGGTAACCGCCATAGCCGTGACCAAACGGTGGGAGGCGGCCGTGTACAGGCTTGGTCAACCGAGAACAGTTCAAACTCAGCTCGCCCGAAGGCGTCCTGCACACAGCCGCCACGGCAATGCACTTCACGGACCAAGAGATCCGCGCGGGGCAAATGATGGCACATATGCAATGAACTTTTCTCAGGTGACCAAACCCGAACCACTGATTTTGCAGCGGCACCAGACAATAACCGCCCCGCTCCCACCGCCGAAAGCAGACAAGGCAACCACCGCTGTAGGAATCCGCCCTGCGTCCCGCAGAAAACCACCCCATTCCCTGACAGCCGGCGTTCAGCCCGGTTAACCATCCCTTAACGCCGTGGTCGAAAACTCTACTGAACCGCACGCCTTCAGCCGTTTTGGCTGTTGCCCGGTGCGGCAGGTTCGGATGAATCGCGCCGAACGCTAGAACCGCCACTCGGGAGTCCTTTCATGAACATTCGTCCTTTATTGCTCACCGCCGCCCTCGCCTGCACCGCGTTTACCGGGCTGGCCCAGGCCAATGACACCTCCGCCACCTCCAAAGCCGTGCCGTATGAGTACGGCATGCCACTGCAGGTGGCCAAGGTGGTGTCGTTGACCGAACCGTCAACGCCGCTGTGCAAAGTGGTTACGGCAGACATGAAGTACATTGACAACGCCGGTAAGCCCGAGGAGATCAGCTACCGGAAATTATCCGACGCGTGCAACTTCCAGAACTGACAGAAACGTCTGATTTGCCGGTTTGCGGTAGGCGTGGGGTGTTTCGAGGGTTATGCTCGGGGCCTCCTCACTGCCGCAAGGATTGGCCATGCAGTTGTCGTTTCGCACGTTGTCGAGCATCACCTCCTCTTTGTGTTTTCTGCTGGCGCTGGTCTGGGGCTTTTTCCCGGATATCCTGCTGGCGACCTGGAGTATTGAATATTCCGAAGGCGCCGGGTTTGTCGCGCGACGCGGTGCGGTGCTGTTTGCGGCGCTGGGAGTGATGTTTTATCTGGTGCGCACGGCACCGCCGTCGTTGGGGCGCAATGCGCTGAGCAACGGGTTCATCGTTGGGTGTTTAGGTTTGGCGGTGCTGGGGTTTACTGAATGGCTCAACGGCCATGCCGGCCCCGGGATTCTGCTCGCGGTGCTGGTCGAGTTCGCGCTGGGCCTTGGTTTCGTGCAGGCCCGGCGCGTGACGGTCGAACTGGGTGAAACGGTGCGTTAGATGGCTCTGGATCGTGGACTGTAGTGATGTGGTGCAATTTGCTTGCTCAGATCCGAACGCAGCCCGGCGATCAGTTCGTTGATTTCGCGACAGCCATTGAGGTGGCTGGCATCAATGCCGCTCACCAGCAAATCGACCTGATCGGTCTGGTGATCGCCGAACACCTTGACGGTCATCGACAAGTCCGGCGACAGCGTGCACTGGCAGCGTTTCGGCAGAAAACTGCTTTCAATGATGTTGCGTAGTTCCAAGGCAGACAGAAACATGGCGAAACCCTCTCCTTACTGTGAGATGCCAATCAAGTATTCACGCTGACCGTTGCTGACCCTGCACGGGTGTGTCCCCGCTGTTTCCCTGGGTGTGGCACGCGGCGGTACTGCGAAATGCCCATTGGAGTGTAGGCGCCCAAATCCGGTGCGCCGCACTGTAAAGACGCATAAAACGTGCCTTCCATCGGATCGTTTCGACCCTTGCAGAATCAAGCACTTGGCGACGTGGCCAGTATTTTGCCAATTGCAAAATGCAAGAAATGCCTCCACGGGCACCGCAATTTGCACGTCGACGCCGGTTTGCATTCATCGCCGATGACAGTGAGAATGCCCGCTATCTACCCTACACCCGCATGGAGGCTTCTATGGGTTCTTTACGCACTTACGCGACCGCCGGGCTGATCATCGCCAGCCTTTCCACCTCCGCCCAAGCAGCGAAACTCGAAGACGTCGCGCCGTACCCCAAGGCCGAGGCCGGGTTCACCCGTCAGGTCATTTACCTGCCGAAGCAGGATCAGGAAGAAAACTTCCAGGTCGAGATCCTTGCCGGCAAAACCCTGGAGGTCGACTGCAACCGCCAGCGCCTGGGCGGGGTTCTGGATGAGAAGAATCTTGAAGGCTGGGGTTATCCCTTCTATCGTCTGGAAAAAGTCATCGGTCCGATGAGCACGATGATGGCCTGCCCGCCCGGCAGCCAGAAGAAACGTGCGTTCGTGCCGGTCGTCGGCGATGGTTTCATGCTGCGCTACAACAGCAAACTGCCCGTGGTGGTTTACGCGCCGGCGGACGTCGAAGTGCGTTATCGCGTCTGGTCGGCGTCGGATAAAGTCGGCACAGCTCTTCGGGAATAACCGGAACAAGGAGCGTCCTGCGTGATTACCTGCCATGTCAGATATGTCATCGATCCTTACCAGTTGGCCGAGTTCGAAGCGTACGCAAAAGCCTGGCTCGGCATTGTCGAGCGATTGGGCGGCACGCACCACGGCTACTTCCTGCCCTCCGAGGGCGCGAGCAATATCGCCTATTGCCTGTTCAGTTTTCCGTCGCTGGCGGATTACGAAAGCTATCGGCATATCGCATTGACCGACGCGGAAAGCACCGCGCTGGTGGCCAATCTGGTCGAGAAAAAATTCATCGTCAGTTACGAGCGCAGCTTTCTGCGCCCGTTGCTACCGTAACCCCCCTTATGCCGGGACGCTGCATGCAGCAGCGCGCTCGGCGACGTGGCGCAGGCTGTCGAAATTGATATTGGCCCCCGAGTCGATCGCAACGAAGGTCTGATCACGAGCGCCGGTGCGCGCCACGTAGCGCTTGATCCCGGCAACCGCCAACGCGCCGGAAGGTTCGGTGATCGAGCGGGTATCGTCGTAGATATTCTTGATTGCGGCACACAGGTCGTCGTTACTGACAGTGATCACCTCGTCCACGCAGAAACGGCACAGTTCAAAACCGTATTCGCCAATCTGCGCCACGGCCACGCCGTCGGCGAAGGTTCCAACGCTGGGCAGCACCACACGGTGATCGGCTTCCAACGCAGCCTTGAGACATGCTGAGTGTTCAGATTCGACGCCGATGATGCGCACTGACGGACGCAGGTATTTGACGTATGCCGCGATCCCGGCGATCAAACCGCCGCCGCCGACCGGCACGAAGATCGCGTCCAGCTCGCCTTGATGCTGACGAAGGATTTCCATTGCCACGGTGCCTTGTCCGGCTATCACGTCCGGATCATCGAACGGCGAAACGAAGGTACGCCCGGTCTGCTCGGCCAGTTGCAACGCGTGGGCCAGGGCAAAGGGGAAACTCTCGCCGTGCAGCAGCGCTTCGGCACCGCGACTGCGCACGCCCAGCACCTTGAGTTCAGGTGTTGTCGAGGGCATGACGATGGTGGCGGCGATACCCAACTCACGCGCCGCCAGCGCCACACCTTGGGCGTGATTGCCCGCCGACGCGGTGATCACCCCGCGCGCCTTCTGCTCATCACTTAACTGCACCAGTTTGTTGTAGGCGCCGCGGATCTTGAAAGAGAACGTCGGTTGCAGGTCTTCACGCTTGAGCAGGATGCGGTTGCCCAGCGCTTCGGACAAAGCCGGCGCCGCCTGCAACGGTGTGCGCACGGCAATGTCGTACACCGGTGCGGCGAGGATCTTTTTCACGTAGTGCTCTAGCAGGGCTTGCTGGTCGCTCATTATCGTCTCCTGACTCATCCGGCTTGTGCAGGAGCTACCGCCGGCAGCTCCTGCATGAGCCTTGTTGAAACCCTGGAGACAGAAAGTAAAAACCCGCCTCTAGGGCGGGTTGGGTGCTGCAGCCGTGCGCTAGCCCGCCAAATAAGGAATGGCGGTAATAATGCTTGGCTGGCAGCGCAGTACGGTCGAAGTCATGGGCTGGAAATTAGCCCGGGCGCTGCTGGCAAGTCAATGGCCAATTTTGCGCAGCGGCGATAGTCTGGCGATTGAGCTCATCACTTCAAGGAACGAATACATGCTGTCTATCGCCCTGCCCCTCACGGCATTGCTCGCCTTTGCCGGTTACACCGTTTCGGTGATGCTCCAGGCTGAACAATCGCTGATCGATTTCGGCATCAGCCTGATGTCACGGCCTGACACCGCTCAGGTGGTGATTGATTTGTATCTGCTGGCGACGTTGGCCGGGATCTGGATGATCAAGGATGCCCGTACTCGCGGACAGTCTGCCTGGTCGGTGCTGCCGTACTTGCTGTTGACGGCGTTTTTTGTGTCGGTCGGGCCGTTGTTGTATCTGGTAGTGCGCGGGATTAGGGAGCGCAGACAATCGGTTGGGCAGGCCCGAGCAAGTTGATCTGGACTTCTCGGCGCTGATTCGATGGCCTTCGCGAGGGCTCGCTCTTACAGAGAGCGATGCCTTTTCTCTAGTACAGTTTCTCGTCAACCGTTTTGTACCTGTCAACTCTGACAGTTATGTACTACGTCTTGATGCAGTAGTTTGACCACTCACCGGGAATTCATTCCCACAGTGTTCATGCATCAGGAGCAATTACGATGACCAGTCAAAAATCCGAGAATAAGTTTTCTGCGGATGTGAGCGGCGGTGCGCGCCCTCTGTACAACGCGGATACCGATACCATGGACCTCGTCGAACGAGGTGACGAGTCGAGGTATTATTGGCAAGGTTTTAGTACCCAGCTCGTCAAATCAGATGTGGACCCGCAATTAAAAAGCATAAATCTGAGTGTGTTCGTCAATAAGGGCGTGGAAGCCGGAACTTATCCGATGATCGCAGATGGCAAGGTTCGAGCAGTTTATAGCCTCGTTCGTGAGGGCAACCAGGCTGAGGCTTATGTATCTGTTTCAGGCCAGATGACGCTGACAGTTGTGCCATCGACTGGCGATAAACGATTGGAAGGAACCGTATTGTTCGAGGGCAAAGGTAACGCTAAGTCAGTCAATATCACCAATGGCGTCTTCAGTTTTAACTGACTCAGTCTTCACCGCTGTATAGAGGTTCTGTAGCGGTCCCCGCTTGAGGCCAGGAGACGATAATTGTCTCCTGGCGTGCCAGGGGCCAATCAAGGGCTTGGATTATTTGCAGTTTGCACTCGTGATAGAAGTGTTAATCCTGCGGATGCCCCCACCTTCCCGAGCGAATGCCAGTGCAGGAGATCGGGCGCACTTATTTTTGTTTTACCGCCACGAACGCCGCGGTTTCGTAAGGCACCGTCACCACATCCTTGTTGCGCAGTTGCGGTTCCGAAGCGATCAACGCACGGACCTGTTCATCGACTTTTGCCCGTTGGGCGTCCGGCAGCGCAGCAATGAAACTGGTCGAGCGCACGCGATTGACAATCACGTCTTCCGGCGATCCGGTATGACCATGGTGAAACTGCTGCAGTTGCAGCGCCCCGAACACCGGATGTGGAAACGCCTTGCGCCAGGCGCCGGTGTAATAGCGCGGTGTATCGCCTTCGAGTGCGTTGACGATCGCATCAAGCTTGGGCACCCAACTGACTTGCGTGTCGCGCAAATTCCAGATCAGCCCTAACTTGCCGCCAGGTTTGAGAACCCGGGCGATTTCCGTCAGCGCCTCGGCACTGGCGAACCAGTGAAACGCCTGCGCGCAGACCACCACATCCACGCAAGCGTCTGGCAACGGCAAATCGGTCGCTGTGCCACTCACCGCCAATACCTGTGGCCAGGCTTCCGAGAGTTTTTCCAGCATCTGCGCCACCGGTTCTACCGCAATCACTTGCGCGCCCGTCGCCACCAGCCGACCGGTAAACTTGCCGGTGCCAGCGCCCAGGTCGATCACCGTTTGGTACCGGTCCAGGCCCAGCGTCTCGCTCAACCATTGACTGACTTGCGGCGGATAATCCGGCCGTCCTTTGACGTAGGTCTCGGCAGCGGTTTTATAGCCGGCGGCGGCTGAGTGATGGACCTGATCGTTCATGGCAATTCTCCTGACGGTCAAACTTCGGATCGACGGCAGACGCGGACGAGCATAGCGCTTGAATTTGTGCCTGCCTTGAACAGTCACTGACAAAGCAATGAATAAAATTTCACCCTGTGGTGTTCATAGTGAAACATAACCCTCTGTGGAGCCTTGCCCATGACTATCCGTTCCGTTATGTTCGCCGCCCCGTTGCTGCTGGTCGCCGCGATGTCGAGCCAGTTGACCTTCGCCAGCGGTGATGAAGCAGCGCCGGTGAAGAAACCCGAATGCCCCAAAGGCCAGGTCCTGGACAGCAAATCGCAGAAGTGCGTGCTGCAAACCAGCAGCCTGTTGCCGGACGCCGACCGCACCGATTATGCCTACCGCCTGGCCAAGGCCGGTCGCTACGAAGAAGCGCTGGCGCTGCTGGACACGCTGAAACAGCCGAACACGGCCAAGGCGCTGAACTACCGCGGTTATGCCACGCGCAAACTGGGACGCACCGACGAAGGCATCGGTTATTACCTGCAATCGGTAAAACTCGATCCGCAGTATGCGCAAGTGCGCGAATACCTCGGCGAGGCCTATGTGATCAAAGGCCGCGTCGACCTGGCGCAAGAGCAGTTGCAGCAGATCAAGTCGATTTGCGGCACCGCCTGCGAGGAATACCAGGACCTGGCTGAGGCCATCAACGACTCATCGAAAACCTGAGCATTTATAAGGACCGCAATCATCGTCAGCGATCAGGCCTTCAGAGCAGAACTCGGACAGCACCTGGCGCGCCTGTGGCGCTACGGTTTGCTGCTGTCGCGCAATCGGCATGTGGCCGAGGATCTGGTGCAAGCGACGTGCGTGCGGGCACTGGAGCGCTCGGTTCAGTACGTGGCCGGCACGCGCATGGATCGCTGGCTGCTGAGCATTCTGCATTCGATCTGGCTCAATGAAGTGCGCGCCCGTCGCGTGCGTCAAGGCGCGGGCCAGGTCGATGCCGACGGTCAACTGGCATTCGACGGTGAGTACGCCGCGCAGACCCACGTGATGGCGGCGCAAGTGATTCGTCGTGTCGACGCGTTGCCCGAAACCCAGCGCGAGACGGTGTACCTGGCCTATGTCGAAGGCCTGTCCTACCGCGAAGTCGCCGAAATTCTGCAGGTGCCGATCGGCACGGTGATGAGCCGACTGGCCACCGCCCGCCTGAAACTCGCCGAATACCCGCCCTTGCAAGCGGTGCCGAAATCCACCGAAGGAGACCGCTGATGAACACACCTTCGGATGAGCAACTGGTCGCTTACCTGGACGACGAACTCGACCGCGACCATCGCCAGCAACTCGACAACGCCATCGCCGAAGACCCATTGCTCAGTCTGCGTGTGCAGTGGCTCCAGCGCAGTAACCTGCCCTACAAAAAAGCCTATGACGAACTGGCGCAACAAGCGCCGCTGGATCGTCTGCAAGCCCGACTGGATGCTATTCCTGCGCCGGAGCGTCCGGGCTTGAGCCGGCGTTGGTTTATCGGTGGCGCCGCGGCGGCGCTGGTGGCCGGCGGCGTGCTGGCTGACCGGTTGTTTCTCGGTTGGCATGCCGCGCAATCAAACAACTGGCGTGCGTTGGTGGGCGATTACATGGCGCTGTATGTGCCGCAGACGCTCGATCATCTAGCGACGGATGACGCCACTCAACGGGCGCAATTGCGCGAGGTCGATGCGCGTCTTGGCCTGAACCTGTCACCCGCTGCGTTGAAGCTGCCGGCGGCCGAATTCAAACGGGCGCAAATGCTTGAGTATGACGGCGTGCCCATCGCGCAGATCGTTTACCTCGACGCGAAACATGGCCCGCTGGCCCTGTGTGTGACCCGTTCGAACAGCGGCAGTCAGCCGTTGGCGCATGAGCGTCGGCATGAAATGAATGTGGTGTATTGGACCGAGCGTGAGCATGCGTGGATGTTGATCGGGCGCAATCCAGCTGACGAGTTGGAACAACGCGCCATGTTGTTACGCTCGCACGCCTTGCAGGCGTAAATCCCTTGTGGGAGCGGGCTTGCCCGCGAAGGCGGCAGGTCAGTCGATAAAGATGTCGACCTTGCTGGCCGCTGCGCGGGCAATCGCGCGGCCTCAGGCGGCGGTGGGCAACCACAGTCTGAAGCGCGCACCGCCCAGTGGCGAACCTTCAACCGTCAAGGTACCGCCCTGCGCTTCCAGCGCCCGGCGGCTGATCGCCAGGCCCAGGCCAAACCCGCCGGTAGCCCGATCACGGCTGCGATCCAGGCGATAGAACGGCTCGAAAATTCTTTCGCGCTCATCGTCGGGAATGCCGATGCCGTCGTCATCCACCCAGATCTCACACCCTTCGGCATTGACCTGCACGCCAACCTGAATGCGCTTCTCGCAGTACCGCATGGCATTGCGCAGCAGGTTCTGAATGGCCCGGGCAGTCAGGCGCGGATCCAGCGCGAAACGTTCCAGTTGCCCGTGCAACAACACGTCGATGACGATTTCCGGCGACTCCAGTTCTTCGTCGACACTGCCCAGAATGCTGTCGATGAACTCGTCCAGCGACACGTCGACCTGCTCCGGCAACTGCGCCGGGTTCTGCAAGCGGCTGTAGGAGAGCAATTCGAGCACCAGCTCATCGAGCTCGCGAATGTGCGCAACCAGGCCCTGCAAGCGCTCGCGACTGGTCGCCGGCAAGTCATCCGACAGCGCCAGCGCCAGGCCGAAATCCAGACGGGTCAGCGGCGTGCGCAGTTCGTGGGACACCGCGTTGAGCAAGTCGCGCTGCTGGTTGAGCAGGTTTTCGATGTCGCCGGCCATGGTGTCGAACACATTGGCGAGGCTGCCGATGTTGGAGCTCGGAGCGATTTTCGTGCGCTCGCTCAGATGACCCTTACCGAAGCGTTCGGCGGTGCCTTTGAGACGTTCCAGATCACGCCAGTGCGGGCGCAGCCACATCAACAGGCAAGCCAGCAAGGTCGCGCCAATCAAGACGTTGATGCTCCAGTACAACAGATTGACGTCCATCGGGTCGGGCGGCACGACCATTTGCACGGCGGTGGTGTCATCCAGCGGCGCGACGGCCAGCGTGCGCCAGCCCCAATCGCCAATGCGCACCACGTTTTCGCCACGACGCAGGCGCTGCTGTTCGATGGCGGTAAACCCGGCGTCGTCGATCCGGGCCAGGACGATGTGCAACGGCTGGAAGTCCTTGTCCATCGACGCCGCCAGCGCCGACCACTGATCGTGTGGCACCGCGTGAAACTGTCGGGTGATCAGCGATTGCAGCCCGCGCGAATAGTCGAGGTTGTAGGTGACGAAGCGCTCGCGGAAGGCCATGACCACCAGATCCGGCACCAGGTAGATCGCGGCGCTGTAGGAGACGATTGTCACCAGATACAGGCGAAACAGGATGCGAAACATCAGCTCAGCATTCCCATTCGGAACGGCTGAACAGGTAGCCCTTGCCCCACACAGTCTTGATCTTGCGCGCTTCGCCGGCGTGATCGTCGAACTTGCGCCGCAGTTTGGAAATCGCCACGTCGACCGAACGGTCAGTGCCGTTGAATTCGATCCCGCGCAGGCGTTGCAGGATCTGGTCGCGACTCAGCACCTCACCGGCATGCCGCGCCAGCACCACCAGCAAATTGTATTCGCCACTCGACAGCTCGACCGGCTGATCGCGCCAGGTCACGGTGCGCTCGGACAGGTCGATGCACAGATTGCCCATCAGAATGCGGTCGTTGGCAGTCAGCGGTTCGCCAAGGCTGCTGCGGCGCAACAGGGTGCGCACCCGCGCCAGCAACACCCGGGGTTCGCATGGCTTGGTGACGTAATCGTCGGCGCCCATTTCCAGGCCCAGCACTTGATCGTGACTGTCATCGCGGGCGGTGAGCATGAGGATCGGCAGCGTCGCCGAATCGGCACGCAACAGGCGGCAGACTTGCAGGCCGTCGAGGCCCGGCAGCATCAGGTCGAGAATCACCAGATCCGGCGGGTTGACCCGCGCCCGCTCGCGCACATGGTCGCCACGGCCGATCACGCTGACGGAGTAGCCGTTGCGCTCCAGGTAGCTGGAAATCAGTTCGGCGAGGGCGGTGTCGTCTTCGACCAGGAGGATGTTGGGCATGGGGTGTTCCAGAAAAGTGCTGTGGCGACCGGAAGGGCCACTTCACGGGCAATCCCGCTCCCACAGTGTTATCGGGGTGCTCACAAAATCTGTGTCCACAACCAATCCCTGTGGGAACGCGCTTGCCCGCGATGGCGATTCAACTGTCGCAATAAATTTCAAGGCGTAAAGGATATACGCCCTCACCCGTCCCTGAGCAAAACCCTTACACAATTTCACACAGCGCCTACAAAGCTTCACCGCTAACCTCGGCGTCTGCCCGTAGGATGCGGACTTCAATATTGGGGGTTGTACATGTCGAAAAATCTGCTGGCCGGGCTCGGCCTGATCGCAATGGCGCTGACGCTGAGCGCCTGTGATTCATCCTCGAACGCCGAAGAACAGGCGCCGCCAGCGACCGTGCGCATCGAAACCATTGCAGCGCACCCCCTGTCGATCAGCAGCGAACTCAGCGGGCGGATTGCCGCGCCACGGATTGCCGAAGTGCGCGCCCGGGTCCCCGGTGTGGTGCTGCAACGCACATTCCGCGAAGGCAGCGATGTGAAAAAGGGCGATGTGCTGTTCCGTATCGACCCGGCCCCCTTCAAGGCTGACCTCGACAGCGCCGAAGCCGCACTGCGCAAGGCCGAGGCCAATGCATTCCAGGCGAAATTGCAGGAGCAGCGTTACGCCCAGTTGATCGACGACAAGGCCATCAGCGGTCAGGACTACGACAATGCCCGCGCCAATGCCCGGCAAACTGCCGCCGATGTTGCGGCCAACAAGGCCGCAGTGGAACGCGCGAAGCTGAACCTCGGTTATGCCACCGTCACCGCGCCGATTTCCGGGCGGGTCGGTCGGGCGCTGGTTACCGAAGGCGCGCTGGTCGGGCAAAACGAAACAACGCCCCTGGCGCTGATTCAGCAACTGAACCCGATTCATGCCGACGTTACCCAGTCGACTCGCGAGCTCAATGAACTGCGCCGGGCCTTCCGCTCCGGTCAGTTGCAGCAGGTCGGTCAGGACCAAGTCAAAGCCACATTGATTCAGGACGACGGCAGCCTGTATCCGTTGCCGGGCAAACTGTTGTTCGCCGACATCACGGTCGACCCGGGCACCGGCCAGATCATCCTGCGCAGCGAGTTCCCCAATCCGGACCTTGATCTGCTGCCCGGCAGTTTCGTCCGTGTGCGCCTGGAACAGGCAACGATCCAGCAGGGCATCACCGTGCCGCAACGTGCGGTGCAGCGTGACAGCGCCGGGATCGCGCAAGTGCTGACCGTCGACGAGCAAATGCGCGTGGCCCAGCAACCGGTGCAACTGGGTGCTGTGCAGAACGATCGCTGGATCGTCACCGGCGGCCTGAAGCCCGGTGACCGCATTGTCATCGAAGGCCTGCAGCACGCCCGCCCCGGCGAAAAAGTGCAGATCGACGACACCCCTCTTCCACTTGCCCAGACCTCTGGTCAGTAAGCAGGACGCTTTTATATGCCGCAGTTCTTTATCGACCGCCCGGTATTCGCCTGGGTGGTCGCCCTGTTCATCCTGTTGGCCGGTGCGCTGGCCATTCCGCAATTGCCGGTGGCGCAATACCCCGACGTCGCGCCGCCACAGATCGAAATCTACGCCGTGTACCCCGGCGCTTCGGCACAGACCGTCGACGAGAGCGTGGTCAGCCTGATCGAAGAGGAACTCAACGGTGCCGATCACCTGTTGTATTTCGAATCGCAGAGCAGCCTCGGAAGCGCGACGATCAAAGCCACGTTCCAGCCGGGCACCAACCCTGAACTGGCGCAGGTCGATGTGCAGAACCGCCTCAAGGTGGTGGAGTCGCGCCTGCCGCAAGCGGTGAACCAGCAGGGTCTGCAGGTGGAAAAAGTTTCCGCCGGTTTTCTCCTGCTGATTACCCTGACCTCCAGCGACGGCAAACTCGATGACGTGGCGCTCAGTGATTACCTGGCGCGTAACGTGATGAACGAGATCAAGCGTCTGGACGGCGTCGGCAAGGCCCAGTTGTATGGCGCCGAGCGGGCGATGCGTATCTGGATCGATCCGCAGAAACTCATCGGTTTCAACCTGACCCCGGCTGACGTCAACGCCGCCATCGTCGCGCAGAATGCACAGGTCTCGGCGGGCAGCATCGGCGACTTGCCCAATCCGTCCACTCAGGAAATCACCGCCACTATCCTGGTCAAGGGCCAGCTGTCGACACCGGAAGAATTTGCCGACATCGTGCTCAAGGCCAACCCGGACGGCTCTACGGTGCGAGTCGGTGACGTCGCGCGAGTCGAGATCGGCAGTCAGGAATACCAGTTCGGTACGCGCCTCAATGGCAAGCCGTCCACCGCGGTGGGCGTGCAGCTGTCGCCGGGGGCCAACGCGCTGAACACCGCGACGCTGGTGCGGGCGAAGATGGACGAGCTGTCGCGCTACTTCCCCGCCGGGGTCGAATACAAGATCCCGTACGACACCTCGCCGTTCGTCAAAGTCTCGATCACCAAAGTGGTTTACACCCTCGGCGAAGCGATGCTGCTGGTGTTTGCGGTGATGTTCCTGTTCCTGCAGAACATTCGCTACACGCTGATCCCGACGCTGGTGGTACCGGTTGCGCTGATGGGCACGTTCGCGACCATGCTGGCGCTGGGCTTCTCGATCAACGTTTTGACCATGTTCGGCATGGTGCTGGCCATCGGCATTCTGGTCGACGATGCCATCGTTGTGGTGGAGAACGTCGAACGGATCATGGCCACCGAGGGCCTGTCGCCCAAGGAAGCCACGCGCAAGGCGATGACACAAATCACCGGCGCGATCATCGGCATCACCCTCGTTCTGGTGGCGGTATTCATTCCGATGGCGTTCATGCAGGGCTCGGTCGGGGTCATTTACCAGCAGTTCTCGCTGTCGATGGCGACCTCGATCCTGTTCTCGGCGTTCCTCGCCCTGACGTTGACACCGGCACTGTGCGCGACACTGCTCAAACCGGTTGCCAAGGGCGAGCATCACGAGAAATCCGGATTCTTCGGCTGGTTCAACCGCCGCTTCGAACGCCTGACTGACCGCTATCAAAGCTGGGTTGGTTATGCGTTGAAGCGCAGCGGGCGTTTTCTGCTGATCTATGTCGTGCTGCTGGTGGGACTGGGCCTGTGCTTCATGCGTCTACCCTCCTCGTTCCTGCCGGTGGAAGACCAGGGTTACACCATCACCGACATTCAACTGCCACCGGGTGCGAGCAAGAACCGCACGGTGCAGGTGGTCGAACAGATCGAGGCGCACAACGCCGGGGAACCGGGCGTAGGTGACAGCACGGTGATTCTCGGCTTCAGCTTCTCCGGTAGCGGGCAGAACGCCGCACTGGCGTTCACCACCCTCAAGGACTGGTCGGAGCGTGGCCACGATGATTCGGCGGCCTCGATTGCCGATCGCGCCAACATCGCGCTGAGCCAGATCAAGGACGCCGTCGCGTTCGCTGTTCTTCCGCCACCGGTGGATGGTCTGGGTACATCGAGCGGTTTCGAGTTCCGCCTGCAAGATCGCGCTGGCCTTGGCCACGCAACGTTGATGCAGGCGCGCACTGAATTGCTCGCGGCCGCCGAGAAAAGTCCGGTGCTGATGAACGTGCGCGAAAGCGCGCTGGCCGAAGCGCCGCAAGTCCAGCTGGAAGTGGATCGCCGCCAGGCCAATGCGTTGGGTGTGTCGTTCGCCGACATCGGCAACGTACTGTCGACGGCGGTGGGTTCCTCCTACGTCAATGACTTCCCCAACCAGGGCAGGATGCAACGGGTTGTGGTGCAGGCTGAAGGTGACCGCCGCAGCCAGGTCGACGACTTGCTGAAAATGCACGTGCGCAACAACGACGGCAAGATGGTGCCGCTGTCGGCGTTCGTGCAAGCGAAATGGACCCAGGGGCCTGCGCAGTTGACCCGTTACAACGGCTATCCGGCGATTGCGATTTCCGGCGAACCGGCCCCGGGGCACAGCACCGGTGAAGCCATGGCGGAAATCGAACGGCTGGTGGCCCAAGGGCCGAAAGGCCTGGGCCAGGAATGGACGGGGCTGTCGTTGCAGGAGCGTTTGTCCGGCAGTCAGGCGCCGATTCTGTTGGGCCTGTCTTTGCTGATCGTGTTCCTGTGCCTGGCAGCGCTGTACGAGAGTTGGTCGATCCCGACCTCGGTGTTGCTGGTGGTGCCGCTGGGCGTGCTCGGTGCGGTATTGGCGGTGACGTTGCGCGGGATGCCCAACGACGTGTTCTTCAAGGTCGGGCTGATCACCATCATCGGTCTGTCGGCGAAAAACGCGATCCTGATCATTGAGTTCGCCAAGAGCCTTTATGACGAAGGTCACGACCTGATCGATGCAACGTTGCAGGCGGCTCGCTTGCGCCTGCGGCCGATTGTGATGACTTCGCTGGCGTTCATTCTCGGTGTGGTGCCACTGGCCATCGCCACGGGTGCCAGCTCGGCGAGCCAGCAAGCGATCGGCACTGGTGTCATCGGCGGCATGATCACCGCCACATTGGCAGTGATCTTCGTCCCGGTGTTCTTCGTCGTTGTCATGAAGCTCGTGCAACGCTTTACCAAGCCCCACTGATCTTAATTGTGGGAGCGAGCTTGCTCGCGAAAGCGTCGTTATATTCAACGTTGATGTTGGATGACCGGACGCCTTCGCGAGCAAGCTCGCTCCCACAGGGATCTTCATAAAATCGAGCCGGTGGTCATATCCTCCATCGCTGGGCTAAGGTGTCTGAACCACCCTGGCCCATCGAGTCCCCATGCGCTTCCTTGCCCGCACCCACCCTCGCCTGTCTGCCGCCGCCCTGTTCGGCCTCGCCACCGGCCTGCTGGCACCCGCCGACTCCATCGTCAGCAAAATCCTCATTGGCTGGAACGCCGGTGTCTGGACTTACCTGATTCTGATGTTCTGGCTGACCGTGCGTGCCAAGGCCCCGGACGTCAAACGCATCGCCGACGTCGAAGACGAAAACGCCGGACTGGTGCTGTTGGTGGTGTGCATCGCCGCACTGGCGAGCCTTGCCACCATCACGTTCGAACTGGCGGGCAGCAAGGATCTGGAAACCAACCGCAAGCTCCTGCATTACGCCTTCACCGCCGTGACGGTGATCGGCTCATGGCTGCTGATCGGCGTGATCTTCTGCGTGCATTACGCGCGGTTGTATTACACCTGGGACGGCAAAGAGCCCGCCCTGCGTTTCGCCGAAGGGCTGACCACGCCCAACTATTGGGACTTCCTGTATTTCTCGTTCACCATTGGCGTGGCCGTGCAGACCGCGGATGTCGGGGTGGCATCGCGGGAGATGCGCAAGATCGTGCTGGCACAATCGCTGATCGGGTTTGTGTTCAATACGGCGATACTGGGATTTTCGATCAATATTGCGGCGGGGTTGTTCGGCTGACAGTTGCACAAAGCTTCAGACGAGTACGGTGATCCCGCGCCAGATCGCCCTCGATTTGACTCTTATATTCCGGTTATAAAAACCAGAATTATAAGTCACTGGCTGCAATAAAAAGCCTCATCAAAAAACCGGAACACAAAAAAAGCACTTTGTATAGCTGCCATATCTGACAGTGTACAAAATCGGGACATTAGCCTTATATAAGGCATCCACGCGATTCGCATCGAAAGATGAGGCTTGGATTCCGCCGATAAATATGGAGAATTTAATCATGAGCAATGCCGCCTTGAAAGCTCGCTGTGTGCCTTCAACCCAGGAAGTGCTATTTAGTGCAAACCTCGAAGACGGTTCCAGCTTCAGTGCTACACTCACTGAACTCAGAAGTTCGTCGACACCCGGCCGTGGTGACATTTGGGTTGTGATTGCAGCTGATCGCAGTAACAATTCAGCAAAAACATTCACCATCACATTTTCGAAAGACATTCAGAAAGACATTCAGAGTGAAATAGGCCAGATCACTGACGAAGACGATAACGTCTCGTTGTTCTATAACAACTATGAAGATCCGACCAACCCCACCCTTCAGAAAGCCAGGAGCGGCACGATCCAATACGAACTGGACCTCAAAAATATGACCCTGACTGGCTCATTCAATGCTGACATTGATAAAGCTGATGGCAGCGGGCATTATTTGTGCAGGGGACACTTCGACACTGCGCTTAGCCGTTCCGGCCCGACACTTGTCTAATGAAAAAGGGCCTTGGCATTCACCAAGGCCCTTTGCTCCGCGCCATCAAACAGAATAGGTCTTACACTTTCCTACCATTTGAATTGCACGCCTACAGTGCCACCGATTGGCATTTCGATACTTTTACCATTCATGTATTCAATTTCTGCATGTGCCTGCCAGCGCTCCGACAGATTGATCGCAATGCCCGCACCCACCTCTGCTCTTGATCCTGAAAGATCATTATTGAATACATTATTATTGACTTTGACTTTATTATTCGTTGAAAACTCATGGGCAAATGCCCCTCGAACATAAGGCTGCACTTTCGTACCGTCACGCAATTGCAAATCCCGTCCGGCCGTTATCCCCACCTTGCCAAGCAACGAGCGTGTGAGGTCGCCCTCGGCCTGCAATCCATTATCCAGACTGTAATCCTTGCCTTGAATGGCAACCGCAGACCACTGAGTAAATGGCTCGATGAAATAGCCTTCATCCAGTTTGATATGACGTCCCACTTCAACGGACCCACCGAACCCGGTGTTGTCGTAATCACCTTTGGAGCGATTGCCATCGGTCATCCCGACCTTGGCATCGTTCTGGAACCGATTGAGTTTAAGAACGCTGTCAACGTAGTAACCACTGACGTCGTCCATCCACGTCAGGTACGTACCCACATAGTAACTTTGCACAGTGCCGGATGTACCACGGTGCAAATCCAGATCAGAGGAACTGTGCCCGGCCATTACCCCCAACAACCATTGTCCTTCACCCAAATGCAGGGGAGCGTCCGCCCCCAGTGTGAAACCTTGCTGGGATTGGCGGTATCCATCGCCAAACGCGTCATTGACGTTGTACTTGTTGCCATAGGCCCTGAGCCAGGCACCCGATTTTTCCGGATTGAATCGAAGCTCTCCCATACGACTGCGCAATGAAGTCAATTCCCCGTACCAGACGGTCGGAGCGGTATTAAATAACGCCGTCACTGCGCGGGTAGAAGGGCTGATCGTGCGACTTTCAGGATCCAGGAACCAGTCATTGCCGCTGCCGCCCTGCTTCAGTCCATAGGAAAACGTCCCCAGATCGACTTTACCCTCGGCATTGGCCAAGGAGAAACGGGCGTCCCCTCCTGCGGTGTGAACGACCTGGATGGGCTGGCCGCTGGCGGGATCGCTGCCAGTACTGGCAATCAACAATTGATGATCACCGGTTGCGGTGCCGGTGACATTCAGAAAGTCACTTTGATTTGTAGCGAAGTTGGTCCCCATCTCAAACAACCCGTTACCAGACAGGTTATGGACGTTCAACTGGAAGTACTGATTATCAGCGCCGAGTTTTACTGTGCCACCGTTCAACGCAAGGTCGCCGACCTGGCTGTTTCCCGTCAGGTACCAGCTGGAAGTGCTATCAATGCCAACGGTGGCAACGTTATTCATGACGCCGCTCAATTGCGACCCCTGCTGTAATGCGACAGTTGCTGTACTTCCCGCATCAGCGCTGACATCTCCGATGAGCGAGGCCTGACTAAAACTCAGGGCAGCATGGCTGTTGTCCGACACTTGGACATTGCCAGCCAGATCGCTGCGCTCCACATTAAGTGCAACATCGCTCGCGCCCCTGACCTCCAGAATCGCTCCGTTACCACCGGTAAGTGTCGAGCCATTGAGGATATCAATACGCGATACAGGCGCCGATACGCCGGCGTTGTCAACGACGATGGCTGCACCGGCCTTGCCTTCGACACTTGATTGGTCCAGTCGCAATTGACTGGCCGGCAAGCCCGCACCTTCCAGTCCTAATGTCACACCGTTTTGTGCGCCGGTAATACGTGAACCGTTTACCGCCGACGCCGTACCACTGAGCAAAATAAGCCCGGCACTGCCCGTTCCCGTGCCCTCCAGCGTCGACTTGTCCAGCGCAAGTGTGCTGAAAGCCGTCACACGTGCGCCTCCCGTTACGCCGACGGCGCTGCTGTCTGACAGTGAGGCGCTCGACCCAGTGTTTGAGCCGACTTGATGGCCTATTTGCAGCCCCAGTCGATTGCCATTGATTACACTGCCGCTGATCGTCGCGGAGCTATTGGCAAGCTCCAGTCCCGCACGTGCGTTACCTCCGGCAACAGTGGTGTTCACCAGGCTGACCGTCGACCCGAGACTGGCTGAGATCTGCTGAGTCACTGCGCCATTTGCATTCAACGTCGAATCAAACACGGTGACACCAAGTGTCTGGGCACCGTCGACGTTCAACGTCGCTTTTTGAGAAAGAACCCATTGCTCCACGCTGGAGCCGTTCGTGATTGTTTGTGTGCTACCTACCAATGTTCCGGCATTTACTGGCTGAGACAGCAACAATGAAAAGACACACAAAGACGAACTACCCAACCACATATTCGTGAACTTTATCTGGGAGGCATCTTTTTTTGACCACATGGTAGAGTTTCCGATTTTTTGTTCACTGAAGAACGAAGAAGTGAGTTTGCGAACGAACGAACGCCGCCAATAAACGCCGGCACATTACAACGCTGAGCAACCCTTGGTATGTAGGAATAATCTGCAACGCAGTGGTAATTTATTACCTACTGCAATAGGAAAAAAACCGGGAGAGCGTACTCTCCCGGCAGACACTCCGTCAGACCTCACTGGTCGGTGTGCCCTCACAGTAATTTCCGCTGTCATTCAGTAATGAAACTTGATTGAAGAAGTCGGTTGAAGGAGTCGGCACACCAAAGATGGTGACTTCATACCAGATTTTAATGTACCCATTAGGCAGGCCAGAACTGCGCGGCGGCTGAATGGGTTTTAATTTGTCCACGTAGGGTTGAATATTTACGGTAAAAACACCGCCAGTTTCCGACCCATCAATGCGGTACTTCGTTTCGAACCTGGTCTCTTCGATTTCCTTGAGGCCTTGTGCATCTTCAGTGCCCACCGATTTCACCGTCACCTCAGTGTTGGTCGGCATATACGTTTGATCGATCGTGACCGTCACTGGCAACTGGAAATCCAGTGTCAGGTACCGGCACGAAACGAATCCATTAAACAACCGGACGGTTGGCGCAGGCAGAGAAACCCGTACGTTATCAATAGTCACCTCTGTATCAGGTGACTTAATCACATTACGACCACCCGTTTCTTCGATCGTCCAGTAGGCGATTTTCTTACCTGGACCTGCTGCGTCAATTATGGATTTATCCTTTGTAAAAGTCAGGTCAGTTACTGAACCAGCCGACAACAACTGAGCGTCAACCTCCTTCCCATCGAACCAAAGTCTCGCAGTTTCATCGCCTACTGGTAACCATGGGTTGGGAGCGATAATCATCGGAGTACTAATGTCCGCGTCTTGCCCCCGGTCATCAGCAATAATGTGGTTTGGGGTATTACTCGCCCCGAGAACAGTGACCCTGGCCATATCGGGGTTTTCCCGCTCAGGGAAAACCGGATTGACCGGGCCTCGGTAGGTAAAATCGAGGGCCGATCGCGTATCCACCGAAGGACGTAACTGTTCCAGACCACGAGCGAACTGATAACTGGCAACGATTGAAACTTCAGCTGTAGCATTACCCCAAAGTGCTAGCAATCTACTGGTACTGATCGGGAACTGCAGTGTTCTTGCAGTATCCGTACCCAGACTTTGACTGGCCAATGAAATCGGTAATGTACCGTTTGTAACTGTAGGTACAATCTGATCGTTCGCCTGGCCGTTGGTGGTATATCGCACATTCACATACACAGGAGTCTCAAGATCTTCAAGGTCGATGACATCTGGCAAAATCCCCTTAGGGATCTCGCAAGGAATCAGTACAGGTGGCGGACGACGCCGAACAGTAAATGATCCTGAAAGAGAGGGGCTACTTTCATTACCCACCACGTCACGCAATATGTACCAAATGTAATAAAGCGAATCGAGTGGCGGAAGATCATCCCGCGGAATACTCACCGTGGACGAGGTCAGCGCTTGAGTATAGACAGGCGTACCGACACCATAGTTAGTACCAATATAAACATCAATGACATCATCGGAACGATAAAAATCATAGGCAGTATTGATGGTTAGCGAAAGCTCTGTGTTATTGCTCAGCCAGTCATCATCAATCGTTGCCGGCAGCGGCAGGTTCTGGAAAACGGCCCTCTCCGGCTTGAACTTGGTCCCCGAGAGTTTGTCTTGCTCAGGCGCGGTACGATCAATTTCAGCGGTCACCCACGGCAATCTGTCCGGGTTACCATCAATACCTTTAAAGAAGATAAACCGGACTTGATAAGTTGTTGAGCTTTTTGTCAGATCGTCATCATCAAGCGTAGTTGTATCCACTGGAATATCGAGTAGTTGGGGGCGCCCTGCTACAGGCCCAAATTTGTCACTGGCTATCAGTGTATCAACTCCTGAAGTTCCTTTGTGCTGGTAAAGCTCCCATTCATCGGCATCATGAGGCACATCGACTGTAGAAGTGTCGAACCTTACCGTCATCTCCCCTGTGTCCAGAATCGCCTTTGGAATCAGGTCATCGACAATCTTTCCAACAATTATCGGAGCAGTCGCAGTAAGCCCCACGTTAACCGCAGAGGTGCGCAACGCCAAACGCGCACGCTTGGCTATTTCCTGAGATGTTAATTTTTTCCCTTTACCGATTTTCTCTTGAATAGTCATCTTTTTTCTCCGAATGATACATCCAAACCCAATCAATCCCGGCACGCTGACGGCAAGACGAAACTGCACAAAATCTCATCAATAGCGCTCACCAAGAGACAGGCCATTTTTAGCAATCAACAACGGCACAACAAAATCAAGGAAACTGCAGAGCCTGTTTATCTCTTACACCTCATACGTCACCAACCTCCACAGGGCTCCTCCTCACCACTTACAGTCCGATCTATTTTCACTAACCCATTGTAAGACCTGGCAATTGGCACGTTATTTCTGAAAATCGTATATCGTGCAATACCTGAATGATTGTTAAACATTGGCTTTACATATGGATCGAAAGGCAGATCAAAAATAAATCCATTTTCAGCTTCGACTTTAGTTAATGTCTTGCTGAATTCGTGCAGCGGTGTGAGTTCCGGTGGCTTGCCATTAAGCGTGGAAAACCCCTGCCATTGCAGTACTAACTTGTCATTTTCTTCGAAAATGGATTCAGCGTATATTATCAGCCGTATTTCTTCCCAAATGGGCGGACTGTCCGGATAAAATGGAATGCAGGATATATACCCCCAAAAGTCAGCATCAGGAAAAAATGGGGCTTCCAGGGAAGGTGATATAGTGTGATCAATTGTCAGGTTTTTTATGGGCGAATCGTCATAATTCCCATCATATCCTTCAAGCACATAATGAATAGAAGCGGTTCCATCAATACTCATCTGCTCCGGTGTCAACGGAATCGTGAACTCAGGTTGATCATCCAGATAAGTGTATGTTTTTTCAAAAATCAGGTCTTTATTACCCTTCTGCGTCCAATACAGGCGAAGAATCGAAAACGTGATCGGTTCTCCCGGAACAGGTGCTACCGGAAAACGATCCCACCGAGGAATCCTGACAGTTGTCCCATTGATCAACTGCTCCAAGGGTATCCGGCCTGTTGGGTCGGACTCACTCACACCGTCTATCCGTAATCCCGCAGCGGTCACTTGCCCATTGAATGGTTTCATCATGGATTCTCGATTGGTAAGTGGTCTCAGTGCATGTTTCTAACTAAAGGCGTTGTCAGATATTGAGCGCCGTTTCCTTGGAGCTGCCTACTGTCAGATCTGACAGGTGAGATGACCGTCTGTCGGGAATGCCCGGAATGGCTCGAGGGGAGTTACTTGACGAGAGTCCGCTTTATCGTGTTTCCTGAAACCGGTTTCATGCTTTCCAAAAACAATAAGGTCAGCCCTTTGAACGACTTCTCCACCGCTCAGCGCAGCCGTGTAACCATGCTCGACGTCGCCGAACGCGCCGGGGTCTCCAAGGCCAGCGTCTCGCGCTTCATCGGCGATGATCGCGCCCTGCTCTCCGATGCCATTGCCTTGCGCATCGAACAAGCCATCAGCGAACTCGCCTACCGCCCCAACCAGATGGCTCGCGGCCTGAAACGCGGGCGCACCCGCCTGATCGGCATGCTGGTCGCCGATATCCGTAACCCTTATTCGATTGCCGTGATGCACGGGGTGGAAACCGCTTGCCGGGCGCACGGCTATAGCCTGGTGGTGTGCAACACCGACCGCAATGACGAACAGGAACGCCAGCACCTGGCGCTGTTGCGCTCGTACAACATCGAAGGGCTGATCGTGAACACGCTGGGCCATCACCGTGACGAGTTGCATGAACTGCGCCGCGAGATGCCGCTGGTGCTGGTGGATCGCAAGGTCGACGGGCTCGACAGCGACATGGTCGGGCTGAACAACCCGCAAGCCGTTGAGATGGCGATCACGCATCTGGAGCAGCATGGATATCGGGATCTGGTGCTGGTGACTGAACCGTATGACGGCACCAGTTCGCGGATCGAGCGGGTCAGCAGTTTTCAGGCGCAGATTGCCCAGCGCTCGGCGCTGACCGGGGCGGTGCTGGAAACCGGCGATGATCTGAGCGCACAACTTCAAACCTTCTTGAATACCCCCGGCAATGGCCCGAAAGCACTGTTTTGCGCCAATGGCGTGGCGGCGTTGGCGACCACGACGGCGTTGCGGGCGATGGGTGTGCGGTTGTTCGAGGATGTCGGGCTGATTGCCCTGGATGATCTGGATTGGTATCCGTTGGTGGGCAGCGGGATTACCGCGCTGGCTCAGCCGACGCAGGAGATCGGCGCGCGGGCGTTTGAGTGTTTGCTCAAGCGCTTGCGTGGGGATGATGAAATGGCGCGGGTGGTGGATTTTGCGCCGGTGCTGGTGGAGCGTGGGTCGACCCGTGAGGTTGCTGGTATTTGATCTGACGCTATCGCTGGCAAGCCAGCTCCCACAGTGTTCGAGTCGTACACAAAGGCTTGGTACACCTCTAAACCTGTGGGAGCTGGCTTGCCAGCGATGAGGCCCAGAAGGACACCACAGAAACACCTGATATTTTTTTGAACAAAAATGAAACCGGTTTCAGAGGTCAATAACAATGAATAAACCCGCCGTTTCCATCAGTCTGTCCAGCTACGGTGCCGAGCTCGTGCGCCAGCGCGGGCAGGATTTTTTCATCGACGTGCTCGCCGCCGCCGGTGCCGATCGCATCGAATGGCGCGAAGAATTACTGACCCGCGAAGTGCCCGCGCAACTGAGCGCCGCCACTCAAGCGCAGGGCCTGCAAAGTATTTATTCCTCGCCCACTGAGCTGTGGCTCGCCGGCCAGTCGCGGCCCAATCCTGAGCTGATCAACGCGCTGCAAAACGCCGAAGCGTTCGGCTCGAAATGGCTGAAGGTTTCTCTCGGCTACTTCACCGATAACAATGATCTGCAAGCCCTGGCCGAACGCTTGAAGCTCAGCCCGGTGCAGTTGCTGGTGGAAAACGACCAGACCCTGCACGGCGGACGCATCGAACCGTTTCAGCGCTTCTTCGCCGCCGTCGAGCAGCACAATCTGCCGATCAAAATGACCTTCGACATCGGCAACTGGCAGTGGCAGGACCAGTCCGCCGCGAATGCTGCGCGCCTGTTGGGCCGGCACGTCGGTTACGTGCATTGCAAAGCCGTTGCCCGCCGCCCGGACGGCAAACTGGTGGCGGTGCCGCCGGCCGTCAGTGACCTGCATCTGTGGGAACAACTGTTGCGGCACATGGCCCAAGGCGTTATGCGCGCCGCCGAATATCCGTTGCAGGGCGAGGATCTGGTGCAACTGACCACCGAGCACGTCGCCGCCCTCGCCCGCCTCGGCCAATCGCGTCTGGAGCCTGCTCATGTCTGAGATCGATATTCTCTCGTTCGGCGAAACCATGGCGATGCTGGTCGCCGAGCAGACCGGTGATCTGGCGGCGGTCGAGCACTTTCACAAGCGTATCGCCGGGGCCGACAGCAATGTCGCGATCGGGCTGTCGCGCCTGGGTTTCAACGTCGCGTGGCTGAGCCGGGTCGGCAATGATTCGCTCGGGCGTTTTGTGGTCGAGACCTTGATCAAGGAGGGTCTGGACTGCAGTCACGTCGACGTCGACAAACAGCACCCGACCGGTTTCCAGTTCAAATCGCGCAATGACGATGGCAGCGACCCGCAGGTCGAGTATTTCCGGCGCGGTTCGGCGGCCAGTCATCTGTCCCCCCAGTCGATCACGGCCAGCCTGTCGAGCGCCCGCCATCTGCATGCAACTGGCATCCCGCCGGCGCTATCGGCCTCGACGCGGGAGATGTCCTTTGAACTGATGACACGCATGCGCAATGCCGGGCGCAGCGTGTCGTTCGATCCCAATCTGCGTCCGAGCCTGTGGGCCAGCGAGCGCGAAATGATCGGCGAGATCAACCGCCTCGCCGCCCTCGCCCATTGGGTGCTGCCGGGTTTGAGTGAAGGCCGTTTGCTCACTGGTTTCGAAGACCCGGCGGACATTGCTGCGTTTTATCTCGATCAAGGTGCCGAAGCGGTGGCGATCAAGCTTGGGCCGCAAGGCGCTTATTACCGCACGCATCTGGCATCGGGGTTTGTCGCCGGGGTGCCGGTGGCGCATGTCGTCGACACGGTCGGTGCCGGTGATGGTTTTGCGGTGGGGATGATCAGTGCCCTGCTTGAGCACCAGAGTTTTGCCGAGGCGGTGCAGCGTGCGAACTGGATTGGCAGTCGGGCGGTGCAGAGTCGCGGGGATATGGAGGGCCTTCCAACCCGGGCTGAACTCTTCAGCGAATTTGAGGCCGCCATCGCTGGCAAGCCCGCTCCCACAAGGGTTGGTGGTGACAATGCAATCTTTGACATACCCGAGATCCCTGTGGGAGCTGGCTTGCCAGCGATGAGGCCCTGACAGGCAACCGATTCATTGAACCTGCTGCGACAAAAACAACAAGCTCAGGAGCAAGACCATGAAAACCGCAACCCTCGCCGCCCGCCGCTGGTGGTACATCATGCCGATTGTGTTCATCACCTACAGCCTGGCGTATCTGGATCGCGCCAACTACGGCTTCGCCGCCGCATCAGGCATGGCCGAAGACCTGATGATCACACCGGGCCTGTCATCGCTGCTCGGTGCGCTGTTCTTCCTCGGTTACTTTTTCTTCCAGGTGCCGGGTGCGATCTACGCGCAAAAACACAGCGTGAAGAAACTGATTTTCGTCAGCCTGATCCTTTGGGGCGGCCTCGCCACCCTGACCGGCGTGGTCTCCAACGCCTATTGGCTGATCGTCATCCGCTTCATGCTCGGCGTGGTCGAAGCGGCCGTGATGCCGGCGATGCTGGTGTACCTGTGCCACTGGTTCACCCGCGCCGAACGCTCTCGGGCCAACACGTTTCTGATCCTCGGCAACCCGGTGACGATGCTGTGGATGTCGGTGGTTTCGGGCTATCTGGTGCAGCATTTCAGCTGGCGCTGGATGTTCATCATCGAAGGCCTGCCGGCGGTGCTCTGGGCGTTTATCTGGTGGCGCCTGGCCGATGATCGGCCGGCGCAGGCCAAGTGGCTCAACGACCAGGAAAAGCACGATCTGGAGAGTGCTCTGGCAGCCGAACAGGTCGGGATCAAAGCGGTAAAGAACTACGCCGAGGCGTTCCGTTCGCCGAAGGTGATCATTCTCGCGTTGCAGTTTTTCTGCTGGAGCATCGGCGTTTACGGCTTCGTGTTGTGGCTGCCGTCGATCCTCAAGGCCGGTGCGCAAATGGACATGATCGAAGCCGGTTGGCTGTCGGCGCTGCCGTACCTGGCGGCGGTGATCGGCATGCTCGTGGTGTCGTGGGGTTCGGACAAGTTGCAGAAGCGCAAACGCTTCGTCTGGCCGCCGCTGCTGATCGCGTCCATTGCGTTCTACGGCTCTTACGCACTGGGCGCTGAGCATTTCTGGTGGTCGTACACGCTGCTAGTGATTGCCGGTGCCTGCATGTACGCGCCGTACGGACCGTTTTTCGCCATCGTTCCGGAGATTCTGCCGGCCAACGTGGCGGGTGGTGCGATGGCGTTGATCAACAGCATGGGCGCGCTCGGTTCGTTCGGCGGTTCGTATCTGGTCGGCTACCTCAATAGCTCCACCGGTTCGCCCGGTGCGTCTTACCTGCTGATGAGCGGCGCGCTGATGTTATCGGTGGTGCTGACGATTTTTCTCAAGCCCGGCGCAAGCGATCGCGTCGTGGCCAAAGCCGCTGCCACGCGTCCCGTGCCGGCTCATTCCTGAAGAGATGCTTGCCATGAAAAAACACGTTGTGTTGTACAAGAAACTCTCGCCAGTGCTGATGGCGCGACTGCACGAACGGTTCGACGTGACGCTGATCGACAGCCTCGACAGCGACGGCCTGATGAAACTGCGCGACGCCCTGCCCGGCGCCCACGGTTTGCTTGGCGCCAGTCTGAAACTGGATGCGGCACTACTCGATCTGGCACCGAAGCTGGAGGCGATTGCCAGCGTCTCGGTGGGCGTCGACAACTACGACATCGACTACCTGACGCGGCGCAAGATCCTGCTCAGCAACACGCCTGATGTGCTCACCGAAACCACCGCCGACACCGGTTTCGCGCTGATCCTCGCCGCTGCCCGGCGCGTGGTGGAACTGGCGAACATGGTGCGCAGCGGCCAGTGGCATCGCAATATCGGCCCGGCGCATTTCGGCACCGATGTGCATGGCAAGACCCTGGGCATCATCGGCATGGGCCGCATCGGCGAGGCGCTGGCCCAGCGCGGGCATTTTGGATTTGGCATGCCGGTGATTTACACCAGCCAGTCGCGCAAACCGGCAGTCGAGGCGCGGTTTGATGCGCAATATCGCAGCCTTGAAGAGCTGCTCCAGCAGGCCGATTTCATTTGCCTGACCTTGCCGCTGACCGCGCAGACCGAAGGCTTGATTGGTGCTGAGGAGTTTGCGCTGATGCGTCCGCAAAGCATCTTCATTAACATTTCGCGGGGCAAAGTGGTGGATGAGGCGGCGATGATTGAAGCGCTGCGTCATCAGCGCATTCGTGCGGCGGGATTGGATGTGTTCGAGCGTGAGCCGTTGCAGCATGACTCGCCGTTGTTGCAACTGAATAATGTGGTGGCGACGCCGCACATGGGCTCGGCAACGCATGAGACGCGCGAAGCGATGGCGCGCTGTGCGGTGGAGAATCTGTTGGCGGCGCTGGCTGGGGAAAAACCTGCGAATCTGGTGAATCCATCGGCTTGGCAGGGCTGAATTAATCGGTGGCTGTCATGCCGCCTTCGCGAGCAAGCTCGCTCCCACATTTGAAACGCATTCCCCTGTGGGAGCGAGCTTGCTCGCGAAGAGGCCGGTACAGGCAACACAAAACCATCAGGCACTGCGCGCCTGTAACAGCTGCGCCGCACACAGTGCAATCCGCGAGCAGGCGTCCGCCAGTTTGACCCGATCGACCACCAGTCCAATGCGAATATGCCCCGCCGCACTCGGCCCGAACGCTTCACCGGCCAGCACCGAAACGCCGTAATTTTCCAGCAAGCGCTCGGCAAACGCTTGAGCGCCTAACCCGGTCTGGCGCACATCGACCATCACGAACATGCCGCCATCCGGGCGGATCGGTTGCAAACCCGGGCAGCCCTGCAGCCGCTCGCAGACCAGATCCCGGCGCAAGCGATACTCCTCGCGCATCTGCGCCACTTCCGGCAGGTCCGTTTCCAGCGCAACCTGCGCGGCTTTCTGCACGAATTCCGGCAAACCGAACAGCATGCTCAACGACAGATTCACCAAGTGTTCGGCCAACGCTTTTGGCCCGATCGACCAACCGATCCGCCAGCCGGTCATGGCGTGGGATTTCGACAGGCTGTTGATGGTCGCCGTGCGCTCCGCCATGCCCGGCAGACTCGCCGGGCTGACGTGCTCGCCTTCGTAGAGCAAATCGCTGTAGACCTCATCGCTGATCAGCCATAAGTCATGACGAATGCACAGCGCCGCCAGTTCCTGCCAGATCAGCAGTGACAGGCTCGCGCCGCAGGGATTGTTGGGACTGTTGAGCAGCATCGCCCGGGTCTTGCCGGTGATGCGTGCAGCGACATCGGCGGGGTCAACGCGAAAGCCGTTTTCCGGACGCACCGGCACCGGCACCACGGTCGCCCCGCAGGCGCCGAACACGCCTTCGTAGGTGACGTACATCGGCTCGGCGACAATCACCTCGTCCCCCGGATCCAGCAGGCATTGCGCCACTGAATACACCGCGCATTGCGCGCCCGGCAGCACGATCACGTGGTCGGCATCGACCGCCTGACCGCAGCGTCGCTGATGCCGCCGGGCAATCAGTTTGCGCAAAGCCAACCGGCCGCGCACTTCCGCATAATGCGTATCGCCGGCCAGCAGACTGTCGATGGCACCGTGGACGATCGGCAGCGGTGTATCGAAATCCGGATCGCCCACACTCAGCAGCAGGACATCGACGCCCTCAGCGCGCAACTCCAGCGCTCGGTCGTGAATCTGCCAGGCCGCTGCGCCCTCCCCGGCGATTCGTTGAGTCAAGGCTGAATAGCGCATGCACGTCTCCTGTTTGCGCAATCTCCAGCCTTCACCCTATCTCAAATCACAAAACGCGCCACCATGGCGTTCAAATCCACCGCCAGACGCGACAGCTCATGGGTGGCGGCGCTGGTCTGGTTGGCCCCGGCAGCCGATTGCGTAGCCAGATCGCGGATATTGACCAGATTCCGGTCAACTTCGCGGGACACTTGCGCCTGTTCTTCGGAGGCGCTGGCGATCACCAGGTTGCGCTCGTTGATCTGATGAATCGACTGGGTGATCTGCTCAAGGGCGACGCCGGCGGCGCGGGCCATTTCCAGGGTGGTCTGGGTGCGCTGGTTGCTCTGCTGCATCGACGAAACCGCTTCACCGGTGCCGTTCTGGATGCCGGCGACCATTTTTTCGATTTCCTGAGTCGATTGCGCGGTGCGATGGGCCAGTGCGCGCACTTCGTCTGCCACCACCGCAAAGCCACGACCCGCCTCACCGGCACGCGCCGCTTCGATGGCTGCGTTGAGCGCCAGCAGGTTGGTCTGTTCGGCGATGGCGCGGATCACGTCGAGCACTTTGCCGATGTCCCGACCCTGCGCCGCCAGGCCTTCGATCATTTGCGCGGTGCTCTGCACGTCGTGGGTCATGGTCTGAATCGCGTCGACGGTTTTCACCACTTGATCGCGGCCTTCACGGGCGGCCTGGGTCGACTGGTTCGAGGCCTCGGAGGTTGAGACGGCGTTACGTGCAACCTCTTCCACGGCGGCGGTCATCTCGTTGACGGCAGTGGCGGCCTGTTCGATTTCGTTGTTCTGCTGTTGCAGGCCACGGGAGGCTTCTTCGGTGACCGCGCTGAGCTCTTCGGCTGCGGCGCCCAGTTGGGTGGCGGAGCCGGCAATCTGTTCGATGGTCTTGCGCAGGTTGGTCTGCATCGTGGCCAGGGCCTGCAGCAGTTGCGTGGCTTCGTCCTTGCCGTCGACTTCGATGGCTTTGCTCAGATTGCCATCGGCAATGGTTTGCGCCACCAGCACCGCCCGGTTCAACGGCGTGACGATGCTGCGCGTCAGCAGCAATGCCAGCAATACCGTCGCCAACGCAGCAATCACCGCGACAATGATGATGCCGGTAATGGCGCTGTCGTAATGCTCACCAGCCTGAGTGGAGGCGACTTTGGCACCCGCTGCGTTGATCGCGATCAGCTTGTTGAGCTGCTCGCCCATCTGGTCGGTGCCTTCCTTGATCTTTGTGTTAATCAGGGTACGCATTTCCTCGACTTTGCCCTGACGCGACAAGTCCATCATCTGGTTTTGTGCTTGCAGGTAATTGTCGAGCGTCGTCGCGAACGCCTGGTACAGGGCACGCTCCTCGGCTTCCGCAGGCAATGCCGCGTAGCTGGCCTGAGCACTGCGTACCTTGTCCACCAACACGCCAATCCGCGTCTGCGCCTCTTGCAAGCCGGCCGGCTCGCGGTTGACCAGAATCCGGAACGACAGAATCCGCAGGCGCAACACGTTTTCCGTCACCACGCCAAGGTAGGTGACACTGGGCAGTTGATTGGTATCCATGTCGATGGAGGCCTGGCGAATGATCGACATGCGATTGACGGCGAACACGCCAAGGACAATCACCAGCAAGGCGATAAAGGCAAAACCGAGGAAGGCACGGGGCGCGATTTTCAGATTACGCAAAGACATGGTTGGACTCTCGGATAGAGGTAGCTGCGAGCGTCCTTGCCGTCATCACCAGTCCTTGGAGCGGGACCGGTCTGGCGTCACGGTTCGAGGGAATCTGTGTGCGCCTGATCTCTGTATCGGCCAGGCTTTAGGAAGGTTTCGTGTAAAACGGAAATATTTTTCAAGGTGTTACAGCGATGAAACACCGTAAACATTTAAGCAAAATCGGTGGTGAGAGAACTTGCTCAGGCTCGTCTGTGCAGCAGTCTTGGAACCATCGAACACGGTGGATCCGAAGGATTGACACCAAGAGGGTTGGAGCTGCTTCGCAGCCCGGCGCGAGCAAACTCCCTCGCCACAGGTTAATCAATGCTGATCAGGCTGATTCTTGGCCATCTGCCAGACACGGGCGATGTCGGCCGCACGTTCACGCAGCAATCGCGGCGCTTCGGCGCAGGCCTGCTCAAGGGGCATCGGCCCGCTGGTAACGGCGAATGCGGCATCAATGCCGTGGCCGTAGAGTTCCTGATAGCCCTCGCCAAGAGTGCCGGCAATGACGATCACCGGAACCTGCTGCTGTTTGGCAATCCGCGCCACGCCAAACGGGGTTTTGCCGCGCAGGGTCTGGGCATCGAAACGGCCTTCGCCGGTGATCACCAGATCCGCGCCTTTCACCGCTTCGGCGAGGCCCACCAGTTCGGCGACCACTTCCACGCCGGCTCGAAATTGCGCGCCCAAAAACGCCTTGGCAGCAAATCCCAGCCCCCCGGCTGCACCACTGCCCGGTTCATCACGCACGTCTTTGCCCAAGGCGTGTGCACAGTGTTCGGCAAAATGGCCCAGCGCCTGATCCAGTTGCTGCACTTGGGCGGGCGACGCACCTTTTTGCGGGCCGAAAATCGCTGAAGCACCGTGCGGACCGCAGAGTGGATTGTTGACGTCTGCGGCGATGTCGAAGCGCACGTGGGCCAGACGCGGGTCCAGGTCGCTCAGTTCCAGACGCGCCAATTGCGCCAGTGCCAGACCGCCCGGCACCAGCGACTGGCCTTGCGCATCCAGCAGTTTCACGCCCAGCGCCTGCATCGCGCCGGCGCCGCCGTCGTTGGTCGCACTGCCGCCAATCGCCAGAATCACCCGTTGCGCGCCAGCGTCCAGCGCCGCACGGATCAACTCACCAGTGCCGAAGGTGCTGCTGATGCAGGCGTCACGTTGCCCCGGCGGCACCAATTGCAAACCGCTGGCCTCGGCCATCTCGATGATCGCGGTGTGGTTGTGCGGCAACCAGCCCCACGCCGCGTCCACCGGCACGCCCAGCGGGCCACGCACGCGGCTGCGGCGCCGTTCGCCTTCGCACGCGGCGAGAATCGAATCGACCGTGCCTTCACCGCCATCGGCCATCGGGCATTTGACCAGCGTGGCTTGTGGCCAGACTTGCGCCAGGCCCAAAGCAATGGCCTCGGCGACGCCCTGGGCACTCAGGCTGTCCTTGAACGAATCGGGGGCGATGACGATCTTCATGCGAATTCTCCAGTTCCAATGCTCCTCATGCTGCCAGTCAGCCCGCGCATTGACGCCTGTCCGCTGCACAAGCGCTGTGGGCGTTTATTGTTCATTTTCACAAAGGCCTTGGAATCGAGGGTGAATGTTCCGGCCCTATCGCTGGCAAGCCAGCTCCCACAGGGAACTTCAGTGACCATGAATTTTGTAACCACCGCAGAGACTGTGGGAGCTGGCTTGCCAACGATGGCGGCAGCAAGAACAACTCATGCCGCAGGATCAGTCTGGGGCAGGAGTTGCACGCCGAGATACAACGCCAGCATCCCGTCCAGCCTTAACGGATCAACCCCACTCAACTCGGCAATCCGCTCCATCCGGTAACGCAAACTGTTGCGATGAATCCCCAGCGCATCCGCACACGCCTGGCTTTGCCCGTCGTGCTCGCACCAACTGCGCAACGTCGCCAGCAACTGGCCGTTGCCGTCCTTGGCGATGACCTTGCGCAACGGCTTGAGCAATTCATCCAGCGCATCGTCATTGCGATGCCGCCACAGCATCACCGGCAGCCGATAACGATTGAGCGTCAGCAAACGCGAGTGCGGCAGCACCTCTCGGCCATACGCCAGAAGATCGCCGACCCGCCGATAGCAACGGCGCAACCCGACCAGCCCATCCGCCTGCCCGCCCACGGCGATGCGCAAAATATTCCAGCCCAAGCCGTCGAGCTTTTCCAGCAAGCGGTCAGATTCGACGTTGTGGCTCGCCGATCGACACCACAACAGCGACGACTTTGCCGAACTCACGCACCAGCTATCGGGATAACGTGAGGTCAGCCAGGCACTCAGGGCCTCGACGGTCTGCCCCGGGCCGTGCTCCAGACCCAATTCGAACAGATACGGCACCCGAGTCAATTGCGGTTTGAGACCGAGTTGCTGCGCCTCGTCGATCAGGCGTGGCGAATCACCCGCCTCGCTGAGCAACAGCGCCAGCAAGTCATCGCAACGCTGACGGCGCCATTGCTGTTCGGCCTGTTGATTGCGCTGGCCAACGAGCATTTCCGCGGTCATGCGCACCAGTTCTGCGTAGGTACGCAATTGCTCCGGCTCGCCGGTGATGCCGAGCACGCCGATCAAGCGCTGATCGAGCAACAGCGGCAAATTGATGCCCGGCTGCACGCCTTTCAAATGCACGGCGGTCTGCGCGTCAATCTCCACCACCCGACCGTTGGCCAGCACCAATTGCGCACCTTCGTGACGGGTGTTGATCCGCTCCGGCTCGCCACTGCCGAGGATCAAGCCCTGGCTGTCCATGACGTTGACGTTGTAGGGCAAAATGGCCATGGCACGGTCGACGATGTCCTGGGCGAGGTCGTGATCGAGTTCGAACATAAGCGCTGGAATCCTTGAAAACAGGCACGGACAGGTTGTTCACCCGCACAGGGTCTGACGGCAAACCCTGTGCTCAGGCACAAAGACAATCCGGCCACCGGTGGCCGAGACTCTCAGGGCGATCAACGTTACCCTTTGCATCGCCAAAAATCATAATAAAGAGAGAGCCGCTATGTCGCACAGCGCCGCAGCTACCCAGACCATCGCAGACGATAAAAACGCCGTCTACAAACGCATCACCCTGCGTTTGATCCCCTTCATCTTCATCTGCTACCTGTTCAACTACCTCGACCGGGTCAACGTTGGATTTGCCAAACTGCAGATGCTCGACGCCCTGAAATTCAGTGAAACCGTCTACGGCCTCGGTGCCGGGATTTTCTTCATCGGCTACGTGCTGTGCGGCGTGCCAAGCAACCTGGCCCTGACCCGATTCGGTCCGCGGCGCTGGATTGCCTTGATGATGATTACCTGGGGCACGTTGTCGACCTGCCTGCTGTTCGTCACCACGCCGACCGAGTTTTACACCCTGCGCCTGTTCACCGGTGCGGCCGAAGCCGGGTTCTTCCCAGGCGTCGTGCTGTACCTCTCGCAGTGGTTCCCGACCTTCCGCCGGGGGCGGATCATGGCGCTGTTCATGTCGGCAATTCCAGTGTCCGGCCTGCTCGGCAGCCCGTTCTCTGGCTGGATTCTCAATCACTTCGCGGCGGGCCAGGGCGGTCTGGCCGGCTGGCAGTGGATGTTCCTGCTGCAAGGCATCCCGACGGTGATCCTCGGCGCCCTCGCCTATTTCCTGTTGAGCGACAGCTTCGCCAACGCCAAATGGCTGAGCCCGCACGAGCGTGCAGTGCTGGAGGCCGATCAGGCCGAAGACCTCGCGAACAAACCGAAAACCACCTCCGATTCGTTGATCGCGGTGTTCAAGAACCCGGCGATCTGGGCCTTCGGCCTGATCTATTTCTGCATCCAGAGTGGCGTGTACGCGATCAACTTCTGGCTGCCGTCGATCATCAAGAACCTCGGCTTCAGCGACAACCTGGTGATCGGCTGGCTGAGCGCGATTCCGTACCTGCTGGCAGCGGTGTTCATGCTGGCGGTCGGGCGATCGGCGGACTTGCGCAAAGAGCGTCGCTGGCATTTGGTGGTGCCGATGCTGATGGGCGCGATCGGTCTGGTGATCGCGGTTAATTTCGCCGCCAACCCGGCGATTGCGATTCTCGGCCTGACCATTGCGACCATGGGCGCGCTGACCGGCCTGCCGATGTTCTGGCCAGTGCCGACGGCGATGTTGAGTGCCGGTGCTGCCGCCGGTGGCTTGGCGTTGATCAACTCCATGGGACAAATGGCCGGATTTCTCAGCCCTTATCTGGTGGGTTGGGTCAAGGACAGCACCGGCTCCACCGATGCGGCGTTGTACCTGCTGGCGGCGGTGATTGTCGGCGGCAGTCTGCTGGCGTTGCGCATGACCCGCACGTTGCGCGCCTGATCACGTTGTAAAACGCAAAAGATCGCAGCCTGCGATCTTTTGCATTCAGGCCAACGCATCCAATTCGATCACCACGCCACCCGGCATCTGCACAAAAATCTGCCAGATCCCGTCCTCCGGCACCTGCGCCACCTGATACGGCAAACCGCTGTCGCGCACCCGTTGCAGCACGGCTTCTGCCGGCTCATCCGTGCGAAAGGCAATGTGGCTCAACGCCGTATCGTCGAACGTCGGCTGCTCGATCACGTGCACCACGGCGTGCGCATCCTGATACAGCCATCGCCCGGGAAACGGAAACGGTGGTCGGCGCCCCGGCGTCAGGCCGAGCAACCTGGCGAAACTGTCCTGCAAGCTCTGGCCATCGGCGGTGTTGAAGGCCAGGTGATCGAATGTCCAGGTCATGCTCATCTCCTGCGGTTGTTGATTGATTGCAGTATCACGGCTTGCCAATCACGGAAAAATCCCGTTAAAACGCAAAGATCTTTAAAGGATTTTTAGCAATGAGCTCGATTCTCGATCTGGAGATTTTCGTCCGCGTGGCCGATTCAGGCAGTATTTCTGCCGCTGCACGGGCGCTGGAACTGACCCCGGCCGCCGCCAGCATTGCCCTGAAACGCCTGGAAACCCGGCTCGGTATCCGTTTGCTCGCACGCTCCACCCGCAGCATGCGCCTGACCGAGGAAGGCCGGCGTTATCTGGACAGTGTGCGCCTGGCCCTGGCGACACTGGCCGACGGCGAACAAGCGCTGAAACAATCAGGTGAAGGCCTGAACGGCGTGTTGCAACTGGCGGCGCCCTCGGACTTCGGCCGCAACGTGTTACTGCCGTGGCTGGACGATTTCAAGCGCGCACACCCGAATATCCGCCTGCAATTGCTGCTCAACGACCGCCACGCCGATCTGTTTCGCGAAACCGTGGACATCGCGCTGCGCTTCGGCGTGCCGAGCGACTCGACGCTGGTGGCGTTGCCGATTTTGCCGACGCATCGCCGCGTTGCCTGCGCCAGCCCCGATTATCTGGCCCGTCATGGCACGCCACAGCACCCGACGGAACTGGGCGATCACAGTGCCCTGCTCTACCTGCGCAACGGCCGCCCCTACAACAGTTGGCGTTTCAACCGTGACGATGAAACCGTCGAAGTCGAAGTCCACGGCGACTACCTCAGCGACGACGGTGAAGTCGCCCGGCGCTGGGCGCTGGCCGGGCATGGCATCGCCTACAAGGCCTGGCTGGATGTCGCCGAAGACGTGCGCGCCGGACGCCTGCGCACGTTATTCGACGACTGGCACGGCGAAAGCGTGCCATTCAATCTGCTCTGTCCACACCGGGTTCAGGTGTCCGAGCGGGTCAAGGTCTTGCAGGCATTTTTGCGCGAGCGATGTGCGGCATTGAGTCGATAATTCACTTTGCCCCGTCACACGCATCTGGTATTTGATGAACGCTTTCCCACCGACAGAAAGGATTTCGGCATGAGCTATCGCACACTGGGTCACTCGGGCTTGCAGGTGTCTACCCTCACCCTCGGCACGATGATGTTCGGCGAGCAGACCAGCCACGAAGAGTCGTTGCGCATCATCGACAAGGCCTGGGATCAGGGCATCAATTTCATCGACACCGCTGACGTCTACACCAATGGCCGTTCGGAAGAGATCGTCGGCGAAGCGATTGCCGGCAACCGGCATGAGTGGGTGTTGGCGACCAAAGTCGGCTTTGGTCCGGTGGACGGCGTGCCAAACCGCAGCGGCCTGAGCCGCAAACATATCTTCAATGGTCTGGATGCCAGCCTGACACGACTGGGCACCGACTACCTCGACATCTATTACCTGCACCGCGAAGACCACAACACGCCGCTGGACGTGACGATCTCGGCCATCGGCGACCTGATCCGTCAGGGCAAGATCCGTTACTGGGGGCTGTCCAACTATCGCGGCTGGCGGATTGCCGAAGTGATTCGTGTCGCCGACCAACTGGGTGTCGACCGCCCGGTCATCAGCCAGCCGCTGTACAACATCGTCAACCGCCAGGCCGAAACCGAGCAGATCACCGCCGCGCAAACCTATGGCCTCGGTGTGGTGCCTTATAGCCCGCTGGCCCGTGGCGTGCTCAGCGGCAAGTACGCACCCGATGCAGCCCCGGATATCAACAGCCGCGCCGGGCGTCAGGACAAACGCATTCTGGAAACCGAATGGCGGGTCGAGTCGCTGCGCATTGCCCAGCAGATTCAGCAATACACCGAGGGGCGTGGGGTGGGCATCGTCGAATTCGCCATTGCCTGGGTGCTCAATAACAGCGCGGTGGCCTCAGCGATTGTCGGCCCGCGCACAGAAGCCCAGTGGGACGCCTACACCAAGGCGCAAGCGGTGAAGATCACGGCGGAAGATGAGGCGTTTATCGACTCGCTGGTGACGCCGGGGCACGCCTCGACACCAGGGTTCAATGATGTGAGCCATTTCGTGTCGGGCCGTAAACCGCATTCGGCTTGAGATCCTCGCCCTCTGCTGCCCTCTCCCTCTGGGAGAGGGAACCGATTGGCGGATATTGAGGCTACGCTTTTGCGTGGGACCTGCGTGGTGAATCCATGATCGACTCGGTCTTTCGCGTCGCGCACTATCGCAAGACATCCCGATTCAGTCCCCTCTCCCTCTGGGAGAGGGTCACGGTGAGGGGCTTCTGAGGTCGTGTGTGAAATATTGATCGCTCGGCCAATATTCAGCACGAAAACCACGTATCCTTCGCGCCCCGTTTGATCACCCACCCGCGAGGACAGTTTGTCTAAAGGTATCGCTCTATCGGTTTCAGCCTCGGTGCTGTTTGCCGTCATGTATTACTACACCTCGCTGCTCACCCCATTGAGCGGCGTAGAAATCTTTGGCTGGCGGATGCTGCTGACCGTGCCGTGCATGACCGTGTTCATGCTGGTCTCCGGCGAATGGCGACGAGTACTGGAACTGATCCACCTGATGGTCGCGAAGCCGAAACTGATTGGCGGGCTGATTGTTTCGGCCGCCCTGCTGGGGGTGCAACTGTGGCTGTTCATGTGGGCGCCGCTCAATGGTTACAGCCTGGATGTGTCGCTGGGCTACTTCCTGCTGCCACTGGCGATGGTGCTGACCGGGCGCATTGCCTACGGCGAAAGCCTGTCGTACCTGCAGAAAGTTGCGGTGTTTTTCGCCAGCCTCGGCGTGTTGAACGAGTTGTATCAGGTCGGCGGTTTTTCCTGGGCGACTCTGGTGGTCGTGGTCGGCTATCCGCTGTATTTCGTGCTACGCAAATACCTGAAAACCGACAACCTTGGCGGACTGTGGGTCGACATGACGCTGATGCTGCCCGTGGCGTGGTGGTTTGTGCAGGGTGGCGAGCAAGGTTTGGGCGTGTTCGATCAATACCCGGGGCTGATGTGGCTGATTCCGCTGCTCGGCCTGATCAGTGCGTCAGCGCTGGTGGTGTACATCATCGCCAGTCGCTTGTTGCCGTTCAGCCTGTTCGGTTTGCTCAGTTATGTCGAGCCGGTGCTGTTGCTCGGTGTCGCGCTGTTGTTGGGTGAAAGCATCAAGGCCGGTGAATGGCTGACCTACATTCCGATCTGGCTCGCCGTTGTGGTGCTGGTGTTTGAAGGCTTCAAGCACCTGATGCGGCAGCGCCGTCCTTAATCGCACGACAAAACAAATGTGGGAGCCAGCCTGCTGGCGATCGCAATCTGTCAGTCAACATCAACGTTGAATCTGAAGACGCTATCGCCAGCAGGCGGGCTCCCACAGTTTTTAGCGGTGTTACGAATTACTCGGTAGCGAGCACACCGCGACGCACCTGATCCCGCTCGATCGACTCGAACAGCGCCTTGAAGTTGCCCTCACCGAAACCATCGTCGCCTTTACGCTGGATGAATTCGAAGAACACCGGGCCCATCAGGGTTTCCGAGAAGATCTGCAGCAGCAAGCGCTTGTCGCCCTGCTCAGAAGCACCATCGAGCAGAATACCGCGCGATTGCAGTTGATCGACCGGCTCGCCGTGGTTCGGCAGACGGCCTTCGAGCATTTCGTAGTAGGTGTCCGGCGGCGCGGTCATGAAGCGCATGCCGATCTTCTTCAGCGCGTCCCAGGTCTTGATCAGGTCGTCAGTGAGGAACGCGACGTGCTGGATGCCCTCGCCGTTGAACTGCATCAGGAACTCTTCGATCTGCCCGGCACCCTTGGACGATTCCTCGTTGAGCGGGATACGGATCATGCCGTCCGGTGCGGTCATCGCTTTCGAAGTCAGGCCGGTGTATTCGCCCTTGATGTCGAAGTAGCGGATCTCGCGGAAGTTGAACAGCTTCTCGTAGAAGTTGGCCCAGTAAGCCATGCGGCCGCGATACACGTTGTGGGTCAGGTGGTCGATGATTTTCAGGCCGGCGCCGACCGGGTTGCGGTCCACACCTTCGATGAACACGAAGTCGATGTCATAGATCGAGCTGCCCTCGCCGAAACGGTCGATCAGGTACAGCGGCGCGCCGCCAATGCCTTTGATCGCCGGCAGGTTCAGTTCCATCGGACCGGTTTCGATGTGGATCGGCTGGGCGCCGAGTTCCAGTGCGCGGCTATAGGCTTTCTGCGAATCCTTGACGCGGAACGCCATGCCGCAAACGGACGGGCCGTGTTCGGCGGCGAAGTAGGAAGCGACGCTGTGCGGTTCGTTATTGAGGATCAGGTTGATCGCGCCCTGACGGTACAGGTGCACGTTCTTGGAACGGTGGGTCGCGACTTTGGTGAAGCCCATGATCTCGAAGATCGGCTCCAGGGTGCCAGGGGTCGGCGATGCGAACTCGATGAACTCAAAGCCCATCAGGCCCATTGGGTTTTCGTATAAATCGGTCATGGTGACGCCTCATCATTCTTATCAATTAACCAGGGTTATTTGTCAGTAATGCTGAGACCGCCGGGAGGTGCACAGGAGATGCCTCGCACGCTGCGGGCGAGGAAGTCACCGTAGATCAGTTGAAACCCGAATATCTTCATTGTCGACCCAAGGCTCTTGCGGGCGAGGCTTCTGCTGCCAGAAGACGATTATTATTGTATGCGTAAACCGATTCTACACAGCGTAAATAGGGTTGTCTGCCCTCCCTATAAAATCCGCCTTTTTGCGCCCGGTGCAAGCGGTTTGTTGCACAGGTAAATGCCCGCCAGAATCAGCACTGCGCCCACGTACATTGGCGGCGTCAGTTGCTCGCCGAGCAGCAGCGCCCCCAGTATTACCGCCGTCAGCGGGTTCAGAGCGATGAACACGCCGGAGCGAGTCGCGCCGATCTTGCGGATGCCGTCGTAATAACCGATGTAGGCCAGCGCCGAACCAAACACCCCCAGATAGATCAGGCTGAGCCACTGTGGCGTACCGAGATCGCTCAACGCCGTCCAGCTCAACTCTCCACGCACGGCAGCCAACGTCCACAACATGAACGTGCCGATCAGGATCGAATACGTCACGGTCTGCAGCGGTCCGAGGCTTTGATTGAGGCGGCGCGAGAACAGCGAATACACGCCCCAGCCCACGACACAGCCGAAAATCAGCAGATCGCCCTTCCACGCATCGGGGGTCGCCATCAGTAACGCCGGGTTACGGCTGACGATCACCACGCCGGCACCGGCAATGCAGATCGAGATACCCAACACCTTCGATCGCCCCAGCCGCTCCTTGAACAAGAGCCAGGAAGCGACGCCGATGACCGCCGGATTCAACGCAACGATCAATGACGCCCGCGACGCGTTGATGTACTGCAGGCCATAAAAAAAGCACAGGTTGTAAAAGAAAATCCCGAACAACCCCAGGAGCATCAGTTGCAACCATTGCGCAGGAGTCGGCCGCGCCAGAGGAACACGCGCCAGCCAGAGGAATCCCAGCAGTGCAGCACTGGCCAACAGGAACCGCAGACTTGCGGCGAATATCGGGCTGAGCCCGCCCGCCAGAAAACGCCCGGCGACAAACGTGCCGCCCCAGACCATCGTGACCGCCGCCAACGTCAGGTAGACCGGTATTTCAGAAGATTGCGAATGAGTCTGCGCGAGATTGGCCATGACACTTCCAAAGCAAAACCAGGAGATGGCGTATCATTCACCTCATTCCTGATCATCGTAAAATGAGTAATCACTCATGACCCTCACACAACTGGAGATTTTCTCGCTGGTGGCCGAGCTGCGCGGTTTCACCCTCGCCGCGCATCGTCTGGGGATCTCCCAGTCTGCGGTGTCCCACGCGATCAAATCCCTGGAGCAGGAACTCGGCGTTGAGCTGCTGCGCCGGCATCAATCGCAGGTGGAACTCAGCGACATCGGCGAGCATCTGTTGCTGCGGGCACGGGCGATGCTCGGGCTGGCCAATACGCTGCGTCAGGAGGCCGCCGATGCCCGCGGCATGAAGCGCGGCACATTGCGCATCGGTTCATTCGGGCCGACGTCTTCGATCAAGTTGCTGCCGGAAATCCTCCGCCACTATCGACAGGCGCATCCGGGTATCGAGGTGCACATTGATGAAGGGCCCGACCGGCAAGTGATTCAATGGCTCGAAGAGCGGCGCATCGACCTCGGCTTTGTGGTGCTGCCGCAGGAGCGCTTCGATACCTTCGCCTTGATCGAAGATCAAATGGTCGCCCTGCTGCCTCGTGATCATCCGTTGGGCAAGCGCTCGGCGCTGAGCCTGAAAGCGCTGTGTGACGATCCGTTTGTGCTAACGGAGGCCGGTTCTTCGGAACTGGTTTCGCGGCTGTTCAACGCGGCGCGACTGCAACCGAATATTCGCTACCGTTGCTCGCAGTTGCTCAGCACCCTCGACACGGTCAGCCGTGGTGACGCGATCACCGTCGTCGCCGAAAGCTCCTTGCCGGATACGCCTGAGCCTGGCTACGTGAAGATCGCGCTGACGCCCAGGGTTCAGCGCCAGGTGGGGCTCGCCGTACTTGACCAACGCCAGGCTTCACCGGCAGCGCTGGCGTTTATCGAACTGGCCACGCATCTACATTTTCGATGAGCGGCACAAACGTCACCGGCCATCTATCATCCCTTCTGGCTGACGTGTTTTTCAGCGTCGCGCCCCTGCCCGGCCAGCGTTCGAGAGCCCTACTTTTTCGCGACAGGATGCGCCCATGCCGTTAACCGTCAGACCCCGCCGCAAACGCAGCATCCGAATTATCGTGACGCTGCTCAGCGGTCTGCTCCCCGTCGTGCTGGGCAGTGCGATTCTTTACATCCAGGCTGAACGCACCTTGCAGCAGAGCGCCCTGCAAACGGCCGAGGAAGCACTGCGCCAGTTCGAACTGATGCTCGACAACACCGCGCAAGCCGCGCGGGAATTACTGCCACTGGCCGGCAAAACCTGCGAAGAGGTCAAGCTCGCCCTGCGCGAACAGGTCACCCGCCGCCCGTTCGTACGCTCGACCAACCTGGTGTGGGACGACAATCTCTATTGCAGCTCGTTGTTCGGCGATTTCAAGGAAGCCGTCAATGCCGGTGATTACACTCAGGGCAAGCTGTGGTTGATGAACGGCAATCCGGTAACGCCCAACACCGCGTTGCTGGTGTATCGCCTCAGTGACGGACGCGGCGGTGCGCTGACGACACTGGATGGTTATCACCTGAGCAACATCCTGCGTCTGATTGGCCGGGACACACTGTTGCTCCTGCAAGTGGGCAACAACTGGCTGTCCGCCGACGGCACCGTGCATCAAGGCCGGTTGCCGACGCTCCCGGTGGCGCAAAGCAAGCTGGATTCTTCGCATTATGCGTTCAGTGTCGCTGCCGGTTTTGCCCAAGGCGAAACCTGGCGGTACATGGCCGATGAATACCCGCCATTGTTCAGTCTGTTGATGTTTTTTGGTGTGGTGTCAGCGGCGATCGGGCATGTCCTGCAAAAACGCTCGACGTCGCCGAGCCATGAAATGCTCCGCGCGCTGGAGGCTGGTGAATTCATTCCCTATTTTCAACCCGTGGTGCATGGCGACAGCAAAAGGTGGTCAGGCGCTGAGGTGCTGATGCGCTGGAACCACCCGAAAGAGGGGCTGGTCCGTCCGGACCTGTTCATTCCGTTCGCCGAGCACTCCGGCCTGATCGTGCCAATGACCCGCGCCCTGATGCAGCAAACCGCCACCCTCCTCGGGCCTCTGTCGGCGACATTCGTCACCCCCTTCCACCTCGGCATCAACATCACCGCCAGCCACTGTCAGGATCTTGCACTGGTGGACGATTGCCGCGAACTGCTGGCGGCATTCACGCCGGGCAGTATCAATCTGGTGCTGGAGTTGACCGAGCGCCAGCTGATCGAGCCGACCGACATCACCCGACAGTTGTTCGCGCAACTGCATGAGCTGGGTGTAATGATTGCCATCGACGATTTCGGCACCGGGCATTCCAGCCTCGGTTACCTGCGCAAGTTCAATGTCGATTTCCTGAAGATCGACCAGGGTTTCGTCGCCATGATCGGTGTTGACGCACTGTCCCGGCACATTCTGGACACCATTATCGAACTCTCGGCCAAGCTGGACTTGGGTATTGTTGCCGAAGGTGTCGAAACCCAGGCACAGGCCGATTATCTGACCGCCCATAACGTCAACTTCCTGCAAGGTTATCTGTTCGGCAAGCCGATGGCTGCGGCAGACTTCATCAGTGCATTAAGTCACCATTAACTAAATGAAATTTTGCAGAGCGCATCACCACGACGCACCAAATTGATACAAAAGACTGTGATTGTTACATGAGGAAAAAGTCAGGATTTACTCTTGGCTCATTAACTACTACAATTTTTCATGCCTGTTGCAAGACTGGCAGGTGAGCCAATTATCACCGAGTCGCTTCAAGGCTCTTGGCTTATAGCTTTGTTTGCGGTTGGTATCAGCCAAACACACTATTGGAGTAAAGATATTGTCCAGACTCGCTGAATTTCGTGCAGCTGAAAAGGCCCTTCAGGAACAGCTCAAGCAGCTGGAATCGCTGAAGAACGATGCCGGGCTCAAGAAAGAAATCGAATTCGAAGAAAAGCTCCAGGGGCTGATGAAAACCTATGGCAAAGGCCTGAAAGACATCATCGCCATCCTCGATCCGAATCCGGCAAAATCCGGTCTGCAAGTGTCTGCGGCCCCTAAAACCCGCCGCGCTCGCGTGGTCAAGGTTTATCAGAACCCGCACACTGGCGAACTGATCGAAACCAAAGGTGGCAACCACCGTGGCCTGAAAGCCTGGAAGGAACAATACGGTGCAGCTACCGTTGATTCCTGGTTGCGCGGTTAATCGCGCTTCAACAAAAAGCCCCGCATCGTGCGGGGCTTTTTTATTGACAATATCTAACAAATGAAATGAATTTCATCGAGCAAGTTGTGATTTTCGTGTAACACCCGTGAGCCAGAACGCAAAAAAATTTGCTGCGCAATGTTGCTACCGAGACTGGCGTACAAACTTTGTGCTTAATCCGTTCGGGTATCTAATCGAGCCCGCCACTAGAACAGACGCTTAAAGTTTCAAGCTGTTTCGCACCGCGACTATTTCGTCTGCGCTGTCCTTATAAACCTGCGCCTGCCCCGCGTAGGAAAGAACATAAGCCTTATCAGCATCGAGCGCCGCCACCAGCGTTTGCGACAACACATGCCGACCGCTTTCGGTGACCGTGCAAGTCGTTTCCAGCGCCGATAAAGAGCCAAGCATCGCGGCGTGCACCTTGTTGCAGACACTTTGGTAGCCGCTTTGGAAAAAGTCCTTTTGAATCGACTTGCGCATCTCCAGCAATACCCCCTGCAGATTCACCTGATGCCCCGCTTCCACCTGCGTCATGGTCAACTCCATCACCATCACCTGATTGCCATCGGCATCGTTTTTCACCGCCCGCTGACGAGAAACCTGAGGGGCGCTGTCCGGTAGCGCTTCGACTTCCCAGCCTGCTGGCCAGGTGACACTCGGCTCGTCCGCCTGCGCGCAAACCGCCTGCAGCGAGAACACAGAAAAAACAAACAGGGTTTTGAACAGTCGGATCATTGCCGGGCGCACTCGCAGATTGAGCGGCAAAGTCTGAGCCCCGCCCGCGCGCAGGGCAAGCCTGCCCTTTCATTTGGCGATGCCGCAAGGCATGCGTATCATTGCGCCCATCACTCGCCCATAGTTATTGGAGGGCCCATGAGCCTGCACGAACTGAACACTTTCCCCGGCGTTACCGCCACGCCAGACAGCGCAACCCGTAACTTCGTGTTCAACCACACCATGCTGCGTGTGAAAGACATCACGAAGTCCCTGGATTTTTACACCCGCGTGCTGGGTTTCTCGCTGGTCGAAAAGCGTGACTTCCCGGAAGCCGAGTTCAGCCTGTACTTCCTCGCACTGGTCGACAAGGCGCAGATCCCGGCCGACGCCGCTGCGCGCACCGAGTGGATGAAGTCGATTCCGGGGATTCTGGAACTGACCCACAACCACGGCACCGAAAACGATGCTGACTTCGCCTATCACAACGGCAATACCGACCCGCGCGGCTTTGGCCACATCTGCATCTCGGTGCCGGACATCGTGGCCGCGTGCGCGCGCTTCGAAGAACTGGGCTGCGACTTCCAGAAGCGCCTGACCGATGGCCGCATGAAGAGCCTGGCGTTCATCAAGGACCCGGACGGCTACTGGGTCGAGATCATTCAGCCTGCGCCGCTGTAAAAGCTGAAAAGCCCCTCACCCTAACCCTCTCCCGGAGGGAGAGGGAACTGATTGGGGGATATTGGAGAGTTACGCCGACTTGAAAGACTGGCGTGAATCCATAATCGACTGGATCGTTCAGGTCGATGGACAATCTCAGATACCTCGGTCGGCTCCTCTCCTGGAGGGAGAGGGAACTGATTGGGGGATATTGGAGAATTACGCCGACTTGAAAGACTGGCGCTGAATCCATAATCGACTGGATCGTTCAGGTCGATGGACAATCTCAGATACCTCGGTCGGCCCCCTCTCCTGGAGGGAGAGGGAACTGATTGGGGGATATTGGAGAGTTACGCCGACTTGAAAGATTGGCGCTGAATCCATAATCGACTGGACCTTTCAGGTCGATGGACAATCTCAGATACCTCGGTCGGCTCCCTCTCCTGGAGGGAGAGGGAACTGATTGGGGGATATTGGAGAATTACGCCGACTTGAAAGACTGGCGCTGAATCCATAATCGACTGGACCTTTCAGGTCGATGGACAATCTCAGATACCTCGGTCGGCCCCCTCTCCTGGAGGGAGAGGGAACTGACTGGGGGATATTGGAGAATTACGCCGACTTGAAAGACTGGCGTGAATCCATAATCGACTGGATCGTTCAGGTCGATGGACAATCTCAGATACCTCGGTCGGCTCCCTCTCCTGGAGGGAGAGGGAACTGATTGAGGGATATTGGAGAGTTACGCCGACTTGAAAGACTGGCGCTGAATCCATAATCGACTGGATCTTTCAGGTCGATGGACAATCTCAGATACCTCGGTCGGCTCCCTCTCCTGGAGGGAGAGGGAACTGATTGGGGGATATTGGAGAGTTACGCCGACTTGAAAGACTGGCGCTGAATCCATAATCGACTGGATCGTTCAGGTCGATGGACAATCTCAGATACCTCGGTCAGCTCCCTCTCCTTCGGGAGAGGGCTGGGGTGAGGGGCAAGATTTCACGCCCAATAAAAAACCCGTGATCTCTCACGGGTTTTTTCATTTATGGCCTGGCAGTTACGCCGGAGCCGAAGTGCGGATCAAGTGATCGAAAGCACTCAACGAAGCCTTCGCGCCCTCGCCCACCGCAATCACGATCTGCTTGTACGGCACAGTCGTTACGTCGCCGGCAGCGAAGATGCCCGGGATCGACGTCTCACCACGGTTGTCGACAATGATCTCGCCACGTGGCGACAGCTCGATGGTGCCTTTGAGCCAGTCAGTATTGGGCAACAGACCGATCTGGACAAAGATCCCTTCCAGCTCGACGGTACGCAGTTCATCGCTGTTGCGATCCTTGTAACGCAGACCGTTGACCTTCTCGCCATTACCGGTGACTTCAGTGGTTTGTGCGCTGGTGATCACGGTGACGTTCGGCAGACTGTGCAGCTTGCGTTGCAGCACAGCGTCGGCCCGCAGTTTTACATCAAACTCCAGCAAGGTGACGTGGGCCACGATACCGGCCAGGTCGATCGCCGCTTCGACGCCGGAGTTACCGCCACCAATCACCGCAACACGCTTGCCTTTGAACAGCGGGCCATCGCAGTGCGGGCAGTACGCCACGCCTTTGTTGCGGTATTCCTGCTCACCCGGCACGTTCATTTCGCGCCAGCGTGCACCGGTCGCCAGAATCACACTCTTGGCTTTGAGGGTCGCGCCACTGGCGAAGTGAACTTCATGCAGCTCGCCGTTCTTGCCGGGAATCAGCTTGTCGGCGCGTTGCAGGTTCATGATGTCGACGTCGTATTGCTTGACGTGTTCTTCCAGCGCAGTCGCCAGTTTCGGGCCTTCGGTTTCCTGTACGGAAATGAAGTTCTCGATGGCCATCGTGTCCAGCACCTGGCCGCCAAAGCGCTCGGCTGCGACACCGGTGCGGATGCCTTTACGCGCAGCGTAGATCGCCGCCGAAGCACCGGCCGGGCCACCGCCGACCACCAGCACGTCAAAGGCTTCTTTGGCGCTGATTTTCTCGGCCTGACGCTCGATGGCGCCGGTGTCGAGCTTGGCGAGAATTTCTTCCAGGCCCATGCGGCCCTGACCGAAGTTCTCACCATTGAGGTAGATGCTCGGCACCGCCATGATCTTGCGATCATTGACTTCGTTCTGGAACAACGCGCCGTCGATGGCAACGTGGCGGATGTTCGGGTTGAGCACGGCCATCAGGTTCAGTGCCTGGACCACGTCCGGGCAGTTCTGGCAGGACAGCGAGAAATAGGTCTCGAAGCTGAACTCGCCTTTGAGCGAGCGGATCTGCTCAATCACTTCAACGCTGGCTTTCGATGGGTGACCACCGACTTGCAGCAGGGCCAGCACCAGGGAAGTAAATTCGTGGCCCATCGGGATACCGGCGAAACGCAGACTGATGTCGGCGCCCGGACGGTTGATCGAGAACGATGGCTTGCGGGCATCATCACCGTTGTCGATCAGGGTAATCTGGCTCGACAGACTGACAACGTCTTTGAGCAGGTCATGCATTTCCCGGGATTTCGCACCGTCGTCGAGGGAAGCAACGATCTCGATCGGCTGGGTGACCCGTTCCAGGTACGATTTCAACTGGGCTTTAAGATTGGCGTCCAACATACGGGCGATCTCCTGTGTCTTTATTCGAGGCGAAAAAAAGCCCGAGCGAATCTCGCCCGGGCTTTTTTATTGGGCGGTGCAGCTTACTGAAGTAGGTGCGGAGTTCCGCCCTGTGTTGCGTGTCTCACAGACTTAGATCTTGCCGACCAGGTCCAGGGACGGAGCCAGAGTGGCCTCGCCTTCTTTCCACTTGGCTGGGCAAACTTCGCCTGGGTGAGCAGCAACGTATTGAGCAGCCTTGATCTTGCGCAGCAGCTCGGAAGCGTCACGACCAACGCCGCCATCGTTCAGTTCAACGATTTTGATCTGGCCTTCAGGGTTGATCACGAAGGTGCCACGGTCAGCCAGGCCAGCTTCTTCGATCAGCACGTCGAAGTTGCGGGAGATGGCGTGGGTCGGGTCGCCGATCATGGTGTATTCGATTTTGCCGATGGCTGGCGAAGTGTTGTGCCAGGCAGCGTGGGCAAAGTGGGTGTCGGTGGAAACGCTGTAGATCTCTACGCCCAGTTTCTGGAAGGCAGCGTAGTTGTCAGCCAGGTCTTCCAGCTCGGTAGGGCAAACGAAGGTGAAGTCGGCTGGGTAGAAGAATACGACCGACCACTTGCCTTTCAGGTCAGCGTCCGAGACTTGAACGAAGTCGCCGTTTTTGAACGCGGTAGCTTTGAACGGTTTTACTTGGCTGTTGATGATAGGCATTGATGACTCTCCGTCAGGGTTGTGAAGTTGATGGGGTGAATCCTACCCACTCACTCGACGGATGGCTCATTGGCAAACCTGATGCTGCTGATTTGTTTTCGCTATTAGCTGACTGTATTAATAGAAGAAAACGATATCTACGACGAAGCCGGCTTTTCCGTAATCCGAGCCATCCCCTGGAATGGGCTTGCTTCAACATAGCGCATCGCGGACTTCATATCCTTCCAGCCGACGTAACTCATCAGCGACTTCAAGTCCCAGCCGCTTTGATGGGCCCACGTGGCAAAGCCTCGACGCAGCGAATGGCTGGTGTAGTTTTCTGCCGCAATACCGGCACGCTCCAGCGCCTGACGCAGCAGTGGAATGATGCTGTTGGCGTGCACGCCCTCCTCGCTCAGGTTGCCCCAGCGGTCAATGCTGCGGAAAACCGGGCCACGTACCAGAGCGGCTTCGGTCAGCCAGTCGATATAGGCCTGAACCGGACACAGTTTCAGCAGTGCCGGCGCTTGATACGTCTGTCCAAGGTTTTCCCGATCACCCTTGCTGCGCGGCAGATACAAGGTGATGCCAGTGCCGGCGTTGGCCTGCACATGCTCGATCTGCAAGCGGCATAGCTCATCACTGCGAAAGCCGCGCCAGAAGCCGAGCAGAATCAGCGCCCGATCGCGGTAGGCCTTGAGCAGCGCTGGGCGATCCTGTTGCTGCTTCGCCGTCAGCGCCTCTTGCTCCAGCCAGGCGACGACGCGCTCCAGATCGCGCAATTGCAAGGGTTCGGCTTGCTTTTCCTGCGCCGGATGCAATGCCCGAATACCCTTGAACACCTTGCGCACCACCGGCGCTTTGGTCGGATCGGCAAACCCCTGACTGTTGTGCCACTGCGCCAGCGCCGACAGACGCAGCTTGAGCGTGTTGATCGACAGCACGCCTGCATGTTCGACGAGATAACGCGCCACGCTGTCTGCCGTGGCCGGCAGGAAACCTCCCCACGTCACTTCGAAATGCTCGATGGCCGCGCGATAGCTGCGTCGGGTGTTGTCGCGGGTAGCGGCTTGCAGATAGCGATCCATATCGCTCATGGGCAGTTTTCTCGCAGGCGTACTGATTCAATGATCAAAAAGCGAATTTAATCACCTGACACTGGGTAATACCAGTATATCCCGTGTCTTTAATATCAAAGGTTTAACTTTATTTTTTGAATGGTACACTGCGTACTTTAGTGGCATGTACCACAGTACGTAACCGTAGGAGTTCTCATGGCCCGTGGCGGCATTACCAAAGCGCTGGTTCAGATTGCGCGCACCGCGATTCTGGCCCGCGGCGAACACCCGAGCATTGATGCAGTACGCATCGAAATGGGTAATACCGGCTCGAAAACCACGATCCATCGCTACTTGAAAGAGCTGGATGACGGCGCCCAGCCAATCGAAGCCTCGGCCGAACCGATTGATGACGAGCTGACTGCACTGGTCTCGCGCCTCGCTCAACGCCTGAAAGAACAGGCGCAAGAGCCGATCGAGCAGGCACGCGAGCAGTTCGAAGCGCAACGCGAAGCCCTGGAGTCGGAACTGAAGCAAACCCGCCAGGCCCTGGAAAAGCTCGAGCACGAGCACGACATTCAAGGCGCCGCGCTGGAGCGTGAGTCCGAAGCACTGAGCAACACCCGCTCCATGTTGCAAACCGAACAAACCCGTAATGCCGGTCTGAATCAGGCACTGGCCGATTTCGAATTGCGCCTGCAGGACAAGGACGAGCAGATCCGCTCGCTGGAAGAAAAGCACCTCCACGCCCGTGACGCACTGGAGCACTACCGCAACGCCACCAAAGAGCAGCGCGAGCAGGAACAAAGTCGCCACGAAGCGCAAGTGCAGCAGATTCAGGCCGAACTACGTCAGGCACAGCAAAGTGCGCTGGTCCGCCAGGATGAAATCACTCAACTGCATCGCGACAACGAACGCCTGCTCACGGAAAATCGTGGCACTCAACGCGAATTGAATTTGTTGCAGGATCAGCTCAAGCAGAGCAATCAGCGCCAGGATCAATTGCTTGAGCAAGCGACCCGCGTCGACAGCGAACGCACCCTCCTCCAGGAACGTTTGCGCGTAGCGACGCTGGAAAGCCAGACACTCAAACAGAGCGTCGAGGAGCAGGCACTGCTCAACCAGTCACTGGAAAAGGAATTGAGTAAAGTGCAGGCAAGCCTGGAAGAAAGCCAACGTCTGGCAGCCACCGTTGCGGCAGCGCCAGACCCGGCCAAACCGAAAAACGCTTAAGCGCCGACCGGCGTACGCATTGTGACGAACTCTTCGGCGGCCGTCGGGTGAACCCCGATCGTGTCGTCGAAGTCGCGCTTGGTGGCACCAGCCTTCAATGCAATCGCCAGCCCCTGCACGATCTCTCCGGCGTCAGGGCCGACCATATGGCAACCGAGGACTTTATCGGTTTTGCCGTCGACCACCAGCTTCATCAGCGTCTTCTCCTGACACTCGGTCAGCGTCAGCTTCATCGGACGGAAACGGCTTTCGTAAATGACCACGTCGTGACCCGCCTCGCGCGCCTCTTCTTCGGTCAAGCCGACTGTGCCGATGTTCGGCAGGCTGAACACGGCCGTCGGGATCATCTTGTAATCGACCGGACGGTATTGCTCAGGCTTGAACAGACGTCGCGCCACCGCCATGCCCTCAGCCAATGCCACCGGGGTCAACTGTACACGACCGATCACATCGCCCAGCGCCAGGATTGACGGCTCGCTGGTCTGGTATTGCTCGTCGACCTCAATGAAGCCTTTGTCGTTGAGCTGCACATCGGTGTTTTCAAGGCCCAGGTTATCCAGCATCGGACGCCGGCCAGTGGCGTAGAACACGCAGTCCGCCTCCAGCACTCGACCATCCTTGAGGGTGGCTTTCAAGCTGCCATCGGCCTGCTTGTCAATGCGTGCGATGTCGGCATTGAACTGCAGATCCATGCCGCGCTTGGTCAGCTCCTCCTGCAGATGCTTGCGCACTGAACCGTCGAAGCCGCGCAGGAACAGATCACCGCGATACAGCAAGGTGGTGTTCGCCCCAAGTCCGTGGAAGATCCCGGCAAACTCGACCGCGATGTAACCGCCACCGACCACCAGCACGCGTTTCGGAAGCTCCTTGAGGAAGAATGCCTGGTTGGAGCTGATGGCGTGCTCATGCCCCGGAATCTGTGGAATCTGCGGCCAGCCGCCGGTGGCGATCAAAATGTTTTTCGCGGTGAAGCGCTCACCGTTGACCTCGACCTCATGCGGGCCGACGATCTTCGCGTGCGCTTCATGCAGGGTCACGCCACTGTTCACCAGCAGATTGCGGTAAATGCTGTTGAGGCGGTTGATCTCGCGATCCTTGTTGGCAATCAGCGTCGCCCAATCGAAATTCGCTTCGCCCAGGCTCCAGCCGAACCCGGACGACTGCTCGAAGTCTTCGGCGAAATGCGCGCCGTACACCAAGAGTTTTTTCGGCACGCAGCCGACGTTGACGCAGGTGCCGCCCAGATAACGGCTCTCGGCCACCGCCACTTTTGCACCGAAACCGGCAGCAAAACGGGCAGCCCGCACACCACCGGAACCGGCACCAATCACATAAAGGTCAAAATCGTAGGCCATTTCTATCTCCTCGGCAGGCGATCAGCATACCCGCAGCCACCCGCTGGGCAAGTCCTGGCAAGTAAATGGGGGCGGAAAATGAAAAAAGCCACTCGAAGGTGGCTTTTTTCTTACAAACGAAGCAGGCGTACTCAGTAAGCCTTGCCAGTCTTGTAGAAGTTCTCGAAGCAGAAGTTGGTCGCCTCGATGTAGCCTTCAGCGCCACCGCAGTCGAAACGCTTGCCTTTGAACTTATAGGCCATCACGCAACCGTTCTGCGCCTGCTTCATCAGGGCGTCGGTGATCTGGATTTCGCCACCCTTGCCTGGCTCGGTCTGCTCGATCAGGTCAAAGATGTCCGGCGTCAGGATGTAACGACCGATGATTGCCAGGTTCGACGGTGCGTCTTCCGGCTTTGGCTTCTCGACCATGCTGTGAACGCGGTAGATGTCGTCGCGAATCATCTCGCCGGCGATCACGCCGTACTTGCTGGTTTCCTGCGGATCGACTTCCTGAATGGCGATGATCGAGCAGCGGAACTGCTTGTACAGCTTGACCATCTGGGTCAGCACGCCGTCGCCTTCGAGGTTGACACACAAGTCGTCCGCCAGCACCACAGCGAACGGTTCGTCACCGATCAGCGGGCGACCGGTCAGAATCGCGTGGCCCAGACCTTTCATTTCGGTCTGACGGGTGTAGGAGAACGAGCACTCATCCAGCAGTTTGCGGATGCCGACCAGGTATTTCTCTTTGTCGGTGCCTTTGATCTGGTTTTCCAACTCGTAGCTGATGTCGAAGTGGTCTTCCAGAGCGCGTTTGCCACGACCCGTAACAATGGAGATTTCCGTCAGGCCAGCGTCCAGAGCTTCTTCAACGCCGTACTGGATCAGTGGCTTGTTTACCACCGGCAGCATTTCTTTAGGCATGGCTTTAGTCGCTGGCAGGAAGCGAGTACCGTAACCGGCTGCTGGGAACAAGCATTTCTTGATCATATAAGTCCTTGAAAGGGCTGTGTGTACGAGTTTCGGCGCAGTCTAATCAGGCGGCGTGCACCTTACAATGCCCCGCACTGGCTAACCGATGCCAACATAGAGAAATATTCTCGCCGATAGTTCCATCGGCAACTTCGGACCGCGAAATCAGCGTAGCTCAAAGTCACCGATAAACCGCTTCACCATACGCTCATCGTCACCCAATGCGAGCATTTGCCGGTATCATGGCGGCTTTGAACCAGCGAACGAGACAGATAGATGGCCGCAGCAAAAATCATCAATGGGTACACGGTCGACAAGGGCAAAGATGGCCAGTGGCACATCACTGCCGCCAATGGCGAAGATGTGTCCGGGCCGTTACCTACTGAAGCCATGGCGATCGAAGTCGCGTCGGTACTCGATTACACGCCGCCCGCGCCGAAGCGACGCGGCAAGAGCGAGGGCTGAGCCCTCGCAGCGAATGCCGAGCCCTGCCATTGCGCAGGGCTTTTTTCTGTTCGAACGCAAACAAGTGGCCAATCGCTATAACCTTTTCACGCCGGCGCTGTCAGAGCGTCTAGTCCCCCCTCGCTGAAGATCACACTCATGAATATGAACAAATGGCTGCCCCTCGTTGCGGTATTGGCATTAAGCGGCTGCGCCACCTCTGAAACCACGTACCTGAACAATGGCGAACAGGGCCTGAGTATCGATTGCTCCGGCGAAGCCAACTCCTGGGCCACCTGCTACGAAAAGGCTGACGCGTCCTGCGCCGGGACCGGTTACCGCATCGTCGGTACCGACGGCACGCCAGCGTCGAAGGAAAGCGACAAGACGCTCGGCGTCGATGTCGGCAACTACAAGAACCGCAGCGTGGTGGTGGTCTGCAAATAAACCCTACATGTGTATTTCAGCGAACTTGATCCCGAGTCCGCGCACGACTTCGATCAGGTCGTCGAGTCGGCTGAACGACTCGACCTCATCGTTCTCGTCCACCAGAAAGTAACTGCGCCCGGCGCTCTTCTTGAAAAACACGATCCACTCCCCCGGATTCGCCGGGTTCTGAATCACATGGGTGGCAGAGATAAGGCCCTCTACGTGGCGCTCCCGTACTTGCTCTCGCTTCATCGCGACTCCAGAAATGAAAATGCCGTCACAGCATGACTGTGACGGCATCGATGCTGATGACAGACAGTCTATCAGCCGGAAATGCACGCATTGGCAGCGTTGCGCACATCCCGAGGGCGAATGGGAACGTTGGACATACGCTCATGCAGCTTGATACTGCTGCCGCCGGAGCGGTCTTCGATATCAAACACAGCGGCCGGACCCGAGGACAATTTGCCCGGAACGATCACCCGAACCCCGTCCTTGTGCGGTTGCGTTTGCAGCGCGCCGCGGCTGTCAGCCAGTTTATCGGACAGGCACTGCGCATATTCCTGGGGTTTCTTGCCAGAGATCACGCTCATGGTCGGCAGCGTTTCGTTTATTTCAGAAACGCTCGCACAACCACTCACCACCAGAACCAATGGCAGACACACCACACCCCACTTCATATAAAACCTCCATTAAAGACCGTCCGACAGCACAAATGCCGTTTTTATCCGAGGCCTTCTGCATTTAACCCGCATCCAATCGCGAATATCTGTTCAAAATTGTCAAAGCGACGCCCGACGGCCGGATAATAACCCGTGCGGGCTGATAAACTGCGCTCATCGACAAGCTATCGTTTTGATTTAGTAGAAAAAGCCCTTCTGGAGGCGCCCATGAAATTTATTCACCAGCGCGAGCACCTCAACGAAGACGACATCGTCGTCATCCAATGCTCGCAAATGTGCAACATCCGTCTGATGAACGACGCCAACTTCCGCAGCTTCAAGAACGGCGGCCGCCACACCTATCACGGTGGCGCTTTCGACACGTTCCCGGCCCGTATCACCGCGCCGAGCACCGGGTTCTGGAACATCACCATCGACACCGTCAACCGCCGGGCGATCAGCGTAACCCGCAAACCGACGCTGACCCATTCGATCAAGATCATTCGCCGCTCCAGCTCCAAACTCAGCTGAGACGCTCCGCCCATTCAGAAAGGTAGGCATGACCGTGGCTCAAACGACCAAATACGTCATCAAGTACAAACTCAACGGCGAACGCCGCTTCGAGTTCGCACAACTGCAGAACGGCACAGCGGAAGAGGCCAAGGCAGCCCTGGACGCTATCCACGGCCAGAGCGACGATGTGATCACTGACATCGCCGTGAGCAAAGCGCTGTAGTACGGCGCCGGGAATTCGACCGCAAGCGGCGGAGTGCTCTGCCGCCCGCACCTGACCAGACTGACGGCTTCGACCTTGGGTCAAGGAGTCAGCATGTCGATGTCACCCACCCGTTTAGCCGAACTCGACTGGGCCGGTCTTGAACAGCAACTGGACCGCGACGGATGCGCCATCATCCGCTCACTGCTGTCGGCCGCAAGCTGTGAGCACCTGAGCGCGCTCTATCCGCAGACCGGGCCGTTCCGCTCCCAGGTCATCATGGCTCGCCATGGTTTCGGTCGCGGCGAATACAAGTACTTCCGTTATCCGCTGCCCGCGCCCATACAACGCCTGCGCACGGCGCTGTATCCGTGCCTGGTGCCGGTGGCGAATCGCTGGTACGCGCGAATGAACCTGCCGGAACGTTTTCCGCCAGGCCACGACGAATTTCTTCAGCACTGCCATGCCGCCGGCCAGTTGCGCCCTACTCCGCTCTTATTGCAGTACGGTGCGCAGGACTACAACTGCCTGCACCAGGATGTGTACGGTGAATGGGTGTTTCCGTTGCAAGTGGCGATTCTGCTGTCAGAACCCGGCGAGGATTTTACCGGTGGCGAATTCGTCCTCACCGAACAACGCCCGCGCATGCAGTCGCGTCCGCTGGTGCTGGATCTGAAAAAAGTCGATGCCGTGATCTTTGCCGTCAATCAACGCCCGGTCAAAGGCGTGCGCGGCGATTACCGGGTGACCCTGCGTCATGGCGTCAGTCGCCTGCACAGTGGAAAAAGGCATACCCTAGGCATCATCTTTCACGACGCCACGTGACGACCATGTCATCCCGTACATTCGATCTGTTCGCAGGCCACGAACCCGAACAACAGCCACGAGCCGAGCAGATCGGCGAACAATCATGGGTGTTGCGCGGTTTCGCCTTGCCGGTGGTCGACCACCTGCTGCCGGCGCTGGACGCCATTCTCGTCGCCGCGCCCTTGCGTCACATGGTCACGCCGGGCGGCTTCAGCATGTCAGTCGGCACCAGCAGTTGCGGTGCGTGGGGCTGGATCACCGATCGCAGCGGCTATCGTTACTCGCCCGTCGACCCGCTCAGCGGTTTACCCTGGCCGCCGATGCCGAAATCGTTCGCCATGCTGGCGCACTCGGCCGCCGAACGCGGCGGATTCTCTGACTTCAACGCAGATTCCTGCCTGATCAACCGCTATATCCCCGGTGCCAAGATGTCGTTACATCAGGATAAAGACGAAAAGGACTACGCCGCACCGATCGTTTCCCTGTCCCTCGGGTTGCCGGCGATGTTTCTGTTCGGCGGTTTTTCCCGCAGCGACAAAACCCAGCGCATTCCACTGCTGCACGGTGACATGGTGGTCTGGGGTGGCGTCGACCGCTTGCGGTATCACGGCGTATTGCCGATCAGGCACGGTCAGCATCCGCGCCTTGGCGAACAGCGGATCAACCTGACGTTCCGGGTCGCCCGATAAGCAGAAAATTCGACCGCAAGGCCCGGAGTGTCGTGCGCGCCGAGGCTGGTTAACCTGAGTCAAACAGGTCAACGGATTACTCATCATGAAAACGCTTTCGACCCCGCTCAACATCCAGGACGATCCACGCTGGGCCGCTGTGGTCGCTCGCGATCCACGAGCGGACGGGCAGTTTGTCTATGCGGTAAAAACCACCGGCATCTACTGCCGTCCCAGCAGCCTGGCACGGTTGCCTAAACCGCAGAACGTCGAGTTCTTCGACAATGCGCAACAGGCTGAAGCGGCAGGCTACCGGCCGAGCAAACGGGCCAGCAAGGATCACAGTGATGTCGCGGCGCAACACGCTGTGACCGTGGCGAAAGCCTGTCGACAGATCGAAACGGCAGAAAACCCGCCGCGGCTCAATGAGCTCGCGCAGACGGCAGGCTTGAGCCCGTTTCATTTTCATCGGGTGTTCAAGGCTGCCACCGGCCTGACGCCCAAAGGTTACGCCGCCGCCCACCGTTCGCGCAGGGTCCGCGAACGGCTGGCAGACGGCGACTCCGTGACGGACGCGCTCTATGACGCCGGTTTCAACTCCAACAGCCGCTTCTACGAAGCCGCCGATCATCTGTTAGGCATGAAGCCCGGCGACTACCGTGCAGCCGGCCAGAACAACGACATTCGTTTCGCGGTGGGCCAATGCTCGCTCGGCGCGATCCTGGTCGCGCAAAGCGAACGCGGGGTTTGCGCGATTCTGCTGGGCGACGACCCGCATCAACTGGTGTGCGATCTGCAGGATCAATTCAAGAAAGCCAACTTGATTGGCGCCGACCGTGGATTTGAACAACTGATCGCCAAGGTCGTGGGCTTTATCGAAGCGCCGGCCATTGGCCTGGACTTGCCGCTGGACGTGCGCGGGACGGCGTTTCAAGAGCGCGTCTGGCAAGCGTTGCGCGAGATTCCGCCCGGCAGCACGGCCAGCTACGCCGACATTGCCCAACGCATCGGCGCGCCGACATCCATGCGCGCCGTGGCCCAGGCCTGCGGGGCCAACCGTCTGGCGGTAGCGATCCCCTGCCACCGCGTGGTGCGCAGCGATGGCAATCTGTCAGGTTATCGCTGGGGCGTGGAGCGCAAGCGCCAGTTGCTGGAGCGTGAGACGCAGTCTTAGCGAACGCCGATATGGATCGACACTGATTCGGGGCCGGTATAGGCCTCGAAGTCCGTGGCGTAGCGACGCTGGATCTGCGGATTGTCATTAAAGAACGTCCACACTTTGCCCCAGGTAGAGATCACCGCGTCGGGCATTTGACCGTGCGCCTCGAACACCAGATAGTCGCCCGCTTCGATCTCGACCGATTCGTACCCGCCCGCAGGCTTGTCGACAGCCACGCCCGCGGTCACGTCGAACGCCCCGGAGGCGTCCGACTCGTAGGCCGAATACACGCCATACACGGGCGATCCGGCTTGCTGGTCGGGAATGATTTCAGTCAGTGCGCTGGCGAAAAACTGCCGCCACATCGGGCCGATCTTCGCCGACTCGGTGCTGTGCTCTGCTGCATTGTCCGTGCGTACACGCAAGCCCGAGACCGTGAAGGCGTCTATCTGCTGCCGTTTCAAGTCCATCGAAAACCTCACTCCCTGATTGGTTGAAGCACGGTCCGCAAGCGCCGCGATGGCGTTAACTCTGTCAGCGATTGACGTCAACGACAACCCTGCCGCGCAACTGTCCGGCGAGCAATGTCGGCGCCGCATCGACCGCTTCGCTCAGGCTGATTTCATGGCTGATCAGCGACAGCAACGCGAAATCCAGATCCTTCGCCAGACGATCCCAGGCTTCCAGGCGGCGCGCCTTGGGCTGAGTCACGCTATTGATGCCGGCCAGCGTCACGCCGCGCAGGATGAAAGGCGCTACCGACGCCGGAAAATCCATACCTTGCGCCAAGCCGCAGGCAGCGACTGTTCCTTCGGCTCGTGTGCTGGCGCAGGCGTTGGCCAGGGTGTGGCTGCCAACCGAATCAATGACGCCCGCCCAACGCTCCTTGGCCAGCGGTTTGCCGGGTTCGGACAAGGTTGCGCGCTCAATGATCTCGCTAGCGCCCAGCTGTTTCAGGTACTCATGCTCGGAGACCCGACCGGTGGATGCCACCACCTGGTAGCCGAGTTTGCTGAGCAGAGCGATGGCAAAACTGCCCACGCCGCCATTGGCGCCCGTCACCAGAATCTCGCCCTGATCGGGCGTGACGCCATTGCGCTCCAGCGCGAGGATGCACAGCATCGCCGTGTAGCCAGCGGTGCCAATGGCCATCGCCTGTGCCGGGGTAAAAGCCTTGGGCAACGGAATCAGCCAGTCACCCTGCAACCGGGCTTTTTGCGCAAGACCGCCCCAATGACTTTCACCGACGCCCCAGCCGTTGAGCAGCACTGGATCGCCGACCTCGTAATCGGCGTGAGCACTGGCCTCAACCGTACCGGCCAGATCGATTCCCGGCACCATCGGAAATTTGCGCACCACCGGACTGCTGCCGGTAATCGCCAGGCCATCCTTGAAGTTGAGTGTGCTGTAGGCGACACGTACGGTGACATCGCCTTCGGGTAACTGGTCCTCGTTGATCGCTTGCACGCTGGCGCGATAACCGCGGTCGTCTTTGTCGATCAGAATGGCGTTGAACATGGCGACCTCTCGCGAACGGGTTTAAGGATTGCGTGCCTTGAAATACCACATCGCAATACATTGCCACACTCGACTTTCTGCTTGTCCGCAAATCGACCGGGTATTTGCATCGCGGGCGACTATGCTTTTTCGACGGTTGTGCTTTCGCGATGATTCCTTTGGAAATCGCCCTGTCGATGGAGCTGACAATGCCTTATCCGCGCTCGTTTCTTGTGATGCTGATGCTGTGGCTGCTGACCTTCGGCAATGCTTTGGCAGCCCCCGCGACAACAACCGCTGACGCAGCGCCGGACGCGCCGACATGGCCGCAAGTCATCACCAGCGGCAAGGCGAAACTGACCGTGTACCAGCCGCAACTCGACAGCTGGGATGGCTATACCCTCAATGCCCGCGCGGCGGTCGAAGCCACAAGCGGCGACGGCAAGTCCACCTACGGCATCGTCCAGTTCAGCGCGCATACACTGGTCGACAAAGCGACCCGCTGGGTGGCGCTCGATCAGTACAAGCTGATCAAGGCCGACTTCCCGGCCGATGCCCGCCAGGCCGACATCTGGGTCGCGGCATTGCAAAAGGACGCCGAAAACCGCAAGAAGACCATTTCGCTGGATCAGCTCGAAGCCGCCGTAGGCGTGCTGTCGGCCGAGCAGAAAGCCGACAGCGCGCCACTGGAAAATACGCCGCCAGCCATCGTCACGTCCGACGTCCCCGCTCTGCTTGTCTATATTGATGGCGAGGCCGCCTATCGAGCGGTGGACGGCACTGCGCTGCAACGGGTGCTCAACACTCGGCCGCTGCTGCTGAACGATGCCCAGGGCAAACATTACCTGCATGTATTCGATGGCTGGATGGTTGCCGACCAGTTGAGCGGCGAGTACATGCGCCTGGCCGCACCACCTGCCGATCTGGAAAAAGCCCGACTGGCGGCGATCAAGAGTCGGCAGGTCGATCTGTTGACGGGACAAAGTGATCCCAAAGACAAGGTGCCGAGTCTGGCCAAACCGCCGCAGCCGAAGATCTTCATCGCCACCACGCCCACCGAACTGCTGGTGACCGACGGCGCGCCACAATGGCTGCCCATCCAAGGCACAAGCCTGCTTTATGTGAGCAACACCACCGGGCATATCTTCAAGGAAATCGGTGACCAGAACAGTTACGTGCTGATCTCCGGGCGCTGGTTTCGCGCCAGCGACATGAAGGGGCCGTGGACATTTACCCCGGCCGACAAATTGCCCGCCGACTTCGCAAACATCCCCGACGACAGCCCGAAAGAGAACGTCAAGGCCTCCGTCGCCGGCACGCCACAGGCCAAGGAAGCCGCGATTGCCGCGACCATTCCCCAGACCTCGGCGATCAAGAAAAACGCGGTGCACATGACAGCGCCGCAGTTCGATGGCGAGCCGCAACTCAAAGCCATCAACAGCACACCGCTGCAGTATGTGGTCAACAGTGCGACACCGATCATGCGCGTCGACAACGACAGCTGGTTTGCGGTGGAGAACGGAATCTGGTTCACCTCGACGTCCTTGAACGGGCCGTGGACCGTGGCCAGTTCCGTACCGGCGGTGATCTATTCGATCCCGCCGAGTTCGCCCATGCACTACCTCACCTACGTCAAGGTCTATGAGTCCAGCGGCGATACCGTGGTGGTCGGTTACACGCCGGGGTATCAGGGATCGAATCTGGACCCGGCGACCGGCGTCGTGGTTTATGGCACCGGTTATCCGTACACGCCGTGGGTCGGCAGTGTCTGGTACGGGCCGCCGGTGACTTACGGTTTCGGCGTCGCCATTCGCTACACACCCTGGACCGGCTGGACGTTCGGCTTCGGTTTCGGCTGGAGCTGGGGCGGCAGCACCGTGGCAATGGGCTGGGGCTGGGGCGCCTATCCGTGGTGGGGCAATTACGGCTGGGGTTACGCCTGGGGCCCGCACCTGTATCCAGCGCCGCTGGCCTGGGGTGGCGCCGCCTACGGTTATCGTGGCGGCGCGGTAGCCTGGGGGCCCGGCGGCTGGGCCGGAACCACGGGCAACATTTACCGTCAGTGGGGCGATCGAGCGACCGTCAGCCGCTACGGTGCGGGCTACAACGCCTGGACCGGCAATCGCTGGGCGGGTCAGGTAGGTGCTTCGTATAACTCACGCACCGGCGTCGCAGCGGCGGGTCAACGGGGCGCCGTGCATAACGTCTATAACGGCAACTATGCAGCCGGACGCAGCGGCGTGGCGACCGGGCCGAACGGCGGCGCCATTGCCGGCGAACGGGTCACTGTCGGCAATGCGCGCAACGGCACGCAAGTCACCGCCAACCGTGGTGCGGTGTACAACCCCAACTCCGGCAACACCACTCAATATGGCGCGGTTCGCGGACGCAACAGTGGTGTGGCCCATGTCGGCGACAACGTTTATGCGGGGCATGACGGTAACGTCTACAAGAAAACCGATAATGGCTGGCAGTCGATGGTGGGCGGCGGTACACGGCCGGCGCCGGTAAACAACAATGCACAACTGCAGAACCTCAATCGCGAATCCGCTGCGCGCAATGTCGGCAACCAGCGCACCAACAACTTTCATAACTCCTCGCAAAACATGAATCGTTCGTTTGGCGGCGGCGGATTACACCGACGCTGAAAAACTGCATGGCATATTCAGTATTTCGAACTGGCTGTGTAGACGGCTTTGCTGTTAAAAAACGACCCTGCCGTCCCTGCCCGTTTTGTCGTTCGGAGAACCGCTGTCATGAGCCAATGGCCAGATAACCGCCTGCTTGACCTACTCGGTATTGAGGTACCAATCATTCAGGGCCCGATGGCCGGTGCCACGAATTCGTCCATGGTGATCGCCGTGTGTAACGCCGGGGGGCTGGGTTCGATGCCGGCGGCGATGCTCAGCATCGAGCAGTTGCGTGACGAGCTGAAAACCATTCGTGCAAACACTGACAAACCTTTCAACGTGAACTTCTTCTGCCATCAGCCACCGGCGCCGGATGAACAACGCGCCCGCGACTGGAAGAACCTGCTGGAACCTTACTATCGCGAACTGGGCGTGGATTTCGACGCACCGACGCCGGTGTCCAATCGCGCGCCCTTCGATGCCGCAGCCTGCGATGTACTGGAGGAGTTTCGACCGTCGGTGGTGAGCTTTCACTTCGGCCTGCCGGAAAAATCCCTGCTGAATCGGGTCAAGGCCACCGGAGCGAAAATTCTCTCCTCGGCCACCACCGTCGAGGAGGCCGTGTGGCTGGAGCAGAACGGTTGCGATGCGATCATTGCCATGGGTTACGAAGCTGGCGGCCATCGCGGAATGTTCCTGAGTGAGGACTTGAGCAGTCAGGTCGGCACATTTGCCCTGGTACCGCAGGTGGTGGATGCGGTGAACATTCCTGTGATCGCTGCGGGCGCCATTGCCGACGCTCGCGGTGTCGCGGCAGCGCTCATGCTCGGCGCGTCGGCGGCGCAGGTGGGTACTGCGTACCTGTTCACCCCGGAAGCGAAAGTCAGCGCTGCTCATCACCAGGCGCTGCGCACGGCCAAGGAAAGCGAAACCGCGATCACCAATATTTTCACCGGCCGTCCGGCCCGCGGCATTCTGAACCGTGCCATGCGCGAGCTGGGCCCGATGTCGCCGATGGCTCCCGCATTTCCGCTGGCGGGGGGTGCGTTGATGCCGTTGCGAGCGAAGCATGAGGCTGAGTTCGCCAACCTCTGGGCGGGTCAGGCCTTTACGTTGGGCAAAGACGTCAGCAGTGCCGAACTGACGCGACAGTTGGCCGACGGTGCTTTGGCAAAACTGCAACAGCGTTGAGTCCGGACCGCATGAGGAATCGAAGCCCTCACACTGGTTTCAAGCAACACTTTCCGTTTGCCGGCGTTTCGCTATATATTTCGCTATATAGCGATCTCACCCCTCGCATCGGCGCAGTCCACTTCCAACAATAGCTGCCCTGTGCCCACGCCAACCACGGAGCTGTTACATGACCATTTGTGCCTCCCGTTTTGCCCCTTCCTGCCTGGTTTCCCTGCTCGCGGTGTTCGCCATTGGCACTGTCCAGGCTGATGAAGTGCAAGTGGCTGTAGCTGCCAACTTCACCGCGCCGATCCAGGCGATTGCCGCCGATTTCGAAAAAGACACCGGGCACAAACTGGTCGCCGCTTACGGCGCCACTGGCCAGTTCTATACCCAGATCAAAAACGGCGCGCCGTTCGAAGTGTTCCTCTCGGCGGACGACACCACTGCGGAAAAACTCGAAAAAGAAGGCGATAGCGTCAAGGGCTCGCGATTCACCTACGCCATCGGCACCCTGGCGCTGTGGTCGGCCAAAGAAGGCTACGTCGATGCCAAAGGCGATGTGCTAAAGAAAAACGGGTACCAGCATCTGTCCATCGCCAACCCGAAAGCCGCACCTTACGGGCTCGCCGCCACGCAGGTGCTGGAGAAGCTGAAACTGACCGAGGCCACCAAAGCCAAGATCGTTGAAGGCCAGAACATCACCCAGGCGTATCAATTCGTCTCCACCGGCAACGCCGAACTAGGCTTCGTTGCTCTCTCGCAGATCTACAAGGACGGTAAAGTCAGCAGCGGCTCGGCCTGGATCGTTCCGGCCAGCCTGCATGACCCAATCAAACAGGACGCGGTCATCCTCAACAAAGGCAAGGACAGCGCCGCCGCCAAAGCCTTGGTTGAATACCTCAAGGGCCCAAAAGCCGCTGCGGTGATCAAGTCTTACGGTTATCAACTCTAAATGGCGCTGACGAGTGCCGATTTTGCGGCGATCTGGCTGACCCTGAAACTGGCGTCCCTGACCACCGTGATTCTATTGCTGGTCGGCACACCAATCGCCCTGTGGCTGTCGCGTACCCGTTCGTGGTTGCGCGGCCCGATCGGGGCGATTGTCGCCCTGCCCCTCGTGCTGCCGCCGACCGTCATCGGTTTCTATCTGTTGCTGATGATGGGGCCGCACGGCTTTCTCGGCCAATTCACCCAATGGCTGGGACTCGGCACGCTGACCTTCAGTTTTACCGGGCTGGTGATCGGCTCGGTGATCTACTCCATGCCGTTTGTGGTGCAACCGCTACAGAACGCCTTTTCGGCGATCGGCACCCGTCCTCTGGAAGTGGCCGCGACTTTGCGCGCCAATCCTTGGGACACTTTTTTCAGCGTGATGCTGCCCCTGGCGCGTCCGGGTTTTATCACGGCAGCGATCCTCGGATTCGCCCATACCGTCGGTGAATTCGGTGTGGTGCTGATGATTGGCGGCAACATTCCCGACAAGACCCGCGTGGTGTCCGTGCAGATTTACGACCACGTCGAAGCCATGGAATACGCCCAGGCTCACTGGTTGGCCGGGGCGATGCTGGTGTTTTCCTTTCTGGTGTTGCTGGCGCTGTACACCAGCCGCAAAACCCGTGCGGGCTGGAGCTGACCGATGATTGATGCACGTTTGAAAATCGGCTATTCCGGCTTCAGCCTGGACGTTGCCCTGCACTTGCCGGGCCGTGGCGTTACCGCGTTGTACGGTCATTCCGGCTCCGGCAAAACCACCTGCCTGCGCTGCATTGCCGGGCTGGAACGTGCCGAACAGGCATTTATCCGCATCAACGGTGAAGTCTGGCAGGACAGCGACCATGGCACTTTCGTCCCGCCACACAAACGCGCAGTCGGCTACGTGTTTCAAGAGGCCAGCCTGTTCGCGCACCTGTCGGTGCTGGGCAATCTGCAATTCGGCCTCAAGCGCATCGCCAAGGCCCAGCGTCGGGTGGATCTCGCGCAGGCCACTGAACTCCTGGGTATCGGTCATCTGCTCGAGCGCCATCCGCAGCACCTCTCTGGTGGCGAACGTCAACGAGTGGGCATTGCCCGAGCCCTGCTGACCAGCCCGAAGTTGTTGTTGATGGACGAGCCCCTGGCCGCTCTCGACAGCCAGCGCAAACGCGAAATTCTGCCTTACCTGCAGCGTCTGCATGACGAGCTGGACATTCCACTGCTGTACGTCAGCCACGCGCAAGACGAAGTGGCGCGACTGGCCGATCACCTCGTGCTGCTCAGCGACGGCAAGGCCCTGGCCAGTGGCCCGATCGGCGAAACCCTCGCCCGTCTGGATTTACCGATGGCAATGGGCGACGACGCCGGAGTGATCATCGAGGGCCAGGTCAGCGCCTACGACGCCGATTATCAGTTGCTGAGCCTGCAATTGCCGGCCACCCATTTGCACATTCGCGTCACCCACGCGCCGATGGCATTGGGTCAGGCCTTACGGTGCAAGGTACACGCGCGAGACATCAGTCTCACCCTGCAGAACACCGAGTTCAGCAGCATCCTCAATCGTCTGCCGGTCACCGTGGTCAGTGAACTGGCAGCGGACAACGCTGCCCATGTCCTGATTCGTCTCGATGCCGGCGGCACGCCCTTGGTGGCGCGTATCACGCGCTTCTCGCGGGATCAACTCGGCGTGCATCCGGGCCAGCATCTCTGGGCGCAGATCAAGGCGGTCGCAGTGCTGGCGTAAATCATTCGGCACGACGGCTACAGCGTGCGGTCAATCGTTTACAGACCACGACGCCCCCAAGGAAGCCGCCATGCCCGACACCGTGCTGACCGACGCACTGCCCCCAGACCTGCACTATGTCGATGACACCCAGCCCGGTATCACGCGCAAGAAACTGCGCGGCAAGTTCAGCTACTTCGAACCCTCTGGCCAGCGCATCACTGACCCGGACGAAATCAAACGCATCAACGCCCTCGCGGTGCCGCCGGCCTATATCGACGTGTGGATCTGCGTCGACCCGCGTGGCCACCTGCAAGCCACTGGGCGCGATGCCCGTGGCCGCAAACAATACCGCTATCACGCGCGCTGGCGCGAAGTGCGCGATGCCGACAAGTATTCACGCCTGCGCGAATTTGGCCTGGCGCTGCCGAAATTGCGCAAACAGCTGGAAGCGCTGCTGGCCGCGCCCGGTTTCAGTCGCGACAAAGTCATGGCCACGGTGATCACCCTGCTCGATGCCACGCTGATTCGTGTCGGCAACACGCAATATGCGCGGGATAACCGTTCCTACGGCCTGACGACCTTGCGCAGCCGACATGTCGAGGTCAACGGCAGTGCGATCCTGTTCCAGTTTCGCGGCAAGAGCGGGATCGAACATCAAATCACCGTCAAGGATCGCCGTCTGGCGCGAATCATCAAGCGCTGCCTGGAAATCCCCGGGCAGAACCTGTTTCAGTATCTGGATGAAAACGGTGACCGCCACACGGTCAGCTCTTCCGACGTCAATGCGTATCTGCAAACCCTGACCGGCGCCGACTTTACCGCCAAGGACTACCGCACTTGGGCCGGCAGCGCCCTGGCATTGGCGGTGTTGCGTGAGCTGACTCACGAATCGGAGACCGAAGCCAAACGCCACGTCGTCGAGATGGTCAAGGGCGTCGCCAAACAGCTGGGCAATACGCCAGCGGTGTGCCGCAAGTGCTATATCCATCCCGCTGTGGTGGAAAAATTCATGCTCGGCGCACTGGCGCAACTCCCCCGTCCGCGAGTGCGCAAAGGGCTGCGCGCCGAAGAAGTGGCGTTGGCAATGTTTCTCGAGCAGATGAGCGAAATGACCGACGCGCCTTGATCCCCGCCCGGCAGTGCCAGCCGACGAGTTGATCTGCCTATTTTTTGCACGATCGCCGCAGCCTTCTATAGTTGATCTGACACGAATCAGCTGCGGTGACGCCATGGAAGACATTTTCGTCGTGAAGCGCTGCAACAAGATCATCATTCACGGTCGACGCGCCGGAGAAAGCCAGCATGATCCCGCCGAAGCCATTGGCTGGTTTCGTATCTGCGACACGCGCACGGGTGGCTTCATCGGCGATGGCTACGACAGGGAACACGACGCCAGGGTCGAATGCGAGCGCCTTAACGCAGCGAGTTCTCCACTACCGGTCCGCCAGTCTTCCGGCTGATGCCGATCACCGGCGGGTCTATACTGAAACCAGCTGAAGGAGCAGCACCCCAACGGCAGAAGGCTCGCGACTTGCGGGCTTTTTGCTGCCGCTCAGCGGTTTCATTGAACGGAGGTGTTCCATGTCCGAAAAAGAGTCCATCACCACCCTCCTCACCCTGCTCGACGCCCGGCAGGCCCGCCTCGCGGCCGCTTGCAAGGAGATCGCCGACTGGGTCGATCATCAAGGCGGACACCCCACCGCCCTGCGTATCCGCGATCGGCTGAACGACATCGAAAAGGATGCGCCGCTGATTCGCAATACACTGTCGGCCCTGAAGCCGGTTGATCGGCCGCTGCCACGGTTCAGATAACGACAAATCAGGTCATCGCGAGGGATGGTCATTGTTGCCGGGCGGCCTTCTGCCCGGCGATTGCTTGTGTGAGCCGAAAAGTTTCTTTTCACGAAGCCATCACATCGACCCGCTTACAGTGAAATCACTCCTTTAGAGATCACCTTCAACGCCCGCCCGCATGCGGGTGTTTTTTTGTCTGCGATTTGTCTCGCCGAACGCGCATGGCTGCCAGTTGTCAAACCATTACACGTCACTCAGGAGACGGTTCATGGTCATTCATTTCAGCGTCGACGGTCATCTGGCCTGCGGTCACAAAGGTCAGCAACTCTCAGCGAGCAAAGAACTCAATCGCGTGAAGTGCCGTAGCTGCCGCAATACCGATGCGTTCAAGCAGGCAAGAAAAGACCAACGCAATGCAGCACGGCGCACTGCCCGACAGGCAAAGAACACTCATGGCGCGGTTGATTGGCGCACCCAATGGATTGAGCGGCTGACAGCAATGGCCGGACTTCAGCGCCTGCCGCGAGGTTTCAGTGGGCAGGCATTTGTTTAAAGCTACAAAAAAGCCCAGCTAAATAGCTGGGCTTTCGCTTAAAAAAAATGGCGGCTGTCAGGCCAGTGAACGTACGCAACGCCAATAGGCACAATGAAAATTGCGAACGATCAGAGGTATCCATTAGCGGTAATCCATGGGCATCCGATCAAAATACCGCACTGGAAACAAACAAGGGCTTGCATCAGCTTTCGCCCGCAAACCCTTGATTAGAGATGGTGCCGAAGCCGGAATCGAACCGGCACGCCCTTACGAGCGGGGGATTTTAAGTCCGAGTTTTTTATACAATAAAATCAATTACTTAAGTAAAACATTTTTCCGCAGACATCCATTTCAACCACCCTTGAGAGCCAATAAATTCGTAGCCGGTCAAAAAATTACGGAACAATATTCATGTTGTCGCGGCGTCCGAATTCAGGAAAAAAACTCTCTAGGAACGGCCAGCATCAGCCAAAGTCAGGCATCCGTGAATGTCCACTTCCGGCCCAGAGTGTGTAAAAACGCTTCGCCAAAATTGGAGTGTGCGCGTTTACGTCGAATCTGAAATTTATCGGCACGTCAGCAGGTGTGGATTTTACGTAGAAGCGCGATTCTCAGTCCGGGCTTGAGTACCTGTCGCGCTGAAAAACGTTTTTACACAGCCTCGGCCGAAAGCTGCCGTTCGCTAAAGCTTGTCGCCCCACCCTCGCCACTCCGCCGCGCCCTGATAACCGTATATAAATACAGCACGCAGCAAGACGCTCCCGTGGACTCTTCCGACATCGAAAACACTTAATACTGGCTTGGCTGCCCGACGCCCCTCGAAAGCTGCCGGAAGCAGCTCAGGCTATACGAAAATGAATTCGAGGAACTGAACCGGCAGCTTCTCCAAGAACGGGAACGAATATTTAAATAGGTTGAAATGCACACCGAAGATGTTCTTCAGCGGGATGGGGATGGCCAACTTTGCGTAATAGGCAGCAAAAAACGCCCTGCTCCGCCGCTCGGTCTTTTGAACGCTAACACCGTGGGCATGATCGATAGTTTTCGTTAAGTAGGAGAGGCACATCGCCAACTCGGAATGAGACGGTCAGTCGCATACCGAGGCAATGGGTCCAAAAATGAGATCAGGTAATCAACTGATCACTGCGCCTTTCGGGCCGCTTGCAATCAGCGCAGCACCGCAGGCGGTTTTCATGCCGTCGAGGGCGATGGGCGTGCCATCGACGGTGTAGGTGCTGCTGCCCTCGGCAATCGGGAAAATCCCCTTGCACAACGGGCAACTGACCTTGTGACCGACACCGGCAATCGGCTTGCCGTTAAGGTCGGTCTGAGAAAAGGCTTCGAGCACCTTGCCACCGTGGGTGGTGGAGTCGCCCAAGCGAATGGCGTCTTTCATGTTGTCACTCCTTTGACTAGTAAGTTGGATGCCGCTACTCGGCCATCCAGACGTCTTCATACTCGCCAGTGTCGATAATGAATTTTGCGCCGGTGGGCAGGCACAGATAACTCACCACTTGCGGCAGTATTTCGTCTAAATGGTGAGCATGAAGGGGCTTGTAGAAATCATCCGCTTTTGAATACTCACCGCAGTGTATGAACCAACTCACAGTCCCTCCTTCGGGCAGCTCAACTCTGCTGCCATAAATAGGGGACTGGCCTAGAGTCTGCAGGGCGACGGCAACCATGACCTCAGGCGCAAGCACCGCCATTCCGTACTTCTCACAAATATTTATCTGAAGTTGATTCGGACGAAACTCCATACGTTCGTTCATAGCAGCTCCCGAAAAATTCATTGCAACCCTAACTCGCCGTTTTTACTGGCGAGAACCTCTAGCTATCCAGCCACCAATTGAGCAGAGTTTCGTCCTCTACATCATCGATATTTTTGTAGATGTTCGCGTAGTACCATTGAACCCCGGTCTGTTCATGGAAGGCATTAAAAAATTTTGCAATCCTATCCATTCCATTTTTTGCGGGAATGGCTAATGACAAATTCCCTCTATATACGCCGTCCAAGGTACCGTTGAGCTCGTTCGCGACATCCGCCTCAAGTGTCTTAAGCCGCTCTGGCGAAATGTGTTTGGAGTAGATATGGATACAAAAATTGCCCCCTCTCTTCAAAATCTCAGCGTGTGTTTGAGGATTTTTTAATGAAACTATATCTCCTCTTGCCAGATTCAAAGCCAAGCCAGGGGAAAACAGAAGTTCATACGTATGCTCATCAATTTTGCGAGCCGGCAGCTCTTCAAATACCGCACCTTTTGAGTTTTTTCCGGCATACACACGAATAATTTCTGTTGATTGCTCATCGAGCATAGGGTGCTCCAGAACTTCCACGCTCAACACACGAAACCCTTTATTTGAGATGGCCACCTTTTTACCGGGACAGACTACGCTTCATTAATTATACAAACGCAGCCCACCTCCGAAAACTTTCTTTATCCCGACCTGTCTCCATGATCCAATTTAGGGGTTACTCAATCAATGAGCTAGTAGTGGTAAAGAAGCCAATGACAGGCACTCCCCTAGACGAGATGAATCAATATGTGAGTGCTGCAGACAAGCATCCTCATATGCAATATTTTCCCCATCAGCAATATCAGACAAATATCTGTCGATCGCGAAAAAATCACAATCTGAGGGAATATCCACTGCAAACAGCGACATTTCCTGACTAACTGAACACGAGGCACCCAACTGATGAAGATGAGCGATTATTTTACTTTTCTCTTCAGTATCACTGGCAAAAACTCTGACAGTCGAATGGCCACCCCGTTTTGCGACACGGACAGCTATCATCTCATCGCCACTGGACTTTACCTGCACGAAATCGCCCTTACTCACGCCATAAACGTAATAGGGAGTATTGTCTAAGGTATAGGTGCCATCACCGGCATAGATGCCCCAAATCGACTCAGCGGATACAGGAGGATAATCATCCTCGTCAGGCGTGAGCTCAAAGACAATCTTGTGAAAAATATCGTTCATATTTTATACGCTCAAGGTGGGGAGCCGCCTAGACGGTTGAGTGTTTTGTAATCCGGCTTGATTGAATCTGAAGCTTCGCGATTACAACGGCGACATAGAATCTGGGTATTACCCTCATCGTTTGCGCCTCCCAATGAATCAGGTTGGATATGATCGAATTGTCGTTCATTCGGTGGCGGAGTTACACCCCTCTGGCTCTTTTGACCAGGAACTACTGTGACCAAGCACTTCTCACATGATTCCACTCCGTGAAATTGCTTGTTCTCGATAGCTACCTTGGTTTTCACCGACTTAGGAATACGCGCTAGACCTAATGGGTCGATCCATTGCACGGGATTTGGTGCATATTCGTAGGCGTTCAATCCCCCTGCGAGACCGATCGGATCTTGATTTATAAAACGTCCGACCAAAGGATCGTAATAACGATATCTATTGTAATGCAGCCCTGTCTCATGATCGTGATACTGCCCCTGGAACCGTATCGGGTTCATCACATCATGCTGCCGCGCCCACTCCGAGCGCCGCTCCGTCACCTGTCCCCAAGCGTTGTATTGCGCGGTCCAGGCCATGTTGCCTTGCGAGTCCGTCAATTCCTGCGGCGTGCCGAGGTGATCACATTGGTACCAGGCCAACGCATCAAACGGTAATGCCGTTGCCTTGTGATTCCACACCGGATCTTCATCAAGGCTGTATTCACCGCTGTAATCCGGCAAACCGATCAGCTCGATTGGCGCATGCCTTACAGCCTGAGCGATCGGGACGAAGGTATCTGGCTCGAAGACATAATGAACCGTGCGACCCGGCTCGCCATCGCTCTGCTCCGGGCTGCTTTCCCAAGCGAGGTTGTCGCCATCCCAACCGTACAAGGTGAAGCCGCAGCCGAGTTCGCGCTGTTTACGAGCGTGCTCGTTTTTGTTCCAAAGGGAACCTGCTTCCGGACTCTGCTTGTAGTGCGCACGAGAGTTTTTGTGCAGGCGACGCCCCAGTGCGTCGTAGGCGAAATCCACGCTCAGGCGCGGGTCTTCGAAATGCACCAGTCGATCAAACAGGTCCCAGCGCAGATCACTGCGTTGGCCGTTGTGCCAGCGCTGGATCTGGTTGCCGCGTTCGTCGTAGTCGTAATGCGTACCGACATATTCGCGCAGCAGGTTGTCGACCAGTTTGCTGCGCTGTGGCGTCAGATCCAGTGGTCGGCGAATTTCTGTCGCCTTCTCGTCGAGCAGGTTGCCGGCCGGGTCGAAGGCAAAGGTTTCCACGCCTTGACGCGTCACGGCGCTGAGCAGTCGGCCAACAGGATCGTAGCGATAGGCGAGTGGGCCGCGGCGGCTGTCGTTGATGTTAGTCAGTTGGCCGGCCGCGTCGTAGGTGTATTCGCGTTTGAGCAGCGTGGATTTGTCGTCGCTGCGTCCCAGCAATTGCTCCTGCAAGCGACCAACCGGATCCCAGCTTTGGGTTTGCACTAGGTGGTTGCCTTGATGGCGGGCGACTTCGCGGTGCAGGTCGTCGCGTTCGTAGCCAACCAGTTCATGATCGTCCAGTCGTAGACCCAGCAAGTGGCCACTGCCGTAGGTCAACCAACTAACACGGTGGCCATCTGGACGGGTCGTAGCAATACACTGGTTTAGTACGTCGTATTCGTGCCGCCAGACCGCGACCACCGGGCTGTCCAACCCCAGATAGTGTTGGTGCTCGCGCAGAATATTTCCTGCCGGATCATAAAACCATTGCAGGCGGCTGTCGGCGTTGTTGGCCAGCACCATGTTGCCGTTGCCATCGTAGGCGAAGGTTTCGCTTTGCGACTGGTCGCCCAAGGTGGCGCGACGTTCAGTCAAGCGGCCCATCGGGTCGAAGCTCAATGAGATGACGCGTTGGCCGTTGATCGATTGCGCGAGGCGTCCAGTGAGTGGGTCGTACTGATAGCGCGTGCTGCGCCCATCGAAACCGCGCTCTTCGAGTAGACGACCGACCGGGTCGTAGTGGAAGTGGGCGCGTTGTTCGTTTTCGTTTTCCAGGGCGGTTAGCCGTCCGAGGCGGTCCCAGCGATAGCGCAGGGTTTGCTCGGCGGCATCGACACGTTCGGCGATCAAACCGGCCGCGCCATAGCTCCAGGTGGTGCAGCGATCAAGACCGTCGACATGCGTCAACAGCCGGCCTTCGGCGTCGCGTTCGAAGCGCTCTTCAGTCTTGTCCGGGTGCTTGATCAGCACCAGTTGGCCTGCCTTGTATTCATACTCGGTGGCGTTGCCGGCAGCGTCGGTGAAGCAGATCATTTGCCCCAGTTCGTTGTATTCCCAGGCGCTGGTTTTGCCCGAGCAGTCGACGTACTCGACCATCTGCCCGGCGTCGTTATAGTCCAACGTCTTTTCGTTGCCGTTGGCGTCCTTGATCGCGGTGGGCTGGCCGGATTTGTTGTAGGCGTATTCGGTTTTGTTGCCGAGCGGATCGAGCGCTTCGACCAGATTGCCTTGATCGTCATAGGCGCGTTGCCACTGACCACCCTCGGCGTCGCTGATCTTGATCAGCAGGTCCTGATCATCGTACGCGTAGTGCATCACCGTGTGATCGGCGCGGATGTGTTCGAGCAGGTTGCTGCGTTCATCGTAGCTGTAGCGATCGGTGCTGCCGTCGGCGTTGACGCGGCGCACGATGTTCTTGGCCTCGTCGCGGAAGAACCATTCCGAACGCTCGTCCGCGTAGCGAATGCGATAGGTGTAGCCAAGGATGTCGTAGTAGTGCCAGGTCTCATTGCCGAGCGCATCTGTGACGTAAGTCAGACGAATGTTTTCGTCCCACTCCAGACGCGTGTCGAAGCTGCCGTCGTCCGCCCATTCGCGCACGGCTTTGGCCTTGGCGCTTGAACCGTCCCACTGCAGGTTCATGCCGCGCCCGGTGCGGTCGGTGTAGCGGGTGATCAGGTGATGCTGGAACTGATACGACCAGACTGCGCCGTTCTCGTCCTGCGCCTGAATCAGGTCGCCATAGGCGTCGTATTGGTACGCACAAAGTTGTCGCAACGGTTCGCCGTCAACGATCTGCCAGAGGCCGATAAACCGGCCGTGATCGTCGATCATCGTGCCGAGGTGCAGATGGACTTTAGTGAAGTCGTTTTCCTGATAGGTGATCAGGTCGGAGAGCAGCGAGTGTTCGCCGTGACGATGCTCGTAATGCAGCATGACCCCGGCGCCGTTGCGCAGGGAGATGTTGCTCAGCACAAAGCGCTGGCCACGGCGGACGTAGGTTTCCTTACGTTCGAAACCGTGGCACAGCAATAGCTGATCTTCGCTGGCACGAACGAGGGTGATATTTTCGATGGCGTCGTAGTGGAACAAACCGACTTTGGGCAGCGGATAGCTGTGGTCACGACCGTCGGCGCCGTAGAAGGTCAGGCCATCATCCACGCAGTCGAAACGCGTGGTGAACTCGCTGATCCAGCGAGCGCCGAGTTCGCTCTTATCGAAGGCGCCGAGGCGTGAGTTGTAGGTGCGTGTCCATTCGATCGGGAAGGGGCCGGGCAGGCTGAAATCGGTATGACTGAGGCTTTCAGAGCCTATGGCGAAATTGATGCTGTATGGCGTGGCGCATTCACAGGGGCTTTTCTTTGGATTGGGCGCGCCTTTCGCCGGTGCCTGTTGGCCGTGGGCGGCCAACTGTCCCTCAGATGCCGTACGCTTCGCCTGTCCGGTCTTCTCCGGGTGGACGGCGGCGTTCTGGCCATGGGCATTGCGCTTGCGCCACAATGTCACGGCGCTGGAAAGGATCAGCAGCAACCAACCGATGGAGTTCTGAACGGACTCGTCGTCCAGCTTGCTCAATTGGGTGCGTAGTTCCGGGCCCATCGCCCGCAGTTTTTTGGTTTCGGCGGAAACGTTTTTTTTGAGGTCATCAGGAACGAGATTTTGCGCCACGCTGTTGGCCAGGCCTTTACCTGCTGACTTCAGCGCACTGTTGGCAGCCCCAAAAATATTGCTGAAAGACGCCAGCGGATCATTCTTGAATTGGTCGGCCGCAGCGCTTGCCTGGATGCTGGCTGCATTCAGATCACCTTTGGCATCCAGATTGCCAAACGCCACCGCTTCGATGCCTTTGGCAATTTCGTTAACGACTTCTTCGCCGAGCTTGCCAGCGTCCGCCAAAATACCGGGCAACTTGCCTTTGGCCTGTTCAACAAAATCATCCAGTGTGCCGATAATCGAGGCGTTCAGGTGACCAACCAGCACCTCGATCACGGAAGTGCTGAGCAACAACTTGCTGCTGGCCCTCATCTCCTGACGCACCAGAAACAGTGTCGGGCGCAGTGTCATGCGCGCCGCTGCCATTGCCGGTGGTAAAGGCAATACGCCGATCAGGTTGATGCCAAGGCTGGCCCACGCGAGCAAGTCGCGCTGCTTGGCGTTCGACAGGGTGACGATGTCACCCAGCGCATCGACCAGCGCCATGATGTTGCCAACCACGGGTAAGGCGCCGGCGACGTTCTTGATCCGATCAAGAGTGACCACACCGCCACTGGCGGATTGAAGCCAGGCGTCGAAGGTTGCCGCACCGCTGGCAACATCCTGAATGTCGATGGCATTCAGGGGAACGATAGCAACCTGAGGTTCACGTTTTACGATCTCAGTGGTCATGACAACATCTCACCCGCCAACAGGCCCGGGGTTTTCAAGGAAGGTTTTGGAAGCGTTGGCGCGGGAAGCGTCGGTAGCTGTCCGCCCTTGCTTGCTGCGCCGAGGATCCCCGACGCACTCGGCATCGCCGCACTCGCCAGTTTCGGCAACCCGGCCACCCCGCCCTGCACCACACCTTTCACCTGCTGCGCCGTCTGCATCGCACTCATCCCTGTTTGCGCCATGTCCTTACCCTTCTCCAACATGTCCCAACTCTTGCTCGGCAAAACCTGCGCGACCATCGCTTGCACCTGACTCGGCACATCCTCGGCCCCCGGCGGATTCAATGGCCATTCCGGTTTGCCGATGTAACTGCCATCGCTCCAGGTGTCCGCCGGGTCCTTGCCGAACAGCACCCGCGCCGGCCCCGGAGCCGCGCCGGCGACACTGGCAAAACCTTTGGCGTCGAGCTTGCCCTTGATGCTTTTGCCCAAGGCGTCGATGACTTCGTAATCGCCGTCCTTGATGCCCTGACGCCCGGCGTACTGGTTGAACAACTCCAGATTGCCCTTGCCCGGTTTCGGCGGTTCCGGGAACACCCCGGCGAGACTTTTCGCCCCGGTGTAGGCGAAGTTCGCCGCGTGCGCGGTGTACGGGCCGCTGGTGGCGTGGGTGATGCCGCCGGCGTTGTAGGTCGTGGCGCTGCCGCCGCCCTGAATCACCAGTTCGGTTTTCGCGGTGATGGTGATGCGGTCGGCGTTGGCGGTGATGTTGAGTTTGGCCAGCAGGTTGATGCTGTCCTTCAGCGCTCGCACGTCGATGTCGCCGGAGGCTGCGACCAGTCGCCAGCCCATGCTCTGCACAAACAGGCGCATGCCACGACTGGCACTGGCCAGCAAGCGTTTGCCGATCGACAGGCTGGTGTGGCCGGTGCTGCTCAGCGCCAGGTGTTCGCCGGTGGCGATGTGGCTGGAGCGCGGCGTGGTCAGGGCGATGCCGGCCGGGCTGGCGAGCACCAGATGCGGCTCGGTGAATTCCGGGAACTCATTGGCGGTCATGTTCGCCGGACCACTGCCGAGCACGCCTTGATGCTGGGCGTGCAACGCTTTGGCGACGTCGTCCTGATCACCGGCCTCTTGGGCTTGAAGCTCTTTGGCCTGAACAGCGAAACCATCCTGCTGATCGCTGGCCGTCGCGAGGCGTTCGGCGGTTTCCGGCAGATCCTTGTGGTGCTTGGATTCGTTCGGGCGCGGCTCGGTGGTGATGAGCAGACCGGCACCGGCACGCACCGCACCGTGGCGGTCAGTTCTTAACTCAAAACCTTCACCGCGCGGCTGACCGCCGCTCGGACGTGGATGGGTCAGGTAGCCAAGGTTGATCGCACTCGCACCATGATCACTGCGCAGCGCGATGCTGATCTCGCTGGTGGTGTCGTCGATGCGTAGCTCGTTGGCGCGGCTGCCCTTGTATTCCTTGCTCTTGACCGTGGCCAGGGTTTTGAAATCCGGCAGTTTGTACGGCGGCAGGTTCGCGCCGTGGTACAGGCAACCGGTGATCAGCGGCTGATCGGGATCGCCTTCGAGGAAGGTGATCAACACCTCCATGCCGACCCGTGGAATATTGATCGAGCCAAAGGTTTCCGCTGCCCAGCTCGACGCAACGCGCATCCAGCAACTGGTCATGTCGTCGTGCTTGCCTTCGCGGTCCCAGAAGAACTGCACCTTCACCCGGCCATACTGGTCGCAGTAGATCTCTTCGCCTTCAGGGCCGCAGACTACGGCGCTCTGGGTGCCCAGGACTTTCGGTTTCGGGTGATCGAGCGGCGGACGGTATGGCACGTCCCACGGAATCGCGCTAAAGCGGTTGCGGTAGCCCTGGTGGAAATCGTCTTTGTTGTCGGTGGTGTCGCTGGTGACCGACTCTTCCAGCACCTGCGGTTGTTTACCTTCATGCAGAATTTCGGTGAGCAGCCACAAGTCGTTCCACGTCGGGTTGGCGTGGTCGGTCAGGGCCAGAAAATGCCCGCTGACGAGGATCGGCTGATCGCTGTTGCCCTCGGCCAGACGATAGTCGCTGCGATGGCGTTCCAGCGCGCGATTGGCCAGGTGCTTGCCACGCTCACGATCAACGAAACGGCCGGGGTAATCGTAGTCTTCGAGGTCCGGTTGGGCGCTGCTTTTGGCATCACTTTCCAGCTCGATCTTCGGTTTGACGAAGTCGTAATCACGCCGCGTGGTACGACTGGTGCGGGTGGCCAGGCGCAGGCCAAAACGCTTGACCACCGGTTTGTCGGCGACCAGTCCTGAGTCCTGCTGATAGGCCACGGGCGCCAGTTTCGGGAACACCGTCTGGTCATCGCCGAAGGTCAGTTTGTGGCCGCTGGCGGTGTGCTGGAAGTGGTAGTGAATGCCCTCCTCTTCGCACAGGCGCTGGATGAAATCCAGGTCCGATTCGTCGTACTGCACGCAGTAAATGCGCTCGGGGTAAATCGCGCTGAGCTGGAAGTGGTAATCGCTGGCGAGGATGCCGTGTTCTTCCAGGACCTTGCTGATGATCTGCTGCACGGTCATCTGCTGGAAGATGCGCTGGTTGACCCGATGCGCAAGGTACGCCAGTTGCGGGCGCAGGGAGATCTTGTAGCGGGTCAGGCGCTTGCCCGCCTCGCCCTGGGCGATGCTGTAGACCAACCCGTGGATGCCAGTGCCGCTCGGCGACAGCTGCAGAAACGCCAGTTTGTGCAGCACGCTTTCGAGGTTGATCGAGGCCTTTTCACTGACCAGTTCCAGCTCGAATTCGAACGGCGTGTTGAGGGCTTCACGACCGGTGAACGACAGCACCTGGAAGTCGCTGTCGATGCCATCGACGGTCAGATTGAAATGAGGCTGGTTGGCCGGTGAGAACATTCCCTTGTCCCTCGCGCAGTGCTGCGACGCGCAACAGCCCTCAAGGGGCTATTGGCAAAAATTCTTTAGAAGTGAGTGCGCCCCGACCAGCGATGCCGGCCGGGGCGGTACAACCATCAGCCGTAATTAAACGACTGGAGCACGCCAGTCATCGGAACCCGAAGTACCGGATACTTCGTGGGTCCAGGTGATTTTGCGGTAGGTGAACTGCACTTCTTCCAGGTGGGTGAAGTGCGCGTTGCCTGGATCCTGACAGTTGTGCATTTTGTTGTTGATGGCGACGATGATCGCGTCTTCCAGTTTGGTGGTGTAGTAGTGCTCTTGAGTACCTTGAGCCGAAGTGCGGTACCACTGGATAACGATTTCGCTCATGCGCTCGCCGGAAGTCAGCGCCGCTTGCAGCAGAGGCGAAGCCTTGTCGTAGACCTTGGTGATAACCACTGGCTTGTGCACGCGCTGACCGGTTGGTTGGCCGGACTGTGGGTCACGCGGGATGATCACGTCGTGGCTGAAAGCCTGAACCATGACCTGGTCTTCATGACCTTCCTGGTAGGTGTTGCCAACGGAGTCGGCGGTGAATGCGCCGGCAGTGATCAGGCCTTGTTTTTCGCCGGTAACCGACATGTACGCTGGTGTTGCCATGGGGTGTGCTCCTTGCTGAATCATTGGGTGCGCCCATAGGTGATATCACCCAAGGGGCGGCCAATGGCCATCAATTAGCATGCCAACTTTTTCATACCCTTATAAACCGTGGCTTGCGAGCGTTTTCCTCGCGGATGCTGGGATAAATCCGCAAAAAATAAAGGAAAAGTGCGCAAGAAGTTGCGCAGTGATGTGCAAGAAGTTGCGCACTTGGCTGCAGGCCACAATCTACTTGGGCTGTAGCGATTTATCGAGCCCAATATGCGAAGCAAGTGCGCAAGAAGTTGCGCACTTTTAAAAAAGGCCGCCCCAACACATCAACGGCTGAAATTTTGATGGTGCCAGGTCATGACTGCATTTCAAGTTGGCCAAACATCAGAAGCACTCCTTTCCACAAACCATAACTAAACCTAAGCTAGGGATACCCTCAGCACTCGCTCAATAGGACGCCAAAATCGTCGCAGGACACTTGAGACGCCTCGTTGAGCCGTTGACGTAGCGCAGCAGTCAGCTGTCGTTCCACTTCCCACGGGTCCGATAGCGCGGCTAGTTGTGGCGCCAACTGCGGCGAGAGGCTCATCAACGAGTGATTGAGCGAACGTGCTGTTTCAAAAGCGGCTTTCTGCACAAAGCTGATTTCCACCAGTTCGCCTTGTGCCTTACGGAACTCCATCTCCGCCATCCGCACCAGGTAATGCTCGCGATGCACTCTTGCTTTCTGAAAGTCAGGAGTCTGTCCTTGCGCAGGATCAGCGGATGGCGGCGCAGCCATGTTAGTCGACTCGGATTTGGCTGCGACGTGCCTGTATACATCACGCTGAAGCCGATCCTGTTGGTGGCGAGCAGCGACGGCAGCCTTGCTCGGGTCGGCGGTTTCGCGGATCAATGCTTCGGTGACCAGCACGTCGACTTGCTTGCCATTGGGCGACAGCACCAGTCGACCGTTCTCCTTGAGCCAGGAGATATAACTCGGTGACCGGCCGATGTGCGCGGCGCAGGCGCTCTTGGACAGGTACGTGACTGCGGTCATAAGCCCTCCTTTTCAGCGGCTTTTCAATGAATCCTTTCAAGATTTCAGTGGATTGAAATTTCAGTAAGCTGGCGGGTCTCCCACTAACGCGATCCCGCGGGTTTCCGACCCCGTGCCCTTTGAAAGTCCCCAGGGTCCCCGGCGGTTTTCTGCCCGGTCCGGCTGTCGAGCCGGCATCCGAGTGCCATGCCCTGCCCCCACTCCCTTGGAAAGACGGACATCCCTGCAAAGGTTTCAGCTAGAAAGATTCCGCGAGTTCGATAACCCGTGTAGGGGGGCAGGCCTCGGGGAGGACCCGTAAAAAGCGGCGCCCTACCCGGCCAGCCCGGCTCATGCCTTCGGCTCGGCTTCGCTCAGGTCCAGCCGCTTGGCGACCCAGCGTTCGTACAAGCCGATTGCGACATCCGCGCCGGCCATCGCGGTCAGGCAACCCAAGGCGCCCGCTGTCCAAATCGACAGGCCCGCGCCGAACAGCAACATCATCGCTGACACGCCGCACACGATACAGACACCGGAGCGAAGTGCGAGGCGGCGCAGTAAGGCCCACCCCCGTGCTCCATCCTTGAGCATGATGATCAGCCCTTGAGAGACGCTTTAGACCTCTTCTATCTAACAGATCAGAGGGTCGCAGACACATTGAAGATGGATGAGCGAGACATAAAAGAAGGAAAGCTCTCCGTTCAGCAAGGCAAGACTGGGGCTAAACGAAGGATCGAGATCATTGGTGAGCTCAAAGTCGTAATCGATCGAATCATGGCACGAAAGGCTGGACAGAAAATCAGATCAACACGTCTCGTAGTAATCGACTCTGGGCAGCCGATGACAACCAGCATGCTCAGAAAACGGTTCGATGACGCCAGGGAAGCAGCCGGGATTCCAAAAGCAGAATTTCAGATGCGCGACCTACGAGCAAAAGCGGCCACGGATAAAGAGGAGTCAACAGGGAGCATCAGAGAAGCTCGGGACCAACTTGGACACACCACCGTAGGGATGACAGAACAGTACATCCGTATGCGAAAGGGTATGAAGGTCACCCCTACGAGGTGACTAACGGTCACGAATTGCGGAAAAGATATTTTGATTGCGGAAAAAAGAACTAAGGGCTTGCATGAGGTATGTCATGCAAGCCCTTGATATTCATGGTGCCCGAAGCCGGAATCGAACCGGCACGCCCTTACGAGCGGGGGATTTTAAGTCCCGAGTGGAAATCAATCAGGCCGCACCTTGTGATAGGTTTTCTGGTCCGCAATCAAGCTTGAAAGCCTGCAATGCAGCCCAATGTTTCCGCATACCTTGAAATGATTGCGGACCGGAAAACGGCGCTGAAATTTGGCGATCCACCTCTTTTCTGCTCCGCTCTGGCTGACCGCCAGTATGCCGATTCTGCATAACTCCGACCTGGGAGTTGTTGTCCAGAACACCACCATGTCAAGGTGACCACTAAACACACACAACCTATTGATTAATAACGAAAACAAGCCGAAATTAGCAAGGTAAGAAATCGACTTTACCCGCTATAAGAATCAACAACTTAGCGCTGTATTTTCCTACAGTGCTTTGCCCTCCTCCGGCGTTCTGCCGACATTGAATCTTCCTGCTACTCTGGTTTCGTCCACGGAGGAAACCAATATGCCGAACTCAGATCTGCTCCCTTCCCTGCTATTCAAGATCAACGAAAACCAGCTCGCCCTCGAGGCCGCCATCATGGAATTATCGAAGTGGGTCGAGCAGCGCGGATCTGCCGATGTCGCTGAGAATGTCCGCGGCGCGCTCTGGGCAATCGACAAGAACGAAGAATTCATCAAGATGACCTTAGCCGTGTTGATGACTCCAGACTGACACTTCGTCGCTTCATCCTCGCCCGGTCGCCGCACCTCGATTACTGTATATCCAAACAGTAAAAAGCAAGGCGTCTTCCGTGAATCCCTCCGATATCGAAAACACCGACGACTGGCTCGATTGCCCGACGCCGCTCGAAACTTGCCGACACCAGCTCGCGCTTTACGAAAATGAGTTCGAGGAACTGAACCTGCAGCTGCGCCAAGCCAGGGAGCGGATATTCAAGCTGGTTGAGATGAACGATCAATTGTCTGCCGGAAAAGCTCGATCAGAAGCCGAGCTCGAAAAATCCACCGCTGAAGTTGCTCGCCTCCAGAATGAACGAGGCGAACTGCTTGGTCAGGTAAATAGCCTGCTGCGGGTCTCCGATCAGCGTGATCATCTATTCCTTGAGAACCAGCGACTGCTCAGGGAGGCGCGAGACCAGAAGCGCTGATAGCCTTCACATAAGCCTGACATGCCTGCAGCGCGATCAGTCCCCTGTCACCGGTGTCGGTGATGTCGATAATTCTTTGAGCATGCGCTGGGTCAAGTCGGGCTCGTACGGCTGCATGATCCACGCCGCCGGCGCCGGTGGCTTTTGACAAGTCACAGCCACCGGCTGAATCCGCGTCGAGGAGGACTGACAGCCGGACATCAGCAGTGGCAAGGCGATCGCGCATGCGATCTTGGTCACGTTGGGCATCGCTCAATTTCCTGTAATGGGTTTGCTCACTGGTCGCCAGCCGCTGTTCGAGGGCCAGGCGCTTGTCCTGCTCAGCCTGTTGCGCGGTTGCCGCAGCCTGGGTCAGATCATTGAGGGTTTCTGCGTGCAGTCGCGCCTGCTCGGCCAACTGCTTTCCGTAGCGCCAGTCTTGAAATTGCCAGGCACTCACGGTGCCGATAAGAACCAGTGCCAGCAGGCCCACCGCTTTCCAAGGAACGGTCATCACGGCACATCCTTGAAGAAAACGTGACCGCCCAGCTTGAGGGTCTGCTTGGCCTTCGCCGCCCAGGCCGGCGCCTTGATGCTGGTGGCGTAGTAATGCGTGGCGCCGCCGGTGGGATCAGGCATCTTGTCGTCGATCACCTGGTCGGCAGCGATCCGACATTGCGCCAGCTCGCGGAACGGGATTTCCTTCACGCCGATCAGGAATTGATAATTTGGGTCGGTCTTGTTCCAGCAGCTGAACTGGTAAGGCTTCTGGCAAACGCCGGTATACCCCTCTCCCCACCACGAATTGCTCTTTCCATCGAATACACGGTTGCGGATAGCCCAGGCAACAGCGATCTGGCCGGGCGTTCCTTCGCCCCGAGCTTCACCCCACAGCGTGCGGGCAAGTACATCGCGATCTTTCTCAGTGACGGTCATGCTTTTCTCCAGGCAAAAAAATACCCGCTCATCGGCGGGTTTCGGTGATCAGGATGGCTCATATCGTTTCGGTTGCGCTCAGCATCGGCGCAGCGACGATCTCGGGGATCGGCGGCTCGGTCGGCCAGACTGGCGCCTGATACCAGGTCGGCTGAGTTGTGACCTTGCCCAAGGCGTACTTGTAGGTTTTCCAGGCTTTGATGGTGACAGCCAGCGCGGCAAGTTCGGCCTCGTCTTCTTCAGTGGCCTCACCGATATCAACGCCGAATCCGATCGTGTCGACACGGTCTTGAATGCGTGCGATCTGGGTGACTGCTTTCGCATTCCGCGCCGTGAGATCGGCTTTGGCCTGTGCCAAATGCTCAACCGCTGCCGCCGTAGCTTTCATGGCGGCGGTGATCAACTTCGACCAGTCAATAACTCCGGCCGTTGCCATCTCGGGTATTGCAAAAATTGGCGCCTGCTGCTCTCCGTTTTCCTCTACAGGATTGGGTTCCGGGAAGACAACGGGGCCGTCCGGGACATTTAGAAGAGGCACAGGAAACGCTTGCGCCTGGCTATAGTTCCATGGGTTCGGCAGCAACAGGGTCAGCACCAGTTCCCCATCAACCTTGTCGACGTCCCCGGCGAACCACTCACTGTTCAATGCATCACGCGGCAGAGTGTCGCCATTGCCCATCGGCGAGAAGTCGTAAACCGATCCGTTGACGGTCAGGACTTCGCCGCTTTTGGTGACGACCAGCTGATCATCACGCCGCTGGGGGCTCAAGATAATTTTCATTCGTACCACCGTCCAATTGCGAAACAGTCGAAAGTGAAGGAAGCAGCATCCGCGCCGGCGAAAGCGCCCAAGCTAAACGCTGAAATGTTTGCGGTAGTGGCGTTGCGCGCATAGGCGCCAACGGTCGTGACCGCACGCGAAATACCCAGCGTGCCAACGATGTTCGCCATCGCGAAGCTGTACGAGGAGAAGGGATGGGGGTAAGTCCAGATAAAACCGATGTTCGATGCGTTGTAGTACCCGAGCGAGCTTTGATTCGTCTGAGTGCAGATCAACGTACCGTCGGCAAACTTCACATACGAGCCGCTGGAATTTGAGCCTCGTTCGATGATGCCGCCCGTTGGTACTCCACCCGTTTGCGAAAGACCGCCCAGAATGTTGGACCGGTCATAGGCAAACGCCACAGGCTTTCCGTTTGCCCGCGTGTAGCTCTCGCAAACCCACACTCCAGAACCAAAGCTCACGTACTCCGCCCAATCACCAGGCTGAGTCGTAATATTTGCGCCGCCCGGCAGGATAAGAGTCGAACTGTTGTGCGTCAGTACAAGGTTGCCAGTAAAGCGCAGCGTACGCCGTGCCCCCGAGGCGATTACCCCGAAGCTAGTGATTGTCGTGTTCCCACTGATGCTGACGATGTTCGAGGCGGCGGCGCCGATGTTTACCGTGGCCGCACTCGGCAAAGTGACCACGGTCGCATCGTTCAGGGCGCCGGTCATTTTCCCGCCGGCCACCGGCAGCGCGCCCAGATTGGTGAGCGCGTCGGGTGCATTGTTCGCACCAGTGCCACCACGCAGCACGGTCTGGATATCGAGAATGCCAAGGTTGGCTTTCGCGTCTACGAGATTGTCAGCGGCGGTGCCGCCCTTTGCCAGCGGCAGAATGTCATAGTTGCCGGTGGTCCCAAGGGATGCGAGCTTCTCGCCCCACTGATTGATAATCAAGCGAGCTTGGTCTGCCAGGTCTTTTGGGTAGCCCTGCATTGGCGCGATCGCATAAACCCCGGCCGCATTCGTCGCCCCCTGATAGTTCGGTGAAATCGACATCGCCGTATCACTAGCGATATTGGTGATCTCGTACCAGCCGCCGTCAGGGCCACGGAAGGCATCACCGACCCGGCTATTGGAAATAAAAGCTGTACCACTCCCGATCACTGAGTTGGAATTTTGGACGACAGAGACCACCCCTGACTTGTACCAAGACATAAATTTTTGTCCTTAGGATTTTTACGAAAAATTTAATTAGCCACTTTCTTCGCAAACAGAGCCGGCATATTGAAAGCGTAAGGATTGTTAGATGCCTGAGTTAATGCCGACAATGTATTTGTAGTTACATTCCAACTGCAAACAATTGATCTATTTGGCAAAAGCCTCATGCTAAAATTATTTATCATCAAATAATCGTTAACGCCGATATTATTTCCTACGGTGTAATAATTGGTGTATATGCCCTGCGAACCAACCTCGCTTCTTACATATGTCCAGGCTTGCGCAGCTTGAGTAAAAATGGCAGCAGGAGTACCTGAATCAAATATGAGATCGCTTGATGCTCCCCAGAGCCTGAGCCCGAACGAAGAAACAGCCTGTGCGCCGAATGAACAAACAAACCAGCTACCCGGAGCAAAGCCGGTACCGGTTCTACTGATCAAGTAAAACCCTGTCCAAGCACCTGGCGATCCTATAATCCTCACATCGGCGTATAGGGACGTTACGTCGGGCCGAGCGAAAACAAAGGGAGGCTCCTGCGTAGTAATTGTCCGCGCGAACATATTCGTGGATGTATTAGAACTATCACCATTATTAAAAAGCCTCCCTGACTCGATGACACACATCCTCGAAATTTCGCTATCAATGACAACTACATCACTTTGATTTACAAAGCTGAGACCAAAGCTCATCTGAACCTCACAATCATCAGCTGCATTGAACCATAAGAAACATCAGTTCCTCCCCAGCCCCTGACATAGTTGTAGACATCAACAAATCCGTCATCCCTCATCAATGTCTCAAACTGGGTTTGAGTTGAGTCCCATGCGCCTATTGGAATGACGGTAGCTACACAATTCAGCGAAGTGCAGCCAGTTGGGACGGGAAGCGTCTTTACCTGCTTTGTTGATCCTGAAAAGGTCACAACCTGAAAAAGGACGGACCGCACTGTAAATGAGTTCTCATCAATCTGGAGCGCGCCATCCGCGCCCCAAATTCTCATTCCATGGCTCATGCATCGAGGTCTCCAAGCTGGACACGCTTCACACCATTTTGGTCATAGACCTTGATGGCTCGGTTTGTCATCGTCAGGCGTCCGCCGCCCGGTGCTGGGCCGTTGAACTCGAGGTTCCCGGCTTTATCCAGACGCCAGCCTTGAGAGCCAGCAACGTAGTTGTCCGATTGCAGGTACTGGCCAATCTTCAACATCGTGATGCTGCCGTCCTGAATGAACGCGGAGTTCATGAAGACCTGGCCGCCCTGCACCGCGAACGGAACCGATATAGCGCCGCCGGCAATGGTATTGACGATCGCGAACCGGTCAGCGCTCACCAGAAACTGGCTTTGAAGGCCAGCGCCGGTATTCTCGATCCCAAGCCCAATGCCAGCCGCGACGTACTGCCCGTTCGCCGTGACCTGCATCTTCACCGACCACATGGTCGACAACTTGCCATCGGTATTCGCGAAAGCGGTCGAGGTTTCCTGGATGGCGGCGCTGTTCTCGCCAACCTTGACGTTCACCTGAGTGATTGCCTGCGCGGTGGCTTCTCGATCGGTGGCCACCACCTGCCGGAGGTCGGTCACGTTCGCCTCGTTCTCGCCAACCTTGGCATCGAGGGTAGTTGTGATTTGAGCAAGAGCCTCCGTCTCAGAGGATCTAACTTTTTTCTCCGAAGCGATCGCCGCTGTGTTGGTCCACCCTTTTAGAGCATCGGCAAGCTCGCCCTCTCCGTCATCGGCACGAGACGATGCACGCAACGCCTCGAACGCAGTCGCTTGCGCCGTGACCACACCATCGAGTTCGGTGATCTCTGCGGTGTTGGTTGCCACCTGCTGAGCCAACCCATTCGCCGTTTCCACCGTTTGGCCTACGTCCAGCCAGTACGCCGGATTTGGCGGTGGAGTTTCGGGCGGCACCGGGCCGGTGGCTTGATAGATCCGCTTGCCGACGACTACAAGGTCGTATTCCTCGTAGGTATCGTCCGGGTTGTAGGTCTTCAGGCCGTCGAGCGCGTCGATTTGCGCCTGCAGGCCTGGAATCTTTTCGATTTCCTCCCGCAGGTCATCACTCAACTCGGTTTCGCCGATCTGCCCGGCGATCAGCTCCAGAATGGCGGCGGCATCAGAACTCGATTGCCCCTGAACGCCAATGCCGATCGGATACCAAGGTCCAATGTTTCCGATCTTGTCGACGATCCGGCCCCAGAAGTAGAGCGTCACACCCGCGCGCAGACCGAGCAGGGAGAAATCGCTCTGCGGATAAGCCAGGTCGGTCAGCTTGGTGGCTGCCTCCAAACTGCTGGTTGGCCCGTACCAGATTTCGGTGCGCTGGCTGTCCTCGGCGCCAGCCGGAAAGCCCCACTTCAAATAGATCCCGAACAGCAGTGGCGTCGCGGTCAGATAGCTGAGCGCCGGCGGCAATCCCTGTTTGCCACTGAGATCGGTCAGGATCGAATTGCGCCACTGCGAACTGATATCGAACGCACTCACCGCACGCACACGGGCAACGTATGCACCCGCATAAATACCGACCACGTCCACATTGTTCAAACCGGTGCGCTGCACCTTGATCCAGTTGCCGCTGTCCTTGCGCCATTCCACGTCATAGCCGACCGCGCCATCAACGGCAGGCCAACTGATGGTCATGGTTGCCACGGACAGCCCTTGCACAACCGACGACGTCGAGGTGAGGGTGACGCTGGCAGGCGCCGGGACCACCGTGATCGGAATTACGCTGATCGGCCGTTCCTCCAAACGCGCACCGGTGTCGATGTGTGCGAACTTGCTCGGCTCGAACTGCAGCGCGCTGATTTCATAGTCGCCCTCGGTGGTGCGCTTGGTGCGCAGCACGCGGTACAGCGGAATCGCCAAATCGTCAGCGTCGAGCGCCCATTGCAGCTGCGCCACCGGAGGCTCGCTGTAACCGACAGTGACGGTCACGGCGCGGCCATTGACGCTTTGCACGGTGCGACCTTCGGCACGACCGCCCGGCAGGTTGATGATCAGGCGGTCGCCGACCTTGGCCTGGGTGTCGCGATCAAGAGTTACAACCCGCCCCGCCACCGCCGAGATCCGGCCGCCTATCTCCCGCCCAGCCAGCAGCGAATCCGCCACCGGGATGATGTGGCCCGGCAGCGGAATAACGCCCTCCATGCCGGTCTTGAACGAGACGGTGCGGTCTTGGTTGTTGCTCAAGATCGCCCACTTGCCGCGGCGCTGGGCCTCGGAGGCGCGGGTGCAGCCAATGGCGCTCAGTTCGGTCGGCCGGTCGCCATAGCGGCGTTGCAGATCCAGATCAGCGAACGGGATGACGTCGGTGTCGTAGTTGTTCGCCGGATTGTCGTAGCTGACCAGCGCACGGGTGTACCGTGTCTTTGCCGAGGCGCTGCCGTACGAAAATTTGCCGTCGATGACGTTCGCCCGGGTGAAGACGTAATCGAAGTCCTGCGCGCGCGGCATGTCGGCTTGCATCACCAACTGGCCCTGCGCCCAGTAGGTCATACCCCGATAGATTGCCGAGATATCGCGTAGCAGCGACCAAGCGTCGGCTTTGCCCTGCAGGTTCATGTCGCAGAGGAAGCGCGGCTCCTGCCCGCCCAGCCCGTTTGGCACCAGTTGGTCGCAGTATTGAGCGATCCGGTACAACTCCCACTTATCGACCATGAATGGCTTGATGCGCTTGCCCAGGCCGAAGCGGTCTTCGGTGCAAATGCCGTAGGTGATCCACGCCGGGTTATTGGTCCAGGCCGACTTCATCGAACCGTCCCACGTCCCGCTGTAAGTGCGCGCCACCGGGTCATAGTTGCTCGGCACCATCCAGCGCCGCGCCTTGCACCTCACAGTCACGGCAGGAATGTTGGTGAACTGTTCAGCGTCGAACTCGATGTAGAGCAGCGCGGTATTCGGGTAGCGCAGCTTTGCGTCGATAACCTCGGTATAACCGGCCACCAGCATGGTGTCGGCGATCTTGTTGGTGTTCTGGTTCGGCGTCAGGCGGCGCACGCGGATCTGCCAGCCCGTGGTGGCGTCCGGCAGATCGACGCGGCGCGAGCGCTCGTAGCGAGTGGTGGTCTTGCCGTCGACGGCGTCCACCAGCATTTCCTGATAGGAACCGCCGTCAGTAGCCACGTCGATCGCGTACTCAATGCGGTACCCGCCGACATTGCCCTGATCATCTGAGCGTTGCAGCGCTGGCCACGCCAAACGAATACGCACGGCGGAAAGTTGGATGTTGGTGATCGAGCGCACCCACGGCGTATCGCTGCGAAGCTCGATGTTCAGCGACGTCTCGTTCTCTACGGATGGAATGCCCGGGATATAGGTCTGATCCACCGAGCCCGGGCGCCAGTCCCACTTCACGTTCGGGAAGTTGTAGTTGCCGCTGGAATCGCGAATCGGCGTGTTGTCCAGGTAGATGTCGTAATCGGTCGGGACGCTGTCGAACTCCCCCTCGCCCACGGCGATCAGCAATTTCGCAAGGTTGGTCGAGCGCAGGCTATCGCTGGCTTCGACCGGCGACTTCGGCTTGCTGCTGCCGCCCTTCTCGCCGTGGATCTCGATCTGTTGCTCTGCGCCCATGCTTTCCTCCAGGCATAAAAAAACCGCCTCGCGGGCGGTTGGTGTGCTGCTGTTCTGACTACGCTTTGTCTTCGGCCAGAATCGAGGCCGAGATGATCATCCCACCCCACCGGCGTTCGCCGATGCAGATCGGGACCGGGTTGCCGCTGGCTGTGGTGTTCTTGGCGCTGCCGAAGGCATAGGACGGTGCGTTTTCCGGGGAAGCGCTTTGCTTCAGGCCAGAGGCTTGCGGGCTGAGCATCTGGATCACGCCGCCAATCGCCATCGATGCACCGGCCGCGTACAGAAACGGTGATGCAGCTGCGAATGGAGTAAACGACAGTACATAGGCTGCTGCGATCATCACCGTGCCAACGATTGTTTGCAGGCCACCGGCGCGCTTGTTACCACCAATCACTGGGACAATGCGGATTTCCCGCGTACCACCAAGCTCCAACCCATCCATCCCGATATTTTCTCGGTTCCGATAGATAGCGAACTTCAGACCAAGACGCTCAAGGCGCCTTATTTCCTCGGCAAATCCCTCAACTGTGGCGTTAAGCGCGCGAAAGACTTCCGCAACGGACCCGCCATCAAGAAGAAATGGTTTGCTTCGGAAGAATTTTTTAGCCAGGGATCCTGACAGCATTACGATTGTCTTGGGCGTGTAAGTGATTGCAGAGCTCATGTCATTCTCCAGGCAATAAAAAACCGCCCGAAGGCGGTCGATTCAAAGCGTTGTTGGCAGTATGTCTATCTGCCCATCACCGCCGGTGAAAACTCGGTATTTTTTGATAGCGCCATCTTTCACGATTGCTTCACGCTCAACCCGTTCAGCTCCCATTGAGCAGATGCCAGAGCCTGTATAGGCCGCGCCGACCGACACGGAATCAGGTGGAAGATAGAAAGACGCCTTCTGACCTGGGTCGAGCTTGGCAGCCTGCTTACCATCGATGAAAACCGCCATCGAACACAGGCTCCCAGTGTGGCCGGAATCACGGATCACTTGCAGAGTTCCGTATGGACCTGAAGGTTTGCTCTGAAATGCCGAAAGCTGACTTGCCGGGGCCTGCCTTGCTTCGCTGGAAGGGGTTGGCGACGTTGCACACCCAGCCAGCACCGCTAATCCCATCGCACCAATGAGTAATTTCACGTCGTTCCCTCGCTTGAGTTTGACGCGACTTTATCAGAGCGTTCGGAGAGCACCAAAACCCCGCCGGAGCGAGGTAGTGGTTTTGCATGGATAGATCCTTAGCGCGTAACGCCGCCGGCGATTACGGCGGGCGCAGCGGAACGAAGCTTTTCGGCAAGCCGAGCAAGCATTTCTTGAACCGATTCCTTCCAGAGAATCTGCTGAACCGGCTTGCCATCGCTGTGCCGTTTTCCGGTGTCAGTGATGACAGCAAACAGCTTGCCGTCTGGTGTAACTTCCCAGCGCTTCTTGCCGGGCTTATAGATCACCTGGTGTTGAAGGCCACAGTCGGCCAACAGCTTGTTCATACTGATCGCGCTCATGCCGAACTTCGCGCCAAGCTCTGTCGGCGTGTAATTCAACTCCTGCGACTCGTTCACCAGCCCCTTGACCCCGGTCATCTCCATCAGATCCACGCCGATAGCGGACTTGACCATGCTGTTGGCACACAGCAATGCCTGATTGCCCTCAAGTCCGAAACTCTCGGCGATCCGCTTTGCAGCATCAAGGTTCTCGGCTGCGATTGGCAGTCGCTTTTCCTGTGGGATGACATGGTCGTTGGCCGCAGCAGTATCGAACGTTCGGATTACATGAAGACTGAAGACTGGACTGACCCACATGGCATAGGCGTAGACCATTTCCTTGCAGACATAAGTGCCTGGAGAGCGGCCACCTCGAACAACCCTCAAAGCGGGAATTCCCGCTTTGCCAATCTCGTCCGCCAAATCCTGAGCTTGGCCGACACGCATCCACTCGCTGGGTTTATGCCGAACTTCTCCACCCGCCGCCCGGTGAAAATCATTCAGGCTGAAGCGTCCGTCCTCATCCTTGTGAATCTCGATACCAGCTATCACCAAAGCGTTCATGCTGCACGCTCCATTGCGTAGCCGCCGTTCAACCCCAGAGCGCGATAGTTCTGATAAATCTCTTCACGGCGGGCGTCCAGAACGCCAAAGGAACCGCGACCTTCATTGATTTGGTCGTAGACCCGCATTAGCGAGGCGGATGTCAGCGCCCTAGCCGCATCCAAGATATTCGTTCGATCAAACATCAGAGCGGCGTGGCGCGACATCAGTAGATAGATGTGCTGCACTTCTTGACGGCTGAAGAACAAACCGCCCTCCTCCTGCTTCGCCAGGTACTCGCCCTCGATCGCGTACGCCCCAATGAAGTTGCAGGCCGCATCGAAGTCGGCTGCCGGGATCAGCTCCGTCCGGGACACGTTGAAGCGAGTGTGCAGCCGGTTATGCATGACCAGTTGGAAGCTTTGACGGAGTTCCGCAGGAACAGCTTTGGCCTTGTCCCGGATCACACCTTTGATGGCATTGAATTGCCCCAGGCTGAGCTGATTCATCAACTCGGTCATTTTGCCGTGGTCTTCGTAGCGACCATGCTTGCGGATGGCTGGCAGCACTTCGGCGGTGACCCACTTCTTGAAACGCTTGGCTTCAGTTTTACGGCTACGAAGGATTGCCGAGTAAAGACCCGACTCGTTGATGACCAGCATTTCTTGGTCGCCGCCAGGGGTACGCACAATCTGCGTACCCTTTTCGTCTTCGTCTAAATTGCGCGTCATGTCTCCAGCGATTCGATACTCGAGCGCCGATGAGACGTCCGCCGCAACGAACCAAGGTTGCTCACCAATCAGCAACGTACGTACCTGCTGCGATCCAAAATTAAACGGGAGGATGTCAACTGCTCTACGCTGAGCATTGTTTTCTACTGAATTTTCGGTAGCATTACTCACGTGAATGTCCTCAGAAAATATTCACACCTGAACCCCAGCCCGCCAGCTGGGGTTTTTTATGACCCGAAAAGAACAAAACACATCACTTCAGATCACTTGATATCATTCAATCGCAAAAGCAAGCATCCTGTCAATATCATTTAATATCGTTTAAAGTATGTCCCTAGAGCTTTAATTGAAGAGATTTTGAATGAGCGCACCTGCAGGTTTTCCTGCCCGACTGCTACGACTGAGAGCCGATGCCGGCATGACTCAGAAGGATCTGGCAAAAGCCAGTGGGATGAGCGTGCCGCAGATCGCAAGGTATGAAACCGGGACGTCGAAGCCTCGCATGACTGCCTTAGTGAAGCTGGCAAAAGCTCTCAAAATCGCAGTATCAGATCTCGAAGCTTTTGATGATGAGCCAGAAACGGTAGAGCTACACCTGAATACCATTGGCTCGAATGAAAGCACTCCCTTTACGCTCCCGAAATACATGGTCGATGAACTGCAAAAAGACGCAGATGAGCGTGGCGTTTCACTAGAGGTCATTCTCATCTCTACTATCCGAATAGCCTTGAATAAAGATAAAGGCGTGTCGAAAACCTTCGATGAGGTTGTCACTGATGTGGCAGAGGAATACTCAAAGGCCCCCTTCAAATAATCCACTTGGGCCTCTCCTCGCTTACGCGATTGTCATTCCTCCTCCCCTACCAACACACGACATCCGGCTATCCCCATAACGGTGATAGTTGAAACAATTAACCAAGCCGGGCCAAGCGCCAAGCCTCCTCAACTCAAGGTGGCAACCACCTAGCTCAACAAATAGGAAAGCAGATGCCAGCAGTTGAAATGGACAATGAAGAGGTCATCACCCGAGCTCATGCGAAAATTCATGACTCTGCGTACAGGGTCACCAAGCTCGCCGGTAATGAGCAGAGGCAGCATGGCTACGACTCATACGTTCTTGGTTACCTTGAGGCGCTCAAGGCGGAAAACCTAATCAGCCAGGACTCATACGTGCAATTGGTCTCAGAGCACAAACAGGCATTCAAGCTAGCAAGCCAGCTAAGCCCAGATGCTGCAGGTACGCCAGGCGCTTTGCTGCAATAACCCAAGCCCGGCCTCAACAAAGCAAACCATTGGAATCCCTGTATGGCCTACATACCGTTACCTCCTCACATGGAGGAGGCTTTAGTAGATCTGATCAAGAGCATGTACGCAGAGTACAACCCAACAATGATTCAATTCTCCTGCTCGAAAAAAAACCCTTATGAGGGAGGCGGGAGCTTTTATAGCGGCACCTATCGGCACACTTTCGTGTGGGAGCATGACCAGCGGCCTTATGTCGTCCGCGGTCCCGGGGATTGATACCAAAATCGAGAAGCCCGACCATGCGCCGGACTGGATCTTATTACCGGAGAAGGAAATGACTCCCGAGAAAAAAGCGATACAAATCGCTAATGCACGCGCCCATGTGAAAGCTGACTGCGATGCGGAAGTTGACACTGAAGCAAGTGCAGAGGCTCTACGAAGCGCAATTTCTGCTTCCTTGCGAGGATCGATCAGAGGTCTTTGGGCATCGTTATTTGCTTTTAAGCTCTTCCCTGAAGGGCAGGCTGCTAACCCTCACCATTTGGAGCTTGTCGAACAACTGGAAGAGCTCATCGCGAATGATGTAATGGCATTGCCCGCGAGTGAGCGCGACAGCCGCTTCGAGGAGCTCGATGCTCTCGTGGATATGCTTCAAATCTGACCTCCACGTTTCGTATCCTGATGACGCTGCATGAGGCCCGCCCAGCTAGGCGCTGCGCCCCTTTCCCATGTCAGCAATCCCTCTTAATGGCGTATTACTTACACTCGACTGATCGTCAGCCTTTATAAAATTTTGGAGCTACCCGTATGAATCCTTTCGAGGAACCGTTGCAACCCAATGCGCTTGACGCGAAACAAGCGAACGATTTTTTCATGAAGCTGCAGAGCTATATTGCTCTAGCGGAATCCGATCAAGACGTACAAAACCGCTTCCATCTTGCTCGGTCCTACTTAGTAGGATGGATTCACGGTGGTGGCGATCTTAACCTTGCTAGGACATTTGAAGGCATGATCGATGGAACTCAACGCCTCCGCCGCACTGAGTTGCTGATCGGATGACCAACGCTTCATGATCGCAAATAAACAAAGCCCGGCCATCCCGGGCTTTTTTCTGCCTGTACGAATCTCCAGTAACGCCCCTCCTCCCGCCGATAGTAGCCTCTTGCCCCCACGCAACGGATTCCCCAGTCCTTTGCCTGCAAGCCCAAGGACTGGGATTGCGCCAATTTCGGCGCGGATAGGACCTAGGAGGTCGAATGAGCGAAAACAAATTTGCAGCAGCAGCCGGGCACCTTGCGAACACGTCAGCATTACTCGCCCTAATTCTGAGCCTAAAGAAATCTGGCAATATTGACTCTGGTGCGTTTAAGGAAGCTCTGAAAATATTCACCGATGTCGACAGGGAAAATGGCACGCTCAATCAGGAGCACTACGACAAGATGATTGACAATTTTCTCGCCGCTGCTGAAGGACGGTTTTAATTGATCGCGCCTGTCTGGCGGCGGCCTCATCAGCCGCTTCTTGATAGGCGTCAATTCCGACTCGCCCACTTTGTTTTTCGTTCAAACCTGTATTGGTTAGCGATTTCATAAATCCCTTTTTCGGCTCAGCCGCATCATGTGGTTGGTTGTGCATCTTTGTGCCTGAGGATCAGGCGTGTCCGGTCGAGCCACGGCCCACCGAAGACAATGACCTCCGAAGGCCGGCCGTACAAATGGTGCAGCAGGAACGGCCCGGGGCCGAAAGTCCCTGCGTCCTCGCCGGGCAACGCCGGATCGGTGCCGAGGAAGATCCCGGCGTGGTTCGGGAAAACCGTGCGCCCCACTTCCATCACGATCATGTCGCCGCGTTGCGGCTGGTCGACCCGGTAGAAACCGGCCGCCTCGTAATTCGCCTCGTACAGGCTGGTGCTGTCCTTGCTTTCCCACCAGCAGTCGGCGCGCTTGAAGACTTCGAACTCCAGCCCCCACTCGCGCCTGTACCAATCGGCGCAGACCTGCCAGCAGTCCCAGGCACCATGGACGAACGGGCGCTTCAGCAGCGGCGTCTCGCCGGTGGGCACAACCGTCCGCAAGTCGCCCTCGGGCCAACTGAGGATGTGCCACGGCATGGCCGTCGCCTCGCACATGGCCAGGTCGCGCGGGGACGGCCGGCTGGTGGCATCCGGATGCGAATGCACCACACCGATCACCTCACCTACATCTTCGGCCGCCGCGTATTCCTCCGGGTCGATTCGAAATTCCTCGTTCGGCTCGGTCGAGACATTGCGGCACGGGTAGTACTGTTGTTTGCGACCAACGCCCAGCAGTAGCCCGCAGCACTCTTTCGGGTACTCGGCCGCCGCGTGCGCCTGGATCGCGTTGAGAATGTGTTTGCGCATGTCAGCTCCGTGCGATCAGCGAAACGGCCGGGAAGCCACCGAACGGCAGCGGGTTGCCTTCGCCGAAACGAGGGATGCAGCCCTTGCCCAGAGTGGCATCACACTCGTCCAGTTCCGGGTTGTCGGTGACGACGCCATCCTTGGTCACGTACGGCCCGGTGTAACCGCAGTTCGGCCCGCGGTAGCCGCCGATGAGGCACCAGTGACACAGCGTCGTAGCCTGCCGGCCGATGGACTCGTTGCCGACGTCGCCCGGACTGGCAAGCTCCCAACTGACGTTTTCCCCGTCCTCGTTCGTCTTCTGGTCGATGTACCAGACCTCGATCGTTTCTTGGGTTGGGTCTGCCGTTGGATTGCCGGCCGGGAAGTTCGCGGCGTCGAGATATGTGCCCAGCGTGTGCCGCATCGTCAGCTTGAACTCGAGCAGATCCTCGAACGCCAGACAGAGCGCGGTGATGCGCCCGTTGACGTTGCCAACCGAAAGCGTGGGCCGAACCGCCGTACCATCCCCGTTCGCCTCTATGCCTTCGATCTGCATCGGCCAAGCGCTGTACTCGTTGCCCTGCCAGTAGATCGCCTTCGCCGGCAGTTGGTCGGCATTGTCGCCGGCGGCGATCAGCTCGGCCGCCGTATGCGGGATCGCGTGCCCGTGGAAGCGCAGAACATCCGCGCCGTAGTCCGTGCCGTCCAATTCAAAGAGCAGCACTTCGCTGCCAGGCTCAAGCACCTGGATGTCACTGATCAGCGGCATGATTGCCCCTTATGGTTGGAATGCCCGCTCGAAAGTGGCGGTGAGTTTGAAGACCCCGCCGCCCATTGGTGCGGGAGCGGGATTTTTGCAGGTGAACAGCCCGAGTTCGCCGAGCGGTGTTGTCCAGAGGAACGCCTTTGCCCCGGCGTGACGGTCGAGGAACTCCATGATCTGCTGCACCTTGGCCTTCTGGCCGACGCAGGTGATCGGGTAGGAATCCTCTTTGTTATTCGGACCGTCGCCGACGCTTTGTGAGTAGCCGTTACCAAACTTCGAAGTGCGCACCCGATAGGTGATATCGGGTGTTTCCCCGCGCTCGGTTGGCCAGGTGAATTTCTCGATGGCCATCAGCCCCTCCCATTTGTCAGACGCCAGATTGATCCACCAGGCTGCAGCGCTCTGGCAATAGCAGTTTCAGCCTCGGTTTTCGCTGCCTGCTGGATGCTCTTGCCCAACTGGTTGGTTGTGTCTTGCGAAACACCCGCTCCGTCGCTCCCGGACGTCTGTACCGAGACTGCTACCGGAAAGTTGTACGTGTTGCCGCCACCGCCGGACATTGCGGCCAATGCTGGCCCGCCTCCGGTGGTCAAAGGCGTGACGCTACCGCCGTTGGCACCGGTCATCAGGAATGACCGGCCGCCCTCGTTGTAGAGCTCCGGCCCCAGTTCGTTGACTTCGTACAGAGAGTTCGGCGCAACAGGTCCGCCAGCAGCCCGATATCCGGAGAGATCAAACCCCGTGTAGCCGGCCTGCGACGCTCCGAGATTCGACGACACTGCACCTGCAGATCCAGCGGCCAATCCATTGCCACCGCCACCACCGAAGTACGAACCAGCCGCCGAGGCAGCGAGACCAAAAAGAGCGCTGAGCCCTTGCGAAGTAGCCTGTCGAGCGGCGATCTTCGCCATATCCGCCAACACTGATTTGGTGAAGTTTGAAAACGAAAATTTGCCGTTGATGGCGAAACTGGCAACAGCGTCCTCCGCCGAGCTGAACGCATTGGTGAGCAGGCTTTTCGTCTGCCCCGCCGCATTCTGTGCGGACTCCAGATAGTTCTGCCACGCCGACGAGGCTCCCGCACTCCAGTCGCCCTGGGCTGCCGTCATCTCGTCGTAATTGGCTTGAACCGTGTCGTGCAAGTCCTGTTGGGTCGCCTTCAGTGCCGCCAGCTTCTGCGTGTACTCGTCGAGGCTCATGCCGCGCGAGCCATCGCCGTACTGGTTCGCCAGATCCAGCTTCTGCTGATTGAAGCGATCGTCGATGCCGTTCTGCTGGCTCATCAGATCGCGCTGACGATCTCCCAGGCCGATGCCCGCCGCCGCACGCTGGCCCTGCTCACGCAGAGTTTTGACTTGCTGCTGCAGCGCGCTGCTATAGGTGTTGACGGCCTCGGTCTGCTTCTTCAGCCGGCCTTCTTCGTTCTTCGCCAGCACGCTCAATTCGGTGTCCGCGTCCTGCTGCACCTTCACCATGGCGGCCCGGGCGTCGGCGATTTTCTGGTCAAGCTGAATGCGCTGTGCGGCCGATGTGCCGGCTTTGCTCTTCGCCGCTTCCAGTGCGGTGATCTCAGCCTCATACGCAGCAGTAACTTCGTCGCGCTCGTTGCCGATCATGGCTTCACGCGCTTGCAGATAATCAGCCTGCGAGATCAGCCCGGCCTTTTGCGAAGCCTCCAAATCCTTTTGAGCATTTTTGTACTCGGCGAGCACGGTATTGAGCGCGTTTTTCGAGTCATTGAACCCGGATAGATCGACGCTACCCGCGGCAGCTTTGGGGTCCTTTTTCTGCTCGTCGATTGCCTTGCGCAACTGGTCGTAGGCGCCACCGGAAAACTTCTTCCCGTCAAACTGAACACCATCTAGCAGCGCGGACTTCTGACCAGTCTGTTCCGCATTCTGAAAGAGCGTGGTGAACTGATCGTTGAGCTTCTTATACGCATCCCGACGCTTAGCAAGTGGATTCAAATTATCCATTTGCCTGTCCAGATCCTTCTGGACCTTGATCAGCTCTTTATTTGCGTGTGTCGCTTCACCAGTCGCGGCAGTGTTGCTTTCGCTCGCTGATAAGCGTGCCTTCAGTCCTGCAAGCTTGGCCTCCAGTGCCGGCGTCGAGTCGTCGTTCTCACCGTCGTTCAACCCCAGAAAGGAATTAAGCGAGCTCAGCCCGTTTGATATCGCACCTGTGACCCCGCCCCCTTTACGGGTATCCAGCACGCGCTGGGTGATCTCGATCTGCTTTGCCAGATCAGGGAAAATCTCTGACCTGACTTCAGCATAGGCGCCTTTGATGGCCACCTTCACCCGATCCCAATCGCGTTCGATATCGGACAGGGATTCCCGGTAATGCTTCAAGCGCTCCTGGGCCGACTGATTGAGATCTTCACTCAGGGTGTCCAGCGCTCGCTGATGGTCGCCCTGATCGTCAATCGCCTTGATCGTCTGGTACTGCTCGTAGGTGATCAGCCCATACTGGTCGCTGATCTTCTCCGCCGCTTCTGTGGCGGTGTCACCGGCATTCGCGAGCGACTTGGCGATGTCTCCAGCGCCCTTCCCTGTCACCTCACCAATTGCTGCGGCGGCCTGTGCCAGGTTCTGCATTTGGACGCCGCTGGTGGCGGCACCGGACGCCAGCGCAATCACCGCGTCGCGAGCGCCCGCAAAGTTCTCAGTGATTGCCCCAGCGGTGTCAGCCATCACCTTGAGGCTGGCAATGCTCTGCCCGGCATCGTTCGATCCGCCATTGATGGCGACGTTGAACTCTCTGGCCTGTTTCTGTGCATCGAAGTAGGCATAGCCCAGTGCACCGAGGACACCAGCCAGCAAGCCGGCCGGAATCAGTGCTGCGGCCAAGCTCTTGGCGGACGCGCCCGCACCGGCGCCCAACTGAGCGACAGCCCGTGCACCACTCCCCCAATCCCCAGACTGCAGGGCGTTGGTCAACTGCATCACGTTTTCTTGCGCCTGGCGGGTGCCGAGCTTCAGCTTGTCGAATGCAGTTTCTGTCGCGGTCAGGCCGTCACGGTCTTTGCCGATTTTCGCCAGCGCCTCACCGTAACGAGTCGCGTCGATCTGGCCGGCCTTGTACAGATCGTTGAGCGCTTTCTCCTGCGCCTCCAGCTTTGCCAACTTCGCAGTGACCGGGTCGATGCCGTTGACCGTGCGCTTCAACGCTTCGATCTGACGGTTTTCAGCGTCGATCAGCCGCTGCTTCTGCGCCATTTCCTTGGCTTCAGCTTTCTCGATGCGCTCATATGCCTTGCCAAGCCGATCCTGATAGGACTCCTGCTGCTCAGTGGTGACGAGACCGCCCTTGCGGGCGCGCTCCAGCAAGCCTTCAGCCTGGATCAGTTGCTCCATGCTGCCGATGTTGCCGGACATCGCCTTGTCGAGCTGACTGATGATCGCGATTTCACTGGCTGCACTGGCACCTGCCTTGCGGCTGGCATCGACCTGACGCTCTTTGGCTCCCGTGGCTTTGTCGATGCCCTGAGCAGCCTCGTTCTCGGCCTGGCTGATCTTCTTGCCAGTGTTGGCCAGTCCTTCGCCCGACTTGCCGAGATCATCAATGGCTTTTTCAGCATCGACCGCCGAATCGACCAGCTTGTCGAGATCGTCAGCCGCCTTGGATGCCGACGAGGAGTTCACTTCAATGCCGAGGGACGCGAAGGTGGTGGTCATTTACTGTCCCTCTGTTCCGCCATCACCCGCAGGGCTTCGGCTTCCATGACGCGGATATCTGGAAAGACGTCGGCGACCTCTGACCGGGTAAGCCCGAGAAAGCCGGCGACATGGCGAATTGACGTGTAATCGAGTCCGGTAGCGCCGCACGCGCCTGTACGCCACTGGGTGCCCATGCCCTCGAAGACCTTGAAGGCTTGCCAGACATCAGGCCAGACCTCAAAGATCTCATCGGGTATGTCACGAAGAGAAAGGCCGAAGGCCGCCAGCGATTCGGCTGAGGGCCCCGGCTCGTACAGCTTGCGGGAGGCGCTTATGAGTTTCCCAGGCGTGCGTTGCTGAAGGCATCGGAATAAGCGGCCAGCACCGCGCCCGGCGTGGCGGCGATTGATTTGACCAGGATGCGCAGGTTTTCGTCGGTGAACTCTTCGGCGATATCCCAGCCGGCGACAATCGCCTTTAACTGCTCGACCTGCAGATCAATCAGCAAAGCCGTGAACTGCTCAATGCCGGCCTCTTCCGCTTTCTCCTTGAGCGCCTTGTGACGCTCACCCCACTCCGCGTAGAGCCCAGCCAGTTCGGTACGATCGCGATATTTGAATTCGAACTCAACGCTGACCGGATCGCCGCCTACCGTTGGCAGCATAACGACGTGCTTGAAGGTTGGATTCCGGGCGAGTGTGAACTTTGCCATGTGCCTTCCTTACGCCGAGGCGCTGTAACGAGTTGGGCGACCGGTTAGCGCGATACTGATCACGCGAGTCATCAGGTTGTTTCGCGACATGGTTGGTGTCGAGGTGATCGAGACGTAGCCGTTGTAGATGATGCGGCTACCGCCCGGCAGGTTCAGTCGCAGAACGCGGGCCTGCTTGTCGTCATCCGCCGCCTCGCAGACATCGACATAGGGCTGCGATGGATCGTCGGCGACCGTGATGGTCAGCGTGATCGGGTTCTTGGTGGTCGGCATCTGACGGTCATCATCGTCAGCAAGGAAGCCGAACGTCAGAAACTGCTGATCGCCACCGCTCGATCCGAGCTCGGTAATTTTCGAGATCTCGGTGAAGGTGGTCACTTCGCGCGCGCTACCGACGCCAGACCCGGCCGGATACTGCTGAATGTTCGTGGTGTTCACGCCATCGAGAGCAAAGGTGCCGCTGGCAATCTCGCCGACTTGCACGGCGCGGCCGTCCAGGCGGGTCCAGCCAGAGCTGAGGGCGATGATGTCACCCTCGGCCAGACCGTGGGCTGCCGCGGTCGCCACTGCCGGGTTGGCATTGGTCAGGGCAGTGAATGGGATTGCAGCGCCATAGGCGGAAGCAATTTCGAACGTTGCGCCGTTGGGCATTTGAATGCCGGCCATGGGGTTTTCCTCTCTTCAGAAATGACAAAACCCGCTCAATGGCGGGTTCTGGGTTTGCCCAATGGGCGGATTAGTTGGTGTCGGCGCGGTACGCGAACGAAACCGGAACGGTGTAGGTCGTGTCGTCTGGGATACCTGGCCCTTGATCGACTGGCGTCATGGTCACCACGGTCAGTGCATTCTTCGTGATTCGCTCGTACAGCGGAAACAGCGCGGCGATCTGGTCAGCCAGCGCGCCGGCCGCGCCGCGATACTTGCCCGCCGGCGTCACGATGCTGACCTGAAACACGCCGGTGAACAGCTTGTGATCGCCGGCAAGCGTGTTGCTCGCAGTATCGCCGGGCAGAGTGAAAGCTCGCAGGTAGGTGATGCCAGTTCCGGGTTCATAGGCCTCGTTCTCGACGACGACCTTGATGGGTGTCGGCAAAGCCTTCGCCCAGGCAATCAGTCTGGCCTCGAAGATCGAAGCGATGATGTTATGGCTCATACCTGGTTGTTCCTGATGGCTTCGTCGACGATCTGCTGGAACCGCGCGAGCGTGATACGCACCATGCCGCCCGGTGCCTGTTTGGAATGGCCATACTCGAGCGGCAACGCATATGGCAGGTTGTTCATGATGTACGCCGTTTGCCCGATCGTCAGTTGTTCGACCTGAAGCCTGAGCTTCGCCAAGGTGATGCCGCCGGCCGGATCGACCTGATCAAGTTCGCCTTCTGCCGGCGCCCCGATCGAGAACTGCCAGTTACCGCGGAATCGGCCGCCGACGTAATCCTTGCCAGCAACCAGTCCATTCACGCTGAAGTTCTGGTCGCGCTCGGTCTTTGTCAGCGGCTTGGCGTACTTCACGCCGCGCTTCAGCTTCCCGGCCTTGGTGAAATTGTTCTCATCGAGATTGATGAGGGTGTTGCGCACGGCGACCTTGAAGTCGTAGTGATCGGCAGCGCGAGTATTGGTAGCGCGATGCGCCACGTTCGCGGCCCAGATCTCGGGGTTACCCACCGGTGACATGCGGATTACGCTGCTACCGATCTCGATCACGATTTCGCGGAAGGTGGCGTCGAGCCCGGTCTGGGCCTGCTCGGCAAACTGGCGGATGTTCTCGGCGAAACTGCCGTTGAGGCCTGAGTATTTGCTCATGACCGCACCTGAAGCTCGTACAGGATTGGCGTCCCGGCGGGATTCACCTCTTTCAGCGGCGGCACGATGGACCAGGTACGACCCTGAATGATCACTTTGTTCAGCAAGTCCGGAACCCACTCCAACCCTTGCGCAGCGATTTTCAATTTCTTGTCGCCCTGCTTGATGAGGCTGTTGTTCTGGAATTCCTGACCGGTGAAGTCGAGCAGGATGCCTTGAGCGGTCTGCTCGATGGTGGTGCCTGGCGATTCGCCGCCCGTCTCCGGGTCATACTCGCCCGGCTCCGTCTTGCTGATGGTCACGGGCTGGCCGAACTCTGTGATCATATCCAGAGCCATCACGGCCAATTCGTCGTAGAAGGCCATTAGGACTCCAGATGTGAAAAGCCCAGCGCGATGGCTGGGCTCATGGATACTTGCCTGACTTAAAGTGTGCCGAGTTGGTGCTTTAAGCCTCGTTCGTTTAGAAGTTGCAGCACTTCTTTCAAGGTCTCAACGCCCACTCGGTGTTGTCCGAGTAGCTGCACCTGATTAACTCTCGTCAGATCTCCCAGCGTGGAAAAACCACAGGTAACAACCAAATTGTTTCGAGTTCGAGTCGAAAAATTGAGGTCATCAATTGGCGTGTGCAGGGCTACAGACTCAACTTCAGCTTGAGCCGTTAGGGCGGCGACTATCTGCTCTGCTGTGTCTCGGTTGTCTACCTGAGCTACGGGATGATTACCGCGCTCGTCAAACTTGGTGATGGCGTAACGAGTGACTTCACGAATTCGGAATTCTGGCTTCATGCTGATCTCCGGCCTGCGCACAGGCTGAGCAATTAGAGGGTTAACGTTGCCGCAGCAACTTGCTCGATACTAGCCTCATAGCTCATCGCCATCAAGATCTCACGACCGCTAGGCTCTAACGGAAAACAACCCGCGTTTTTGCAGGTAATCTGCAAATTGCGTTGCGCTCGGCCGGTCCGGCGCTGCCGGCAAAAGTCGGCCGCTTGTGTTCGGGATCGTCGCGTATTCACGGGTTACCGCTCCCTCGACACGCTCAAGCGTTACCGCGCCTTTGCGCTTCTCGATCGGGTCGACGTCGTCAGTGTGGATCTCGGCCGCCAAAGCCATCTGGCCGTACTGGATCCGCGCTGGCAGATATCTGTCGGGCCTGATCTCGTAATCCAGCTCGACACCGCGGCGTGGCCAGGATAGTGCCTGCTCGCTGTTGGACTTTCGCCCTTTCCACGTCATGCCATCCATTGCCAGCGCGGCCCGACGCAGCAACGCTTCCTGCGCTGGCACCTCCGCCGGGATGGTCACGCCAAACTTCACGGCGTACATGGCCAGGTCTTCGGCGGATGCGTAGCTTTCGGCGTCAGGCTTGCCGGTACCGTCCTCGATGATGAGAGTCATGAATCAGCTCGCTGTGGTTTTCTGGGTCGGGTACCGCGTTGCCGGGCACCTGGGTGATTACGCCTGCTGCAGTTCAGCAACTGCCTTTTCCAGCGATTCTACCGAAGCATTCGCCCGATACGTCACGTTGGCGGCGTCGAGCTGCGCCTTGAGGTTCGCGATCTTCTCGGCATTGTCGACCGGCTCGGCTGCTGCCTTGAGGCGTGCAACTTCAGCGCGGAGCGATTCAACCTCGCCAGCCAGGTTGTCACGTTCACCCGTCAGGGTTTCGAAACCTTCATGAATGGCTTTCAGCGCACCGAACAAGCGGATTGGCAGTTCGCCGGCGCCCGGGTGTTCCAGATCTGATTGCCCCTCGACGGCGTCGATCAGTCGCAGAATGCAGTCACGCTCGGCGCGCAGCGTGGCGTTGTCCTGTTCCAGACCGACAATAGCGTCAGCATCACCCGAATAAACCGGCTCGCTGATCAAAGGTTTCGTCACCAATACTTCGACGCCAAGCGCCTCATAAGCGTCGACCACTTTAGGCCAGTCGCCAATCACCACCGCGTGCGTCACACCCGCTTCAGGCCGATCAAAGTGCGCTGGATTGCGGTACCGCTTTTCTGGATCGAAGTCCGAATTTTGAGTGGAGTAAACCAGTTCCATAAAAGTCTCCGTAGCGACCATTGCTGGCCGCTGTCAGGGCCAATATCAGCCGCCGGCTGGTGGCGTGGTGGTCAGGGTGATCAGCACACCAGCAGTCACCTTGTTACTGTTGGAATGCTTGACCCAGTTCGCAGCCGAACCCACGGCGGCAAGCGTTGGGTTCGCGCCGCCAGCGGCTTCCTTCCAGCTGTAGCCGAGAACGTCGATGTTGACGGTGCCTTCAGCGCGGTAGCCGATGCCCAGGTTCTCTTCGTCATTCACCGCGTACGAACGGAAGCCAGGAGCCTGCGATTCAGTGATCACCACAGCGTTCGGCAGCAGGCCGAAGATCACATCCGCAGGCGCGGTGTCGGTGACCAGCACTGGCTTGCCGAGAGTGCCTGGCAGGCCGCCGTAGATGACGACACCCGCCTCTTCGTAGACCTTGTTCGCGATCGCCTCATCCACGATGTCGAAGTAAGCGCTGGAGTGCATGACCCACAGTGCGATGCGGCCGAACTTGTCGCCGAATTTGCGCATGCCGCGAGTGAGGGTCTTCTTGCCGTCGGTCTCGATATTGGCCGAAACCACCATGTCAGCGTTGGAGCTGATCGAGGCGCGCAAAGCAGCAGTGGCGTACTGGATGAAACCTTCCAGAGTGGCGTCAGCAACGTCGGCGCCGATGATCTGGGAGAACTCGTCGACCGGACGACCACGGCGCTTGAATGCCTCTTCGGTGGTCTGGTACGGACCGTACTTCCAAGGAGCCTTGACGCCAACGGCTTCGCCCGCGCCGATCTTCTTCGCGGTCACTTTACCGGTGGAGTTGACGTCACGATGCTCCAGCGAACCGCCGATCTTGTAGAACGAGCGCTTGCGGAAATCGCCTTCGATCAGCTCGTTGTCGAGCACGATCGCGCCGTTGGACGATGCGTTGAACACATCGAGGTTGTCCTGGACACGCTCCAGGTATGCGGTTTGCGCTTCATCGTTGTAGATGATCAGGTCGCTGTTAACAGTCGTTGCCATGGGTGAATCCCCTTACTTGGGCAATTGCAGGTATGCGGTTTGGCCGTGCTTGCGCTGGTAATCGCGCTTTTGCTCGGCAGTCATTTCGGAGCGCTTGAATGCAGCCTGGCCGCCACCCCCGCCCGGGGCTTGTGTCCCTGAAGCCCTTGGCCACAGATGAGGTGCGCTTTCGCGCAGAGATTCCGCCCATTCGAGCGGAGTCAGAGGGGTCTTGCCGTCTTTACCGAGGATGACCTGGCCGGATTCATCAACGGCGACCGCTTCGCCCTCTTCGTTCAACGAGAACACGCCTTTGGCGCGCAAGATGATGTCATCGGTTGCTTCAGGAAGTGCGCCGGCCTTGAGTGCTGCCCCGCGTACCGAGTCGCCCAGGACTTTGCCCTGGAACTTGGCGGCGAATGCTTCGGCCTTCTCGGCGCGCGCTGTGACGGTCTTCAACTGCTTGTCGTAGTCGCCACGCAGGCGCTCGGTGCGGCGGTTGAATACCTCGTCCACCTTGCCCTCTGTCAGAAGCTTGGTTTCTTCGTCTTGGCCAGCGCGGCTGAGCAGGCCTTTGACGGCGTCGATGTCGATGCCTTCGAACTGTGTTTCGAACTGGGTCAGCTTGCCGGTGGTTTCCTTCAGCTTGCCCAGCAGTTCGGAGTTTTTGGTTTTCAGACCAGAAACAGAGGTCTCAACGGCATTCGCGATAGCGGCCTTGATTGCCGGGTTGTCCAGGTCGATTTCGTTTTCTTCTGCCACGTTGATGCACCCCTTGGGTATGTGTTGCCCGCTTTGCAGGCAATAAAAAACCGCCCGAAGGCGGCTGATTGAGTTTGTTGCGTCAAATGCCGGCGCGCTCGAATGCCAGAGGCTCGAGCCCCTTCATTTGTGCCAGCGTCAGCGGAGAAAAGTTGCGATCGAGCTGCAACTCGGCAAATCGCTCGACGGTCAATCCGCCCTCCCGGAACAGCTTGGCCCTAACAGGGCCGATCGCGACGTCTTGGAACGACGCCGGCTGTTGCTGAAGCCAGTGGTAATAGTCGAGGCTCGCGCTTACCTGCCCTGCGCCATCTGCGCCCACCGAAGCCCGGGTAGCGCCCTTGGCGAACATCTCGCTGAGCTTGGTAAGCAGGACGAAAGTGGTCCGGCAATTCGGGTGAAAAGGCGGCCGCGGGCCAGAGTCGACCGGAAACCGTCGTTTATCCATCGACCGACACTGCTGACTGGTCTTGCTGTCCAGCGTGGCCACCATCTCTACTTCAGACACGATGTCCGTGTTGGCCTTGGCCACCTCCATCCGTGCCTGGGATGACACATGCTGAATAGCTGTGTGCACGACCGTACTGGCATTGCGGTTGGTGGTAGCGAGAATGCCGTCTTTGTAACCGGCAGCCTTGGTGCCGCGAATGTTGCGGATGATCTGGAAGTTCGTTTGCCCTTCGAAGAAGCCCTGCCGGATCGTGCCGGTGACGCGCTCGCGCTCGGCACTGGTCCAGCCCTTGATGAACGACTTCAGCAGCTTACCGCCGCCGGTGCCGCGCACACTGAGGGGGTTGGTCAGCACTGCGGTTCGGATAGCCGCTGCCGTTGGCGCGACCACATCCAATGAAACACCAACCGGCGCCGACCGGGCCAGGCTCGACGCTTCAAACTCAGCCTCGTAATTGGCGATGTCGATCAGGTCGAGGTTCAGCTGCGCGCTGTAGCGGTCGAAGATACCAAGCAGCAGACTGTCGACTTCTTTCAGCAGCGCCTCCAGCCGCTTGACGTTGTACTCGGTCAGATCCGACTGGGTGAGCCGATCGCGAATCGAGCGGTCGATCTCCTTCAGGAAGGGAGCGAACTTGCCGACCTCCCCTGCCTTCAGCTTTTCGAGGAAGACCGCGTGCCGAATCGTGGCGTCAAGGATTGCTTGGTTTGCCGCCATCTACTTTGTCCTCGTCGTCCAGACCCAAGCCGTCGTCTTGCTCTGCCAACTCACCGTCGATTTGCTGGTCTGTGCGTTCCGGCGCGATCAGGCCCAACTTGCGCAGGTACGCCCGAAGATCCGCTTTGGCGAAACCGCCGTTCTGCCAGAGCCCGACCAGTGCGGTGATCATTTGCGGATCAGCCGTCAGCTCCACGAATTCCTGGTTGATCTGGTAGGCAACCTTCGCGTCGTCGACGCCCATGTAGGTGCAGCACCACATGATCGCCCGGGTGTAAGCCTCGCTGACGTTGGCCACGCAGCCGGCGAGCACTGACGTCGATGCAGACTGATCACCACGGGCCTCGGTCGCCGTCTTGGACGAGAGAGAAGCTACGACCATCCGGGCGCCGAGCTCGATCATCATCTGGTTCTTGTCGGCCATCGCCTCTTTAACCAGCGTGTTCGGCAATGGCTGCGCGTACCCGAAGGCTCCACCTGCCGGCAGCATCATTGGCGCGCGGGAGCCGACGTAAACGCCGTTCTTCTCCATCCAGTCGCGCCACTGCTCGTCCAGACCGGAAATCCATGGCTGGGCTTGGCCGCACCAGAAGACGCTGTCCTCGTAGTCGGCGCTGTTCCGATAGTGGCCCAGGTTGATCATGGCGATGTCGTAAAGCGGTGACTCGTCGATACTCGGGTCGTTGTTCTGCGCGCCGACGAAGGTGAACGGGATCTTCTTCAGGCGCCCGGCGGCACCGGTGGGCTTGAACTCCTCAACCACCGCCAGCGGCCCGCCGCCTTTCGGCCCGGATCGGCGCCAAACGCGGCAGACAAAGCCATCATCATCGAGAGCCAGTTCCCGGTACTGCTCGATCACCTTGAAGCTGAAGCCGTCTTCGATTTCCGGCGATTCGCGCAGCACCACCAGGGTCAACACGCAGTGTCCGTTCACCATGCCCGTGCGCCAGTTGATGATGTCTTCGGCGCAGTACGACAGGATCACAGAGTGCCCACCGGTGCCGGCGTCTTGGTGATAGTCGACGTAAAGACCATGCCGCCCAGCCTCAAGCACCTTTTCCAACGTGCCTTGCGAGTGCTGGTAAATGCTCACCCCGGAGCCGTTGGCGTTGTCCTGCAGGTATTCCATCTTCTTGGCGACGGTCAGCGTCGGGTCTTTGTGAAACGCCAAACCGAGCAAGCCATTGCGCGTGTGCCCGGTGGCATTCTTGAACACCGCCCGTTCACGATAGGCCTTGTTTCGGTCTACGTTCTCCGGCGACTTGTCGTGAGCGTTGATATAAGGCAGTCGGTCGACAACCCTGTGCTGACCGGCGCAAACGTCGCGAACGGTCGACCAGCGATCCAGTGCTTCGATGTAATCCGCCCGCTTGAAGGAAACGTCGTTGCTCATCGGGCGTATCCCATTTTGATAGCGGTGACCGGTTTGATGATCGGGTACTCGCGGTGAATGAAGTAACCGCCGCCGTCGTTGGCGTGGTCGTTTCCCTGGCTCTTGTCTGGCTCGCCGTTGGGCGCCCAGATCTGCTGTTCCAGGCCGTCGGCATAGGTCGGGCATGTAAACGGGTTGACCAGGTACCGCCGCTCGCCCTGCGCGTTGCAGAACATGGCGTTCATGGCGTTGATCCGATCCTTCACCGGCGGGTTGGCCGCCGGCGCGATGACTGTGAATCCCGCCTGCTTGAGCATGGCGATATCTGTGAGGCTGGCATTGACCGACTTGCGCGAATCGCCGGAGGCGTCCGGGTAGATCCGGATCTCGCAGGTCTTCTTGTAGTCGTTGCCGGTGTGTTCCCAGTACCGTTCTTTGATGCGGCGGATCATGTCCGGTGTGTCGTAGCCATCCATCAATTCGTCCACGGCGCGCGGTAGCCCCTGGTCACGTTTAACGTGCGTAATCGCCGCCATCTTGCCGACGTTGAAGTCCATGCCGATGAACAGCGGCTCGCCTGGCTGCACGGTGTCGAAGCACTGGTTCAGCTTGCGATCGTAGGCGTGATAGATCGACCCGGATGTCAGGTTGACGAACTGGCCGTTCAGGTAAGCGCGGATCAGTTGCTCGGGGTACGACTCCATCAACGATGCGATGTAGTCGTCAGGCAGGTTCAGTTCGTTGTCGAAGGTGCTGGCCTGGATCAGCCCATACATTTCCTTCAGCGCCGGCTTGTCGCGCAGCTGCTTCACGAACTGGAGGAAGACGAACTTGAAGCCTTCCGGCGTCGTGGTCACATCCACGCCGTTTTTCAGCCCGGGGATGTTGTAACGCATCCGAGCAATGATTTTGCGCCAGGCTTGCTGAGCCTTGATCGACGTCAGTACGTCCAGCTCGTCGACCAGTGCGTGACCGATCTTGAAGCCGACGATGGTCTGCGGCTTCTCCATCGAACGGCAAATCACAGTGCCGCGATACTGCCGGCCGCTGTAAATGTGAACCTCATGGTTCGCCTGGTTGATCTTGGTCTTCAGCCCCCAGTCGTAAGCCACCTCCTCCATCGTGGGATAGAAGATGTCGCGGATCTGCGGGTAAGTTGGTGCGAAGTAACCAGCGTTGACGCCCGGCCACTCCATGAAATGCTTGCTGAGCGCCGAGCACCCGACCCAGGTCTTTCCGGAGCCGAATCCAGCAACGAAGGCGCGAAACTTGTGGGGCAAGAGCAGGAACTGCGACTGCGGAACGTTAAGGCTCGGCATTCGGCTTCCTCGCGTCCACTACGTCGACCTGAATGCGCGTCGGGATCGCCGGCTCATCATCTGGCTCATCCTTCCGATGGCGATTGACATAGACGTCGCCGACTTCCTTCGCGGCTTGCTCGAGGATCTGCATGGCCAGGCCGATGTTCTTCATCGTCTCGGCCTTCTCAACGAACCGGTTCATGGCTCGCAGGCGATAGGCCCGGTTGGCGATCGGGATCTCGGCGGTTTCTTCGCGGAAGCGCTTGCGGGCATCGTGGAACAGGGTCTGCCACTTCACCGCCAAGCCTTTCCCTGATGTCTTAGTGGGGTCGTGTGTCTCCACCTGCTGGCGGGTCACCGCTATCCCGTATTCCTTTTGGACGGCTTCAACAACCTGTGAAGGCGTGTCGAAGCACGCCAAGGCCTGAACGATAAAGGCCTTCACGTCGTTTTGAAGGGCTGCCATAGATTTTCATCCGTCCAGAGCCTGTCCAGAATCAAGCCGACTTGAGCAGACAGGTTCCGCAGGCCCTCGCAATGTTCATTTTCCCTACCTCAGCAGGATTGTTTGCAGCGTCCACCAACTCTTGAACCGCCGGGCTTGCACCGTAACGGCGAACCACACCGACAAACTCTTCAACGTCGTGTCCGCGCATCTCAAGCTTGGGCAAACCTTCTTGAGTGAAAGCTGGTTGACCGTACTTATCGGTCGCCTGGGCGATGTGATACAGCTCATGCTCGACCAGTGCGCAAAAGTCAGCGTCACTGCATTGAGCGCAGTAGTCGGCAGCCAGGGTGATGATGTAAGCCGGCACGTCACCGAACCAATCCATCATCTGCTGTTCCATCCGGGCCTTCTGCCAGCCACCGGCGCGGAACGCTACCTGCTCAGCCTGGCCAACCACTGTGCGCCCCTTCTTCGTGAAGGCAGCAGACGCCCACATAACGCGAATGTCCGCATCAATCAGATGGGCGTGTTCTTCGTTGTGGATGCTGCCTGTATCTGCAAGGATCTCGGCTTGGAGCCAGTCCCACACCTCAGGGGATGGGGTCAGGCGGATACCGAAGTCGGATAGTTCCGACAGCTCAAGCAATGACGCTGGAGGATATGGCCTGTCCATGGGTCACCTTAAGCTTGAAATAGTGGCGCGCTGCCGGTATTGGTAACGATCAACTCAACGCAGGAGCCGTAAAATGGATTTCGAAACAGCTGAAATTGATGTTGACCAAGGATCCGATACCCAAATCAGGCTCTCTGCGGTGCCATTCATCTTCAACCCCGGCGAGCGCTCGCTCTACGTTGGGGCTGACGGCCCTGGCGGCACCGTCCAAGACACTGCATGGCTTGGACTGAAAACCGAACCTTTCAATGGCTGGTATTCGGCTCAAATCCTTTCGGTTACTGGTAACAAGGGCACTGACTGCATGTTTGAGGTGAAGCGTAACTTCCACACCCCGATACAAGAAGGCGAGTGGCTTTGGTTCCCGGTTAAGCGACAAACAATCGAGCCTTACCGCGACTAAATCACTCTGAGCGTCCTGATGGTGCCGCCGGTGTAGATATCACGCTTCGCCGCCGCCTCGACAGCCTCCTTGGCAGTTGCGCCCATATCCATCGCAGCGAGTGCGAAGTCGCGCCCGCTGCCGATGGCAAATGAGCGCTCCATCCACACGTCATCCATCCAGAAACCGCTCTCGGCGTCGCGACCAATCTGGCAAATTCTGCCATTGGTGACGACCAGCCCGTTCGCATCTAGCGGCTTATCGCTGACCTTCACGCCGAAGAACTCATCCATCAGGGCTACAAAGTCTGCACCACACCCCGTAAACAGGAATTGATGCCCATTCCTATGGATGAGCTTCTCGTAGTCATCGTGGTCGATGAGTGAGCCGCGAGTCACGCGCGAGTCATAGGCGATCACGCCGTCTTTGTAGGCAATGGTCGTCATGCGGTGAAACTCCACGAAGTCGGAGGGGTGAGAGGAACTGCACAGGGTTGAGATGAATTGAAAAGGCCGATACCCGATGCTGGATAGGTACTCACTTTTCAGGCAATACCTATGCGCAACTTCATTCGAACAATTACCCTCATCACTCTACTGCTGCTTCCCGCTTCAACTCACCATGATGTTGGTCTGCACCTGGGCGTGCCCGTGCAGCTCGGCGACGATCAAGCCTTGAGGCAGTCCAGCAGCCTTGGCAGCGTCGATGGCCTTGGCGATCGCGCTATCCAGCTCGGTCAGTACCTTGTTGATGTCCTTGCTCAGGGGTAGCGCGTGGCGCAGGCGAGTTACGTTACTCATCAGCTGAAAGGGTCAGTGGGTTTGGCGATCGAGCGAACGAACCACATGAAGCCCTGCTGCAAGTTGGTCTTGGCCAACGCCAGCAGTCGCGCATCAACACCTTCAATCTGACTGATCTGCTTGAACAGTTCGCCGGCGTCCGCTTCCAAGGCCTTGATCGAGTTCATTCCGTCGATTTCGGACTGGGTCAGGTCGCGGTAGCCGGTGATCTTCTTGTGCTGGTTGTCCATGCTGCTCTCCTCGTCGCGTGTCGCGACACAATTTGCCGATTCGCGAAACGTGTCATGACTTATTCGGCCTTCCGGCTCGGCAACTTAAAGTCAGTCACCCGATCCGCGATGTTCCGGATCTTCTCCACACCCAGGAAGCCAACCCAGCCGCCGGCGAAGGTAGCCATGCTCTGGGGCAGGCCGAAAAAGTCCAGGCCGCTGATGATGGTCAGTGTGAGGCCGCCGCAAATGGCGCCCTCCACCAGCATCTGGCGACGCGTACCGCCACCGTAAGTGATTCGCAAGACGGCCATGGCGCAGGACAGCGCAGCCGCATAGAGGATCGGCGAATGCTGGCTCAACCACGCAAGCGCTATCGCCCATGTGTCTGGTTTGTCTGGCATGTTTGGCATCTCGATTCCTCCCCTTTAGGGAGTGATGAATTTGTGCAGGCTTAACCTGCGAGGTTGGATAGCTCCAGCTGCACACTTGCACGAAGCGAATGGGTACGCGGGAGCCGAAAAAGTAAGGACCTCGGCGAGTGCCGAGGTCACAGCCCTACTTAGGCCAGCAGAACAAGTTAGAGCGGAACAACACTGACCTTGTCGATGAAGGCAAAGTGAGCATTTGGGTCTTGATCGTTCCAGAAGCTCAGAGTGGTTTGAGGTGTGGTTGCAGTGAAATCGTAGGTCTTGGTTTCCCAGACGGTTGCATCACTGGTCGCAACTGGAGTGTCGAAGCTAGTCGTTTGTCCGGCCACTTTGACGTTGATGATGCCGTTGCCACTGCGATTCACATACTTGGAGTTGCCTGCGCTGAAGGTCAAGCGATAGCGGGCACCAACAACAGTGTTGATGTTTTGTTGAATGCCGCCGCCATTGAGATAGGTGTAATTAGCGAGGTCAACGCTCATCGCACCGTCAGCGGCCGCGGAGCTGCCGATCGCAGCTCTGACGTTCATGTATTCAACGCCAGACAGAAAGGTCGTCCAGCCATTGATGAAGTCGGCTTGAGCCGGAGTATTCAGGATGCAATCGTTGCTGCAGCCAGGGGCTTCAAAGCTGCCGTTCACTACCATTTCTGCGCCGAAAGCGGCACTACCCGATGCCAACAAGGCAGCAGCCATCGCAACCGGAGCAAAACTGTTTTTGATTACTTTCATGCTTGTACCTATAGAGTCGAATGATCGTTCGCGGAGATTTCCGCTTTCATGTCGCTCAGAGGCGATCTCTAGAGGCTCCTGACCTTCTGTTTTTTGATGCTGAGAAAAAGCCGTAGAAACGCCCTTTTACGCCTTACGGCAATAGATCGTAGGTCACGTAAGCTGTACCGCCGCCGTTTTGCGTCATTGCTACCCACAAGCCTTGACCGGCAGGAATGGTCACAGAGAACGGAAGAGTGGAAGAACCGCCAACGGCGGACAAGATAACGGGCACGTTGGTCACCCAGCGCCCTTCCGGAATGGTCGTGCCGGTACTAATAAATCCGTTCCCGACGGGGCTGATCATCGTCGCTGTCCGAACTACAGCGCCATTGACGTTCTGTGCCGGAGTGAAAATTGCCTCAGCGTAGCTGGTTGCCACCGATTTGAAACGGCTGCCGATTTGTACTGGTTCCATTTTTTACCTATTGAGTCTAATGATTATTCGCGGAGGATTCCGCTCTCATGTCGCTCAAAGGCGATCGCTCGAGGCTCACGGCCTTCACATGATTCAACGTCCCGCATCGGGAACATTTGATCTGGAGCTCTGTAAACCCACCCGTACGGGCGAGAAGTCTTTTGCAGTTACCGCATCTGAATTCTTTCAACATCCGCAAATTCCTTTTGCATTGTCTTTTTGGCGAGCAATAAAAAGCCCCGCACTTGGCGAGGCTTAGAAAAATACGTAGCGATTATGTCGATCGAGCGAACGAGTTCCACTCTTCAATGGCGTCATCGGCCGCCGACTTATGCTTCCGAATTGCGTCCTGCTGCTCCTCTACGAAGTCAGTTATGCACGTTTCGTATTCCTCAACATCAGCCTGAAATTGGTCACGCTCGTACTGGTCTTGAAACTCGTACGGCACACCTGGCTGGTTGCAGTCATGCGAGGGCTCGGTTAGGTCGGCGAACGCCAATGGCGAGAGCAACATTCCGAGAAGTAAGAGAGTTCGCATCGTCCTTTGCCCCACATGAAAAAGCCCGACTTCATGCCGGGCTTTACTGTGCAACCTCAACGCGCAAGATCGACAGGATAGGTAAATACTCTCTCACTTTCTCACTCATTGCAATGGCTTTTTGCTACGCCGCACAACTTTCGATTAAGCCTTCCGCATCAAGCAGTTCCTGAGCGGCAGTGAGAGCCTCGTTCACCTGATCATCCAGCGCCTTGCGGATCGACGAGCGCCACCGGTACCGGGTCGATTCCGGCTTGCCGTCGTTGCCCCAGTTGGTGATGTCGTACCAGGCTGCCGGCAGCACTGCGGCGGAGCGCTTGCCCTTGGCACCGGCAACTTGCGGAATAGCCCAGGTCAGCACGGCACACTCCCGGAATCGTTTCGGCGCCGGCGTCTTCACAAAGTTCAGCAACTCCAGAATCGCGCCGTGCTTTCGTTCCTCATGCGTCGAGTACTTCGCTACAAGTGCCCGCCAGTGCGCAGGGGTCAACGCTTTGTGCAGCCGACCGAACACCCAGCAGTCCTGGAGAAACGCCGCCTCCTTGCCGACGATCTCCCCCTTCTGCTTGGCGCATTGCACCTTGGGCTCAAAGTCGCAGCCGCCGGCGGAAGTGATTGTCTCGGCCGCGAGGGCTCGAACTACTGCTGAAACAACGTTGCGATAGGTCATGCGGCCTTCTCCTTTAGCTTTCTGGTCTTCGCTCGATATTCGGCCTTGATGGCCTTGATCTCTTCCACGGTGTACTTGCAGGCCGGGTGTAGACCTTCCAGCCAAGTGACCTTTTCGGCGCCGATACGCTGCACCAACCGGATGCGGTACTGGACCGCGTTGCCGGACAGGTTGCGGTTGCACCTGACGCACTGGCGGTGGATGTTCAGTGGCTCGAAACGCAGCTCTGGGCAGGCGCCGACGGATCGGTAGTGCCCAGCGTCCCAACGGCTGCCGGTGATCAGGTCGTTGTCGTTCGGCATTGAGTCGCAGCTGATGCACGGCAGGTGCGCGTCACGCAGACGGACGTACTCGTTGACAGCGGCCTGGGCTTCGCGCAGGTGGTCAGCCCTGGTTTTCAGTTTCTCTTTTCGGACTTTGATCTCGGCTCGCCCAATTTGGGCCAACGCTTTGCCGGCCTTCGCCTGATTGACGTCCTTGATGGCCAGACCGCACTTGTACCCGCATACCGCCTGCCCGAGTCGCTGCGGGACGAATGAGTCCCCGCACGCTGGGTTCTTGCACTTCTTCGGCTTGGGCGCCTTCGATTCCTTGATGGCTACGCGCATCAGTAGCGCCCTCCCCACTTGTCCTGCTCCGTCCAACGAACGTCATGCTCGGCGCCGAAGGCATGCATCAGCTCGAATAGATCGCTGAACCACTTCTGGGATTGCTTGCGGGTCGATACGGCCATCACGACAAAGCCACCGTCGAGGCCTGGCTCCGCGCGCTGTTTCTCCAGAGAGGCACTGAAAAGGCACTTCCAGTCCTCACTGGTCAGTTTCTTGCCGTGCCAGACAACCTGCTCGGAAACGTCCTTGAGCATTGCCCACATCTTGCGGTTGCAGACGTCCGGGCGCTTCTCGTCGCGGATCACCACCACCTTCGGCTTGCTCAGGTCGATCGCGTGCAGGACGCCGGCCAAGCGGTTTACGTCGCGCTGGTCGCGGATTGTGTATTCAGGATTCATGGCTGCACCGCCTTGCTCATGGCGGCGTCGATGGATGCAATGGCCGCTTGGCGCCTTGGGTGCCTGAAGGAAACCTCGTTGTTTTCATCCAGAAGCCCGCGCACCTCGGCTTCGTGCAGAATGAATTCGCGGGCGTCCAGCGCAGCCTTGCGCAGCGCCTCGTTCTCGGCCAACAATTCGAGCGCCACCTCCTCCACGGTTTTCTCCCCGAGAAAGTCCTGCAGTGCCTCCGTGTTGCGCTTCCAGTCTGCACAATCGGTGCGGTACGACGCCGCTTCGGCCCACAGCAGTTTCTGGAGCTGTTGTTTGTCGATGGTCATTGAGCCGCGCTCCTTGCTTCCAATTGTTCGGCCTGCTGAATCAGCAGCGCCCGGCGATCCGCCAGCTCGTTGGCTGCCAAAATTCGCAGTTCTGTTTTTTCCTCGTCCGAGGCTTTGCGCATGGCCAGCATCGAATCCTTCACCGCGGCGATCTTCTCCCGCAGTTTTGGCGAAGGCCGTGCAGCCTCACCGGTTAGCAGCGCAACGACAGCCCGGCCGTCTTCGGTAACCGGCGCGACACTCAAGTCGGCCAGGTACAACTGCCCGCGCTCATGCGGGATCCGTTGCATCTGCACGGCTTTGGTGATTGCCTGCGTGCGGCGGTTGGCGTCGAAGCCGACAGACACATGCCAGTTCACCTCCTTGCCGTCCTCCCGAGCCTGCCCCACCAGTCGTTCGTAAGCGCTGTTGAACGCCATGCGCGCACCGACCTTGTCGCCTGCGTCGAGGACAGGTTTTGCGGCTACCAGCGCGAGCTGGATCTCGTCGGTCAGCACCACGGTTTCAAACTCGTCATTCGTGGTCATGGCGATTGCCCATGCTTCGTCCTTGCCCGGGCGACCGTCAGCAACCTGAACGCGCTGGAGGATGTCAGCCATGGCCAACTTCCCTTTCACTTCGAAGCGGCAAGCCTTAAGCGCGGCCTTCACCACCTGAACCGGGTGGGCACAGAGATCTTCAGCCATGATCGCCGCGGTACCTGGGTTCATTTCCTGACCCATGGCCTCGGCAGTGGCGCAGATTGCTGCAGCGAGCCCGGCAACCTGCTGGTCGTTCATTTCAAAGGTATTCATTGCGCTCTCCCGCTTTGCGCTTGGCCATAACCATTTGCGCGGCCTGTTCGGCAGCAGAGATGTTCGCCTCGGTGCGTTCCATCTGCCGTGCAGTCGTCCCGTTGATGCGCTGCCCGGTCACCCACTGGGTGTGGTAACTCTCGGCGTTGGCCAGCAGCTCGTTGAGGCTGTGGCACTTGCGGAGGACAGCGGCATCGCTGGTTTTCAGGTAGTGCGCAGCGACATGGTGGGCAACATCGACACCGAGGCGGTCGACCAGTTGGCCGAGCTGGCCACCGACCTTCGCGTTCCACACCGGCCAAGTGCTGTAGCGCTTGCGGTAAGCCATGGCGTAGTTCGCCCAGACCTTGAAGGTTTTGCAGGACTGGTCTTTGGGGCCCGGCATGTCAGCGGGAATCTCAACACGTGGCGCATCGGCACGATCAACCACCAGGACCAGATTGCGGGCCGGCTTGTCCGGGCTGCCTTGCAAGTCCTGACTGGTATCCTGATTGGTACCCTGATGATTGGTATCCTGATTTGTCGGAGATTTTTCCGACCCTGGCTCGGATTTTTCTCCGACCTTGCTCGGATTTTTTTCCGAGGTAGATCGGATTTTTTTCCGACCTTCGTTCTTCGGTGGGGTCGGATATTTTTCCGACCCATCCAGTTTCTGGTTCCACTCAATCGCCTTCTCGGTCAGGCGGAACAGCGTGATGTTCGAAGTGCTGGAAAGCTCAATCAAACCCGCCTCTTCTAGGGCCTTCAGCATGCGATAAGCAGTGTCTGGCTTGTCAGTGAGCAGCGGCAGCTCCTCGATGATCTTGGCCTTGCTCAGCGCGAAGAAGATCCCGTCGTCAGTCTTGATTGGCTTTGTCCAGCTTGGGCAGCCATAGACGAAGGCGAACAGCAGGGCCTGCTGAGAATTCAGCCCCCACTCCAGCGCCTTCACCTGATTGATCGTGACGGTGAATTGCATATCAGGCCTTCCCGACCAGTTTGGCTAATTCAGGGAAACGATCCACGTACCAGTGAGGCTGTGTTTCGCGGGGGCATTGAGGGCTGGTGAGGTTCTTGCCGTAGGCCAGCCCCTTGTCAGTAACCGACCAGAAGTCGACCATCTCGTGTTTGGAGTTTTTGCGCTGGAGCTGCTTGAGTAAGCCATGGGCTGCCAGCAGTTTGTTAAAGGCTGGTGCGGACGTGCGCAGGTCGAAGTCTTTGATGAGAGCAGTAACGGCCTTGGTCGGCATGGAGGTGCCGCCAGTTGCATCGGGCGCAGCGTCGACGGCGTAGCCAGGCAGGAACTTGGCATCTAGTCCATTGTTGGCGGCGATCTTTGCCAGCATCATCATCTTGCTTGACGGTGCTGGTTTCAGGAGGCGGTCGAAGCACTCCAGAATGGCGAGCTCGCCGACAATCTTTGAGTTGTTGGCGGGAAGAGCGGCTTGTGCTGCGACAACACGCTCGAGCTCTTGCCAGCGATCCACAAGCTTCGATGTGAACTCCGGCGAGAGCTGAGCGACGATTACGTAGCTGTCACGCTCGCAGATGTTGTAGATACGGGTGGCGCGCGCGCGACCAAGTTTGTCCCTGGACCATTCATCCTCAGATTGAGGATGGACCAACCCGCTAGCGGCCAAGTCCTCAATGGTGCGTTTTACATTGTCGTGGCGCTTGCCGGTGACATTCGCGATTTCGCGGGAAGACATCGTGCTTCGCGACACGTTTTCAGAATTCGAAAAACGTGTCGCGACACTGTTGGGGGTATTGCTTGAAGTAGGTTGGCTATGCATAATCGGCCTCATCAAGTGTTAATGAATTAGCCGGGGCGCAATCCCGGCTTTTTTGTGCCTGCGATTCAGGCAAGCTTCAAATTCGGTTTGTGTTTCGCAAGCAGGGTCTCGGCCTTGCGTCCCAACTCCCCCGCCCTGGCCTCGACCTGACGGCATTGCTCGGCGAACGCCGGCAGGTGAGGAAGGTCCTCTTCGCACATCACCTGATCGTCAAAAACCTCGCTGCCGGTGTCGATCACATCGCCCAGAGCGCGGATCAGCGCACCGAAGCTTTTGTTGGCGCACTGGTCGCTCTGCATCTGGCGTGAGCCGGTCAAGCCGTGGCGGCCAGCCAACTCATTGATGCAGTTATCGCGATACTCGGGCTCCAGAGCATTTACCCAGGACTCCTCCAGCCAAGACGGCATTTCCTGATCACCGGACAGCCAGCGCTGCACACGCTTCAGCCAGCGGCCTGTAGCCTTCACGAATTCGCCAACGTCATTCAGCCGCGCCAACTCATCAAAGTCCGGGACCTTCGCCTGCACGACTTTCGCTGCTGGAACTCGCAGGCAGATCTCCCGGCTCAACTCTTGGGCGAAATCGTCTTGGCTCAAGGCGGTGCGTGCGATCTGGTTTTGAGCGTGCGCGATCAGAACCTGATCACGGGTTTGTGCGGTGTGTCTTGGACTGGACGTTTCCATGGGGACTGCTCTCTTCTAATCTGGCTTCAACGGATTGGCGGACAGGGATGTCGCTTAGGCGGCCATCTCGGCCCAAGGAAACGACGGACACAGCTTTTCTTTTTTGAAAGCACCTTCGGTCAGCGCCTCCGCTCGCTTGGCAATAACCGGAGACATGCCGTGCTTCCCCCGAACCCAGCCGGAAACGGTGCTTTGATCAACCTTGAGCTTTTCGGCGGTGGCCTCCTGGGTGCCGAAGTAGTCAACGAGGCCCTTGTAAATTGCGTTCATGATGCCCCTCCATACGGGAATACCCATATAGTAGGTTATGGGAATACCGATTTGCAAGGGTATGGGAGCGCCCGTAATACTTCGCGGATGGAATTCAAAGACCGACTCAAAACCGCCCGCCGCCACGCCAAGCTCAATCAGACTGAGCTTGCTGAGCGCGCCGGACTCACGCAAACCTCGATCTCCGATTTGGAGAGGGGGAAATCGAAGGCTACCGCCTTCGCAGCTCAGATCGCCTCTGTATGTGGTGTGTCCCCGATGTGGCTGGCTGAAGGTGTCGGTGACATGCTCAAGGGTGTGCCTGATCATCAGGCTGAACGCATCCAGCCCAGCGTGAAACTTGGCACCATCGAAACCTGGGATGACGAAACCCCACTCGATGATGACGAGGTCTACGTCCCCTTCCTTCATGAAGTAGAACTGGCGGCCGGATCTGGCAGGTTTGCGATTGAGGAAAGCGCCAACTCGCGCTTGCGCTTCAACAAGAAGGACCTGCGCCACAACGGCGTTCAGTTCAGCAACGCCAAGTGCGTGAAGGTCGGCGGCAACAGCATGGTGCCGGTTCTGCGTGATGGCGCCACGGTCGGTGTGAACGTGGGGAAAAACTCACTGAGCGATATCGTCGACGGCGAGATGTACGCCATCAACCACAACGGTCAGCTTCGCGTGAAGCAGGTCTACAGGATCCCGATCGGAATCCGCCTGCGCAGCTTCAATCGTGACGAGCATCCGGATGAGGACTACACGTTCCAGCAGATTCAGGAGCAGCAGATATCCATCTTGGGGCATGTGTTCTGGTGGGCGATGTACTCACGCTAATTGACACGTGGCATCCGGCGGAATCAAGCAAAATGGGAAGGAATATGGAAATCAAATTTGCAGACGCCGTAAGATTTTTTGTGACGATTGCGCCCAAAAGCAATTGTTACGTTTGCGGGACAGATCGCTGGGAAATACCTTTCTCGGACATGGATAACGGGCTCTGCTTCCTCTCCCCCACGGGGGCCACTAAGGGAGGGGTTGATATGTACAATCTTAATCTGGAATGCACCAAGTGTGGCGTTTTGAGAGTGCACAGAGCTGAGCACATAAGGGAATGGCTTGACAAAAACCCGGAAGAAGGGCCTAAAAGTTGAGCACATACGAGCGCAAACTCTTTCGGTCGGAACACCTGCCAAATGCGCAATTTGTAAAGGGTGACATCGCTCCAGAAAGAGGCAATACTCGATCAATGAATGACATTACGCGCGAAGAGTTCAACGCAAAGCTTGAGACCATCGAGGTAAAGATGGATGCTCGAGTCGAGTCTGTTTCATCTAAAATTGACTCATTTGTAGCTGTCCAAGCTGAGCGAGATAAAAGAATGGAGGAGATTCTGAATCAGATTTCTTCCAACCATGCAGAAACCAAAGCCAGCATTGGGTCGATGAAGACAACAATGATCGTTACGGCGGTTTCAACTGTTCTCGCCATCGTTATTGGTATAGCAGGATTCAATGCAATGCTCACCTCAAATATGATCGCCTCTTTCCAGATGGGGCGGAGTGAGAAAGCATTAGAGTCTCAGCAATTACAATCCACTGACCCAGCCACACCTTCCACCCTGAAGAAATGAGAAGCCCGGCCCAGCGCCGGGCTTTTTCATCCCCGCCCTCCCCTCCAGCTAATGGTGGCGCACCGCCACGAATGGTAAAATTTCGGCCTAATTGAGGGAGGGATCCAATGAAAATCGTCGGCCTGATTTTGCTCGGGCTTGTTTGCCTGGTCAGCTTCCTAATTGGGAGCGGCACCAACAGTTTCGCCATGATCGCGAGTATCGTGTTCTTTCCGAGCGCGATCGCGCTGTACTTCTACCCGGCAATTTGCGCTGCTGGCGAACACCCCAAGGTCACGCCAATCTTCGCGCTAAACCTCCTCGCCGGCTGGACTTTTATCGGCTGGGTTGCAGCTTTCATCTGGGCACTCAACAAGCCCGCCATTCACACTGTCCCTCCGGTCGAGACCATAGCTTACGCCGAGGATCTTGCTGCCGTTGCCGCGAACAAGGAATGCCCGTTCTGCGCGGAAACCATCAAAGCCGCCGCCAAGAAGTGCCGATACTGTGGCTCTGACTTGGAACAACAGACCGTTTAAATAGCATTAACGTCATCTGAAGCCCGCCAAGTGCGGGCTTTTTTTCGACCAGAAATACGGGAGGAATAATTTTTATGGGAATACCCATTGACACTAAATATGGGAGTACCTATATTTCACCCATCGCAGCGACACACAGCCACTGCGAAGGGCCTCAAGAGACCCGCCGCTCTTTAACAACCAGCGCCATGAACGACTACCCGGCCAGTCCGGTTAGGTCACTCCCGGCTCCATCGGTGGGAGGTCAGTAAACCGATGAACAAAACCGCACTTGCCTCTACCGGCGACCGGCGATCCGACAGGCCCGAAAGCCTGCCAACGCGCAGCCCACTGCGACGGCGGACGAGGTGTTGACCGAACTGAGTGAATGACCTGGTAAGCGGGTGCGGAGAAACACGGAATTTTTCACTGATGCACCTGGTGACGGGTGCATTGGGAAAACAACCGGAGATGTGGAAATGCCAACGAAACGCGGAAGCGAAATTCAGATAGGCGACATGGTTTATCTCGGTCTGGGCAATCGCGCCGGGAAGGTCGTCGATTTCAAGGCGCACCCACGACTTGCTGATTTCAATCCGGGTCTGACGGCGCGGATTGCGGTCACTGATCGCGGCTCGATAACGCTGATCGACCAGCAGCCAATCAGGGTTCCGGAATGAAGATTTCACTGGCTGGCCTTGGCGACAGGGCCAGACGGGAAATCAACCGGAGGCAGCAGCATGCAAATAAACACGCAGAAAACGGTGCAGGTCGACGTGACTGAGTTGCGCACCTGTATGAAGGTTCGTGACCAAGTCTGCGCAACCCTTCACGACGCACAGGGCGAAGAGGTAGGCGTTTACACAGGCTACGTGCCGGATTTCTTCCCGGGTGAGCACTACGGCGATTACCTGATCCTGCACATAGACCTTGAGACAGGCCAGATCAAGAACTGGAAGAAGCCCGCGGCTGCGGACATCGAAAAGATGCTCGCCCAGGTCGATGACGACTGAACAACCAGCGCCACGACAGCCTGTCGTTAACTGCCCGATCCTCTCTATGAGAGCGCATCGGGGTGTGATCTGCGTAGCTCAATGGTAGAGCTACCCCCGACCGGAATAGGGCTGGATGCCCATAGGTTGGAACCGTGGTGGTTGCGGGCTTCGAAACCCGTCGCAGATCACACCCCGATGCGGACGAAACTGCGGCCTATAACCGCCCACCTGCATCAATCCCAGAATCGGTTGTTATCGAGCGCTGGCGAACTGAATACGGCCGTGGAACTCGGCGCCGGAGACGTAACCGGCAGCTCTGCTGACTTGAGATGTTCCAACCGGCATGGTCAAATCAAAGATGGCCTTTTGCTATGGTGATCTCAGTTGAAGCAATATCGCGGATTGATAGTCTTTTTTTCGGCAACGACGTTGCTCTTTATTTTGGCCCAGCTATGGCACACACAATCTGCTCCAGTAGAGAAAAAGGAGGAGCGGGAACGCCAACTCAAGGGTCTTGCGCTCATCATGAGTGCCCAAGCCGGAAAAGTGTCTGACAACTCAACTCGCGTTGACTCTGTAACCTACAGCGATGAGATCATGCGTATCTCTTACACACTTACACAATTTACAAAAAACGAAATCGATCCTGATGAGTTCACCAAGGACGCAAAAGCGCTTGCAGCTTCTGCATTCTGTAATGAAAAAGGTTTAGGACAATTTGTGAAATCAGGCCTTTCCATTGACCTCCTCTACAAGGACTCGACCAGCTCACCGATAGTCGAATTTCAGATAGGCAAGTCCGACTGCCTCTGAAGCCTGTCCGCTGAAGCCTGTCCGCTGAAGCCCGCCTCTCTCGCGGGCTTTTTTCTGCGCATCGAACCGCAATGAGTCTGCGCAGCTAGCCACAATTTTCCCGACCAATCCCGAATGCACTCCCCTCCGCGCCCAACGGCAACCAGCGGAGCGGATGAGTGCATCCGAGTTTTGTTGGATCAACACCCGCCACCACGGAGGCGACCATGGCAACCAGCTATGCAGACAGTGCGCAGGCCCGCGAGTGGGACAGGCGCTACGACGATTGGGGGCGCCCGAAAGCGCCGAAGACTGAAGATTTCCACGACTACGAGGCCGCGGCGCTGAAGCGCATTCAGCTGCAATCTCAAGCCGCGGCGCAGGATGTGATCGACCGCAAGGCCCGAGCCAAGCGTGTCGCAGCCGCTGTCGTCGCCTACGGCGAATTCTGGGGGTTGAAATGAACATCCAGCAGCGAGACCACCAGACAGCGATCACCTGGATCGAGGGCGAGATCAATAACATGATTCGCGACCTTGGCAAACCAAACGCCAGCGCCGCCGCGACTTCCTGCATCACTCTCGCCTACATGCTGCGCGCCATTGATGACGCCGAACACCGGCGGCTCCGTGCGCGCATCGAAGAAATCTACGACTCCTACAACGCTTCGATCACGAAAGGAGCTGCTGCATGATTGCCAATGACACCGTCAACGCGAGCGACTATTCAACTATTGAAATCGAATTTGCTGGAAAGACAAAGGTACTAGCTGAACGTTTGGCGAGCCGACAAGGTTATGGCGGAGCGCCTGAGAAGGCCGGCTGGGTGGCGCCAGGGGTTTGGCTACTTCGCTACAAGTCGCCAAACCCGCTAGGTAAGACTAAGTCTTAACCTTGTTCAATTTTCTTTGCTAAGGCGGTTAGCTCTTTAGCAAATTTACGCAGGTACGCGGGATCTGATGGGAGCTCAATCACGGCGTGAGACTCACCAGCCTGCTCTCCGGCATATTGAAGCCATGCTCGGCTGTGATCCCAAGTGACATAGATACCGGTCGCATGCATACGAAAATCATCACCCTCCTTGTCTTTAGTGCTTACTTTGTAGTCGTCAGGCAGTTTTATAAAGTGTCCGACATGCTGTTTTTTTGCCATTTACCACCTCCACTGTGAATCAGCGCTTATACACCGAATTGGAATCAAAAAAAACAAACCGCCACTAAAAGTGGATTGATGTTTTTTTCCACCTCGAATGAGTATTCCCATGAACACCTCCCCCAGCTTGGCCGCCCAGTTCGACTGGATGACGGTCGGCGCATTCTCGCCCGAGCAGTTCAGCGGCGAGCAGCGCAAAGAGTACGAAGACGAAGCCCGCCGCATTGAACAGCAGTGGGACAACCAACCGAACTGAGGAAAATCGCGATGTTCAAGAAAGCCGAACGCAAGCAGGCCAAGCTACGGCTGGCACTTGCCGGGCCATCTGGATCAGGCAAAACCTACTCCGCTCTTCTGCTGGCACAGGGGATTGGCGGGCGAATCGCGGTGATCGACACCGAGCATGGCAGCGCCTCGCTGTACGCGGACATCGCAGACTTCGACACAGTGGAACTGCATGCGCCCTACTCGCCCGAGCGCTACGTCGAAGCCATCATCGCCGCCGAGCAAGCCGGTTACAGCGTCCTGATCATCGACAGCTACTCCCATGAGTGGACCGGCTCCGGCGGATGCCTGGAGGCGAACGAGAAGCTTGCCCACCAGAAATTCAAAGGCAACACCTGGGCGGCGTGGAACGAGACGACGCCGCGCCACCGCCGGCTGACAGACAAAATCCTGACCAGCTCGCTGCACATCATCTGCACCATGCGGAGCAAGACGGAAACGGTCCAAGGCGAAGGGAAAAAGATCCTCAAGCTGGGCATGAAGTCCGAGCAGCGCGACGGCACCGATTACGAGTTCACCGTCGTGCTTGATCTGACCCACGACGGACACACCGCCATGGCAAGCAAGGATCGGACAAAGCTTTTCGAAGAGCCTGAGCTGATCACTGCAGATACCGGCCGGCGGTTGCTGGCCTGGCTGAACTCGGGTGTCAGCCCTGAAGAGCGCGCCAAGGAGCTGCTGTTGGATGCCTTGGCTGATATCGCCTCAGCAAAGGACATGGCCTCTTTGCAATCGGCATTCAACGCGGCCAAGGCGATTGCCGTCGGCTTCGATGACCTCGTTCAGCAGGTCGTGACGGCCAAAGACAAACGCAAAAACGAACTCTCCCCACAAAGGCAATCAGCATGACCGCATACATCTTCGACAGCGAAACAACCGGCTTGAACGATCCGCACCTGGTAGAAGCTGCCTGGCTGAAACTCAACGACTTGAGCAGTCTCGCTGTCACCGACTCGTTCCTACATCGCTATAAGCCGGGCAAGCCGATTGAGTTGAGCGCGCTCGCCACCAGCCACATCCTCGACGAGGAATTGGCTGATTGCCCACCACACACCGATTTTGCTTTGCCGGAAGACGTCGTTTATCTGATCGGGCACAACGTCGACTACGACTGGCGCGTGATCGGCGAGCCAGATGTGAAACGCATCTGCACCCAGGCCCTGAGCTCGAAGCTGTGGCCCAACGCAGGCAGTCACACGCAGTCGGCGATGATCTACCTGCACTACCGCGCCGAGGCGGCCGGCCTGCTCCGCAACGCCCACGCAGCGCTCGACGACGTGAAGAACTGCCGCCTGCTGCTGGTGAAGATCCTCGATCAGCTCGCGGCTGAGCTCGGCCGGCCGGTCAATGACTGGGAAGAGCTGTGGCAGATTTCCGAGAATGCCCGCATCCCTACGATCATCGGCTTCGGTAAACACAAAGGCACCGCCTTCGCTGACTTGCCGAGCGACTATCGGCGCTGGCTTTTGAATCAGCCGGACCTCGACCCATTTGTTCGAAAAGCGCTTTCGCGCTGATGGTGAGTCATGATCAGCCTCAACCTCAACGCAGTTCGTGCAAAGCAGACTGAGTCGGATGAAATCGCCGCTGCGATGGCCGACTTCTGGGCGCGGCCCGGCGGCACCTTCAAGGAGCTGCCGCCGGTTCGGATGAAGCCAAGGCCTTCGCGGCGCAACTGGGTAGACCCTGAAACGGTCCTCAAGCGGCGCCCGAAGCCGATATCGGCAGCAGACCGCAAGGCTCTGCGCAAAATGGTGGACGCGATATGAAGTCGAAACGCAAACCCAACAACGGTTTCGCCCGGGCCGAACGCAGTTGCCGGGCTCTGCTGCGTACCAACCACGTCGCGGTGGTGAACATCGACCCCAGCGGTAGCCAAATCATGGCGAACTGGAAGAGTTGCCGGCAGATCCGGAGTCTGGCAATCGCCAACGCGATCTTCGATTTCTCCTACCGCTGGACGATCTACATCGGTGCCATGTGTCGCGACGAGCGCGGCGCCGAGTACATCAAGTCGGTGGAGATCTCGCCAGAGGGCATCTACAAGGTCGAGCGCCTGACGGATGCCATTGAGCATTACTACCTAGAGCTGCGCAACAGCGCGAACCCGAATCATCTGGTCGCGTCGGGCTGGATTGCCATTCCGGACGAGATCTCGATGGATGAAGCCCAAGCAGCGAAGCTGTTCTACGCCGCCGGCGCCTGGCATCAGGTGAAGGTAGCAGCGTGAGACGCTCCAGACCCCAACAACGCAAACGACAGACCTGGCTGGACTTGCCGGCCAGCGGAATTGAAGAGGTAGGCCATGGCCAAGGGCAACGCGGAACGTTCAGAGAAATCCGCGGCGAAGAGGAAGAGCCGCGGCGAAGTAGAGGTTCGGTTCCACACCCTGCCGGCTATTCGCCAAGCTCTTGCTGAGCTGATGGCTTGGAGCGCCATCAAGGAACAGGTCGAGGCGATCTCGCTAATAATTCACCACCTGCACGGCCTTGGATCGGGTGGTGCACTTCCCCTCCTCACTCTGCCTCGACACTAATACATAATAATCGAAAACGTGTCGCGGAAATTGAATTAGACCTATGCTCGCAACACCTATCGCATCTTATCCATTGACTAGTTATTCATTTTCCTTTTCGGCGTTGCTTTTCTCATCGCATCTGTTTCGCTTGGAAGACCATCCGTAGTAGATGTGAGATTACGTAACAATGCCAATTGGGTTTTTTTCATCGCGGCGTTAAACTCCTGCATAATCTCAGGGTCTGGATTGTCATTTTTGGAATACTCAGCAACTTCTGCAACCAAGTCCTTGTGCTGAGTTTTTAAACTTCTACGCTCCCACTTACGCTGTCCCCAAGAAAACAAAATCCCAAATAAATTATTAGCAGCCAAAGCCACTAACGTCATGGAGTACAGTAAAAGTTGCTTGGCATCACTTCCGTCTGGAATTTTTTGTATAAAGTACAGAAACGCCGCCCCTACGAAGCCTGCTGAGGCATCTGTTAGTGATAATACCTTATCATCCTTTTCCTTAGCCATATTTCACCTACACAACATCAGGAAACTTGGCACTCACAGAAATATAAGCGTTATCCAACGCCTTTACTGCGGTATGGGCGCAACGTGTAAAATCCGTCTCATTCAAAAACATTAAATCACATACAAAGTGGACGCTATCACCATCTTCTTCATCTGTTTCAAAGTGACATTTCACATACTTCAACTTTGAATTTACGTATTGAACGCATGCATATCTATGTTCAACATCCTTTACTTTTTCATCATCAATACTAGCCCCCAAACTAAAAGATAGATACTCCGGCGTATTTGTTTGAAATGAAATACTATATGCATAGCCAATTAACTTAAAAAATACAATTTCATCGTGCACAGCGATGATTTCGAATCCCGCCGCCTTTAATAGCTCTACATATTTAGCGGAGAGGCGATCATCTGACCCTTTAACGTTAGGTGTATCCATGAACCAATAGCTCCAAAGTAAAATCCAACGAAACCCAATCTCAGACACAGTGTCTGCAAAAAATGGTCTTGTACATCATGCTTTTGAAATTTATTTTGTCAAATGCGATATGAACAAAAGTCCCAAAATTCGACCGATACTTTTACTTATGATCCCATCTTCTCCTGCCCCATGACAATTTCGCATTTTGCGACCGACGTACAGAATGAAAGCGCCGACAAAAAACCTGGCTCGACTCTACGACCCACGGAATTGAAGAGGTAGGACATGGCCGAAGTACAGGAGCCGACGAAGGAAGCGATCAAGCAAAAGAAAAAGCGCGAGAAGGCAGCAGCAAAGGACGCTGCATTGGGCGTCGAGAAGTTTACGGTTGAGGTGGCCGGCGTGTTCAAGCCAGACCTCAAGCGGGTCATGGCCGCCCATGGCTTCAACAACCAGCAGGAGGTGTATCAGAACCTGCTTCGCAACCTGATCGCCGCCGACTTCGAAACTCAGGCCCAGATGCTCCGATGTGTCACGACACCTTTTGTGGTTACTGAAAAGGTGTCACGCATCATTCAGGCAGCCGGCATGAAGTCGCTCGCCGACGATCCGCCAGAGACTGACGACGAAATAGTCCGGAATGGTTAAAGCTTCAGATGAGCCAACTCATCATCAATGACTGCTTCAGCCTTTAGAATCGCTGCGGTTGCGTACCGGTAGTAAATCTGAAGATCGTCATAGTCGAGTCCAGCTTTCCCGTCTTGAATTTCCCGACAGCGAAGCAATGCGACCTCTATCAGCCCGTGCTCCAAAATATTGTTTGCTGCTTCTCCACCTTCGGTTTGGCTGATTCGGCGAGCAAGTTCACCCACTTGCTCAAGCTTACTCACTGCGGCCGCACGGCCCTGTGAATCTAGATCGGGGATTTTGTGCCACACCTGGTCGACGATTGATTTTTTCACAGCTATCTCCTTGATCCGGCTCCATGCCGGGCCGAACACAAATACCCCACTTCTACGAATCACGCCAGCCGGCGAGGATCCCCTATGGAAATCACTTACGGCTCGGTCTGCTCAGGCATCGAGGCGGCAACGCTTGCATGGAAGCCGCTCGGCATGCGCGCGAACTGGTTCGCCGAGATCGAAGCCTTCCCCAGCGCGGTGCTGGCCCACCACTACCCGAACACGCCGAACCTTGGCGACATGACAAAACTCGGCGCCCAGGTGCTGGCCGGCAAGATCGCCGCGCCGGACATCCTCGTCGGCGGCACGCCGTGCCAAGCCTTCAGCGTAGCCGGGATGCGCGAAGGCCTCACCGACCCGCGCGGCGCCCTCACCATCAAATACGTGGAGCTCGCAGATGCAGTTGACTATGTTCGAGCAGGCCAGCGAAAGCCGCCCTGCGTCATCGTCTGGGAAAACGTCCCCGGCGTCCTCAGCGACAAAGGCAACGCCTTCGGATGCTTTCTTGGCGCGCTTGCTGGGGAAGACTGCGAACTGCAGCCTTCAGGGAAGAAATGGCCGGACGCTGGTTGTGTGTATGGACCCAAAAGAACAATCGCGTGGCGGATCCTGGACGCCCAATATTTCGGCCTGGCCCAACGACGCCGCCGTGTGTTCGTTATCGCAAGTGCTCGAGACGGATTCGATCCCATCGAGGTACTTTTTGAGCGAGAAGGCGTGCGCCGGGATACTGCGCCGCGCCGAGGCGAGGCGCAAGACGTTACCGGATCAGCTCCTTTCGGCCCTGCGCTCCAGTGCGGATGCGGATGCACCTTCGACGAATCACTAGGGCAATACGGCTGCCCGAACTGCGAAGGCGATGAAGGGCCGGCGGTTGATGTGTTCTGCGGCGTGCCGGCGTTTGGCGGCCACAGCCTTGGCGGATCGGTCGAGCGGTCTGCCACGCTCACCGCCAAGGACAGTCGGCTCGACGTGGAAAGCGAGACTTTCTTTGTCGCGCCGACGCTTGTCGGTGGCGGACGAAAGTCCGGAGGCTACTCGCTCGACGATATGCCGATCACCGCGCCAGCACTTCGAGCCCAGGCGCAAAGCAGCCACCGCGCCGACTCCGAAGCTTTCATCGTGACCGGGACACTGAACGCCAACGGAAAGGCAGCCGGCAGCGCAACTCAGCAAGACGCAGAATCTGGGTTGTTGGTTGTGCATGGCACGCAAGACCCTGGCGTAAGTGATTCAATAGCCTTCGCCCTCGGTCGGAACAACGGACAGGAAAACGCCGTCCTCGCCTTTTCCTGCAAGGATCACGGCGCCGACGCTGGCGATATCGCTCCCACGCTGCGCGCCATGAATCACACCAGAAGCCACGCAAATGCTGGCGGCCAGGTCGCAGTGTGCATCACTGGTGATATCACGCACACGCTAAAGGCCGACGGCTTCGACGGCAGCGAAGACGGCACCGGACGCGGCCAGCCAATCGTTGCATGTCGAGAGGTAGCCCAGACGCTTACAAGCAATTACGGCAAGCAAGTCGACAACACTGACTCGGCCCTAGGCCCCAACGTCGTATCACATACCAGCGCCGTACGCCGCCTGACACCGCGAGAGTGCGAACGCCTCCAGGGCATGCTCGACGACTACACGCGGATCCCGTGGCGCGGGAAGCCAGCCAGAGAATGCCCGGACGGCCCGCGCTACAAGGCGATAGGGAACAGCAAGGCCGTGCCGTGCGTACGCTGGATCGGCCGACGCATCCTCAAGCAGATCACACCAAGCCCATACGGATGAGCACGTCGATCAGCCGAACAAGTTCGGCTAGTTGGCGCGCCAGCGCCACAGTTAGTTGAAGCCAGTGAAGAAAGCGTTTCATAGGGAGAAGCCCTCATTTTCGAGAGACACGTTGGGTCTCTACCAATACATGTGGCTTCAAACTTTCCCCCGCCCTCCACCGCCCGGGCATGCCCCGGCATAGGACGCCATCCATGCTGAACATCTTCTGGCGAATCCTCGCCAAGGTACTCGCGCGCCCGGCAATCGCCGACAGGCTCATCGCCCGCGCAGCGCTCACCCCGTACCAACACATCATGTCCGCCGACGGCACCGAGATGTACATGGGCCGCTGGTGGCTGTTCAACCCATACAGTCGGGAGACGCATAAGCCGGCGCTGTGGTGGTGCCCGTGGTCGCTCCGCATCCACCACATCATGCGGCCGGATGAAGACCGGGATCTGCACGATCACCCGTGGAATGCCAGGACAATCATCCTACGCGGCTGGTACACCGAGCAGCGACTGCTTCAGTCTGATGATCCGGTGCTTCACCAACTGCTGATGAAAGCCTCCGAGCTGCGCCAGTCATTCGATGCTGCCTTCCAGGCTACCGAACACCTCGACCGGCGCCCGGGCGACACTGCCCGCCTCAACCACGGCGAATACCACCGCATCGACCAAGTATCCCCCGGCGGCGTCATCACCCTCTTCATCACCGGCAAGTGGCGCGGTGACTGGGGATTTCTCGTAAACGGCGTGAAGGTGCCTTGGCGCACCTACACCGGCACCAACAATTGACCAGATGTTTATAGACTTTTATTCGCAGTCATTTGTTCGCGATCATGAGTAAACATCCAGTCCTGTTATATATGGCGCCAACCCGCCCCTATGTCGTTTCATAAATAATTTGTAGTGTTCTTTAAATGGGGCCAAACCTTCAACTGACCTCATCCACTCGCGGACTGATGAGGCGATATCCCTAACAAAAGTTGGTATATCAATTGTTAAAGCATCATTCATAACTGTGTTATGGAATAGCAATGGCCCGGGCCCCAAAAATAAAATTCTCGAATAGCCAAGATCCTTATGCATAGCCTTTCCCTGATGCAGGAGGCCGCAGCGATAGGCGTAGCATGTCTGACCGCTTAAGGATATGCCCTCATTTGGATAGCTCGGATATTTTGGGGCTACCCACTTATCAAACCATGTTTTGTATTTTGCGCCAGTGGCCTTGCCATCCTCTGACTCCATTGCTGCGCAGATATCAGGTAGCGCTAGCGATGTAAACAGCGCTATTGAGTAGTGCCCAGAATCCACAACATTAAGTAGCTCGCTTAGTAAGTCATCCATTTCAAAATCCTTGTGCAGTTCAGACAAGAAGCTTAGTTCATTTTCGCTGAGAAATAATCAACCCTCCCCCCTCAAAGTCAGCCGCTATAGCGGCAAGGACGAGTGTTGCCGTGAGCATCATCGACGACGTAATGACCGACAAGATCACCCTGCACGGCCTCGGGTTCGTGCAGGTTCAACTGCAAGGCAATCAACGCCTGCACGTTTGGCATCCAGAGCTGCCGCGCCGCGCTTGCTTCAAGCACTCGGCAATCCATGACCATCGCTTTAACTTCACCTCGCGGGTGATCGTGGGCAAGCAGATCAATCACTGCTTTGAGTTGGAGCGCTGTGGCGATGGCGGATTTGTGCTGTATCTGCATGAAGGTGCTCGCACACCGGGCGGCGGTAGGCCGTGGACTCCAGACGGTCGCGCTCACCTGATACCGGATGGCGTGTTCACCGTGGAAGCCGGCAACGACTACAACACCCAGGCATATCACTACCACCGCACCGAGCCAGGTGGTGATGGCCGAGTCGCCACGATCATGGCGAAGCGCGGCGAGTACCCGGCCGGCGCCCACTCGACCTGCACCTACGGCGTACAGCCGGACACGGACTTCGACCGGTACCAATGGTCACCGGCCCAGCTCTGGGAAATTGTCTCCGACGTGATGCTCGGCCAGAGGCTGACGCCATGATCACCAAGTGCGCACTCGGCAGCACCCTCTTCTTCTGGCTTCCATTGGTACTGACCATAAAGGCGGTGATCGGATGAGCGACCATTCAAAACTGAAACAACTGGCCGAGGCTTCTATACAGGCTTGGGACCGGCACTCCAAGGCAGATAGCCATAAGTTCTATGCGGCATGGTGTGCAGCTGAGGAGGCGTTTTCTATGGCCGCCACAGAGGAGGCGGTGCTGGCCCTGATCGCCGAGAACGAAGCATTGCGCAAGGACCGCGACGGCCTACTCGAAGCAGGAGCAGACCTACTATGATCTTCGCCCCGCTCTACATGGCCTACCTGATCTACAGGGGGCCGTGGCGATGACAGAACAACACCGCATTCTGGTCGGCGACTGCATCGACGTTATGCGGACGCTGCCGGATAAGTCAGTCCACACCTGCGTTACCAGCCCGCCCTACTTCGGCCTGCGCGATTACGGCGTAGACGGACAAATCGGCCTTGAGCAAACACCGGCCGAGTTCATCGCCCGCTTGGTCGACGTGTTCCGCGAAGTGCGTCGAGTACTCCGCGACGACGGTACGGCCTGGGTGAACATGGGCGACAGTTATGCCGGCAGCTGGGGCGCGCAAGGCAGGCCTCAAGGTGACGGCCAGATGTCTGGGCGCAGCGTCACCTCGGCCCGCCAAATCAACGAGCATCCGCGTTTCAAATCCGGTACCGGTGTGCGCGGCCGCGAGATGGGTATGAAGTCGAAGGATTTGATGGGTATGCCTTGGCGCTTGGCATTCGCCCTGCAGGATGACGGCTGGTACCTGCGACAGGACATCATCTGGAACAAGCCAAACCCGATGCCGGAAAGCGTCCGAGACCGCTGCACCAAATCGCACGAATATGTGTTCTTGCTCAGCAAGTCGAAGAAGTACTACTTCGACCAAGCAGCGATCCTTGAGCCGTGTTCGCCAAATACTCACGCTAGGCTGTCGCAGGATGTACAGGCGCAGATCGGCAGCGACCGGGCAAATGGCGGCGCCAAGAGCAACGGCAACATGAAGGCGACAGCGCGGAAGACCAACGGCGTTGGCTGGGGTCATGGAAGCGATGCTGATGAGCGCCAGCGTGGCAGGGTCAAGGATAACGATTCGATGAATTCGGCACTCGCAATCATGCCGACGGAGCGAAACAAGCGGAGCGTTTGGACTGTGGCCACACACAGCTTCAAGGGCGTCCACTTCGCCACCTTCCCGCCCGACCTCATACGCCCCTGTGTTCTCGCCGGTGCGCCGCGCGGCGGCGTAGTTCTCGACCCATTCGGCGGCGCCGGTACCACTTCGCTGGTGTCGATGCAGGAAGGTCGCCGTTCGATCATCTGCGAGCTGAATCCCGAGTACGCCGCAATGGCCCGGCGCCGGATTGACGCGGCCTGGCTCGACGGTGCCGCGCAGATGGACGTTTTCCGCGACGCCGCAACAGCCTAACCCCTCTCCCAACTCAACAGCCTGCCGGCGTTGGCAGGCAAGGATTTCGTATGCCTTCAGCAAACTGCGATACCGCGACCCAACAAATCAGCACACCCGACTTTGTCGCCACTCTGTCGCTCGATCAACTCCGCGCTGCCCGCAAAATCATCGAAGAGAAGATCAAGGCGGCCGAGGCCCAGCCGAAGCGCATCGTTTGGCAGGTATGTCGCGGCGGCGTGATCGACAGGTACTTTCGCGAAGATCAATTCGAAGCAGCCGCCGACCACTTGCTCAGCATCTTCAAGGAACGGTTCGAGGAGGTCGCGACGGACTTTATCGCCAATCCTTGCGGAGCTCGCCAGCTTCAGCAGGAAATCCCCCACATAGCCGCCGAACTGGTTCCTCAGTTCGAATATGAAACCCAGTGGTTCCCCGCCAAGACCGAATAACCACCTTCTGCCGCCACGCGCGGCATGGAGCATCACATGACCATCCAGTTTCTATCTCACGAGGAGGTTTGCGAGCTCACCGGCGCGCGGACCAAGGCAGGACAGATCCTCAACCTTAAAAAGAATGGCGTTCGCCATACGATTAAAATGAACGGCTGGCCAAGTGTCACCGCGATGGCCGTCACCGCCGTCGGCACGTTTGAATCTGAAAAGCCAGTATGGAAATCACGTAAGGCTAGCTGACATGGGAAGACGACCAAGCAAACCAGGCTCAATAGCCAGGCTGCGGGAGCGCAAGAAAGCCAGCGGCCGGGTGTTTTATTACTACGACACCGGCGGCAAGGACCGCAAAGAAATTCCGCTGGGCAGCGACTACGGCTTGGCGATCATGGAGTACGCGAAGCTTGAGCGTGATCGCACCGCAACCGACCTGGTCGCCAAGGTCATCACGTTCCGTTACGTCGCCGAAAAATACATGGTCGACATCGTCCCAACCAAAGGCACAGCCACCCAGGCTGACAACAAGCGCGAGCTTAAAAACCTGATCGCTTTCTTTGACGATCCACCCGCACCGCTGGAAACGATCGAGCCATTGCACGTTCGCCAGTACCTCACTTGGCGCAAGGCCGCGCCGGTGCGGGCAAATCGCGAGAAGGCTCTGCTCAGCGCAATCTGGAATTACGCCCGGGATAAGGGCTACACATCGCTGGCCAACCCATGCGCGGGCATCAAGGGCAACAAGGAAACCGGCCGGGACACATATGTCGAAGATGCGCTGTTCAAGCGCGTGCACGACAAGGCGGACGCGGGCCTGCAAGACGCAATGGACCTCGCCTATTTGACCGGTCAGCGAGTGACCGATACCCGGTTGATGGACGAACGCGACGTGCGCGACGGGCAGATTTGGGTGCTGCAGGGAAAGACTAAGGCAAAGCGTCGGATCGAGATAACAGGCGAGCTGAAGGTTTTGATTGATCGAATCATGTCCCGAAAGTCAGAACACAAGGTCCGCTCGACGCGGCTGATCGTTACAGAGGACGGCACACCAATGACGGTGGCGATGTTACGCAGGAGGTTTGACTTGGCCAGGGAGGCGGCTGGGGTGGAGAAATCTGAATTTCAGATGAGGGATTTACGCGCCAAGGCAGGTACGGACAAAGCCGAATCCAGCGGTGACATCATGCAGGCCAGAGATCAACTTGGGCATACGACCGTTGTGATGACAGAGCAATACATACGCAATCGCATGGGCAAGAAAGTTACTCCCACCAAGTGAATTGCGGACCAAGTTCAAAATTGCGGACCAGAAACAAACAAGGGCTTGCATCAGCTTTCGCCCGCAAACCCTTGATTAGAGATGGTGCCCGAAGCCGGAATCGAACCGGCACGCCCTTACGAGCGGGGGATTTTAAGTCCCATGCGTCTACCAGTTTCGCCATTCGGGCGGTAGCGCGGTGTTGCTCTCTCCTACTTCGCAGTGGCAATCCTGACAGAGTGCACATGCAAGCAGCAGAGCGGGAAATATATACATCACTTCCCGGTGAAGCAAGTTCGCAATGGCCGTTTTCAAGACTAAATCTTGCTGCGCACTGCAAATAAAAAAGCTCCGTAAATCATGGATCTACGGAGCTTGCTTATAGTGGAGGCCGAGGTCGGAATCGAACCGGCGTAGGTGGATTTGCAATCCACTGCATAACCATTTTGCTACTCGGCCTCAAAGCATTTGCTGTCAGTAGCACAACAACAAACACGTACAAATTGGAGCGGGAAACGAGACTCGAACTCGCGACCCCGACCTTGGCAAGGTCGTGCTCTACCAACTGAGCTATTCCCGCTTGGTGATGCGCATTCTATAGAATTAAGAAGCTCCGTCAACCCCTTGATTCAAAAAACTTTTATTTCTTTTCGACGTCGGTCTTCAGATGCGGCCAGGCGGCGCGAAGGTATTGAACCATCGACCACAACGTCAGGCCCGCCGATACCATCAGCAAGGCGTAACCCAGAACAACCCAGAAGCTGAAGTCCTTAGGGTTGGCCAGCAGGATGACCAGCGCAAGCATCTGCGCTGCGGTTTTCCATTTACCGAGATTGGAGACTGCAACATGGGCGCGAGCGCCGAGTTCCGCCATCCATTCGCGCAATGCCGAAACGACGATTTCGCGACCGATGATGACGGCAGCCGGCAGTGTAAGCCAGAAGTTACCGTGTTCTTGCACTAACAACACCAGCGCCACGGCAACCATGAGCTTGTCGGCCACCGGATCCAGGAACGCGCCAAACGGCGTGCTTTGTTCCAGTCGACGAGCCAGGTAACCATCCAGCCAATCCGTTGCAGCGGCAAAGGCGAACACCGAAGCGGAGGCCATATAGCTCCACTGGTAAGGCAAATAGAACAGCAATATGAAGATCGGGATGAGCAGGACGCGTAGAACGGTAATCAGATTAGGGATATTCATCGGCACAACTGGCTACGAGGTGAGGGGGCATTCTACTCGCTATGCAGGTTTGCATAAATCGACTCTGCGAGCTTTTTACTGATCCCCGGGGCTTTGGCGATCTCTTCGATGCTTGCACGAGACAGCTCCTGCAATCCACCAAAATGTTTCAACAAGTCGCGACGACGGGTTGGCCCGACGCCCGCAACGCCTTCCAGCGTTGACGTTCGGCGGGTTTTGCCACGACGTGCACGGTGGCCGGTAATCGCGAAACGGTGGGCTTCGTCGCGAATCTGCTGGATCAGGTGCAGCGCTGGCGAGTCACCACGCAACGTGAACTCGTGCGCTGCATCATTCAGATACAACGTTTCGAAACCAGCCTTGCGCGTGGCGCCCTTGGCGACCCCGAGAAGGATGAGATCCGGCACTGCCAGTTCGTTGAGCACATCGCGGGCCATCGACAGCTGCCCCTTGCCACCGTCCACCAACAGGATGTCCGGCAACTTACCCTCGCCTTCCTTCAGCTTGCTGAACCGGCGCGTCAGTGCCTGGTGCATGGCGGCATAGTCGTCCCCCGCCGTGACACCTTCGATGTTGTAGCGGCGGTAATCCGACTTGATCGCGCCTTCCGGGCCGAAGACCACGCAAGAAGCGACCGTCGCCTCACCGCTGGAATGGCTGATGTCATAGCATTCCAGCCGCTGCGGCGGCTCATCCAGATTCAACACTTCAGCCAGGGCTTCGAAGCGCGCGGCAGTGTGCTGACGATTGGCCAGTCGCGCACCCAGCGCCTGCTCGGCATTGGTGACGGCCAGTTGCTGCCAACGCGCTCGCGTACCGCGAACCCGATGACTGATGGCCAACTCCCGGCCACGCAACTCATGAATGGCTTCGATCAATGTCGGAAAGTCTTCGTGCACGACGTTGACGATCAGTTCGCTGGGCAAGTCGCGTTCGGGACTGCTGATGAAATACTGCCCCAGGAACGCCGCCATGACTTCGGAAACGTCTTCTTCGATCCCGACCTGAGGGAAGAAATTCTTGCTGCCCAATACACGCCCGCCACGAACACTGATCAGGTGCACACAGGCGCCACCCGGGTTGACGAATGCGGCGATGACGTCGATATCCCCGGTGCCCCCCTCCATGCTTTGTTGATCCTGAACCCGACGCAACAGCGCGATCTGATCACGCAACTCGGCGGCGCGCTCGAACTCGAGATTGATCGCCGCCTCTTCCATCGCCGTGGACAGTTCATTGGTCAAGGCATGACTGCGCCCCTCAAGGAACATCACCGAGTGACGCACATCTTCGGCGTAGATCTCAGGCTCGACCAGTCCGACGCAAGGCGCCTTGCACCGTTTGATCTGATACTGCAGGCACGGCCGGGTACGGTTCTTGTAGTAGCTGTCTTCGCATTGACGGACGAAAAAAGTCTTTTGCAACAAGCTGAGACTTTCACGGATGGCACCGGCACTCGGATACGGACCGAAATACTTGCCCTTGGCCTTTTTCGCGCCTCGGTGGATGCTCAGCCGCGGGAACTGTCCATCGGACAAAAACACATAGGGGTAAGACTTATCGTCGCGCAGCAGGATGTTGTAAGGCGGCCGCCATTCCTTGATCAGCGTCTGCTCAAGCAGCAACGCCTCGGTTTCGTTGGCCGTGATGGTCGTTTCGACTTGAGCGATGCGCCCGACCAGCGCCGCAGTTTTCGGTGCCAGGCCGGTCTTGCGAAAGTAGCTGGCCAGGCGCTTCTTGAGGTTTTTCGCCTTGCCGACATAGAGCAGGCGCGCGTCGCTGTCGAACATGCGATACACGCCCGGACGCCCACTGACCGTCGACAGAAAGGCGCCGGAATCGAAAGCTTCAGTCATAGTCAGGCGCTGGCATCGACCATGCCATGACGCACCGCCAACAATGTCAGTTCGACGTCGCTGCTGATCGAGAGCTTCTCGAAGATGCGGTAGCGGTAAGTGTTCACGGTTTTCGGCGACAAACACAATTTGTCGGAAATGATCTGCACCTTCTGACAGCCAACGATCATCAACGCGATCTGGATTTCGCGTTCGGACAGGGCGTCAAACGGCGAATCATTGGTGGGCTGGAAGGATTTGATCGCCAACTGTTGAGCGATCTGCGGGCTGATATAGCGCTGACCGGCAAAGACCAGACGAATCGCCTGGACCATTTCCGGCAATCCGGCGCCCTTGGTGAGATAACCGGCAGCACCTGCCTGCAGCAGCCGCGTCGGAAAAGGATCCTCTTCACACACGGTGACGGCCACCACTTTGATGTCGGGGTGACTGCGCAAGAGTTTGCGCGTGGCTTCCAGGCCACCGATGCCAGGCATCTTGACGTCCATCAGGACCACGTCAGGTTTCAACTCACGGGCCTTGATCAGGGATTCTTCACCTGATTCGGCCTGACCCACCACCTGCAAGCCATCGATATCGGCCAGCATGCGTGTAATGCCTGTACGAACGAGATCATGGTCGTCGACCACTAGCACCCTAATCAAGCAGACACCTCGCGATATGGTCTTATTGGGATGCGGGACACCTTAGCAAAAAGTGCCGGGCAGACCTAGCGGAAAGCCGTATTTAAAAAGTTTCATTTCATCTTTCAGGGCTTGCCAGCCAAGGGTTTCAGCGCACAGGTGTACTGATATCAAGCTGCATCCGCAAGAAACACTCGTCTTCACCCTGGACCCGTAGTCCTTTTCTTTCATACAAATATTTTGCCGGGTTGTTTTCGAACACCGTGAGGCGCATCGCCGGTCGCCTTTCCTTACGGGCCATCCCGATAACCTGATCAATCGCCCAGGATCCCGCGCCCTGCCCCTGAAACGTTTCTGCAATTTGCAGTTCACGGATATACAGCGCTCGCGCATCACGACTCAGGCTGAAAAATCCCACCACCACATCAGCGCGCACGATCAGCCAGCTTTCGCGTCCCGACCAGGCCACATCGAACGCTTCGTCCAGCCACAACAAATCATGTTGAATGTAGTACCGCAGCATATTCTGACAGGTGAGATTGCGCGAAAACGCCAGATCATCAGGCGTGGCAATCCGTAACCGGTAGGTCATTGTGCCTCCGTCACGGCAATGACTTGCCCCTGCCATGTCTCGCGCTCTTGCCGGGCAACGACCAACACGTCACCAACACCCGGCGCAGCGACGATCAGCGAACCGTCGGCGGACCAGATCGCGCTACGCCCGGCTGACACCCATCCGCCAGTAGAACCACCGTGGTTAGCCATTAACACGACCATCGAATGTTGACGAGCGTATCCCTGCAGCAGAGCGGCATCGGGGGCATAGCCTTTTTCGCTGATCAACACGCCAGCCGCGTAAATATTGGCTCCCTGCTCAGCGGCGGCAGCGGCATGACTGGCGTAGCTGAAGTCGGCGCAGACCGCCAGTCCTACGGTCTTACCGGCAATATCCAGGGTCGGCCCGCCTTGCCCCTCGGCATAGATCACCTCCTCTCCTGAATGCAAATGCTGTTTGGTGTACACACCCAGCGAACCGTCAGCCCCCAGTATCAAAGCACCTATCAACACGACGGGCTTCTCCGGCAATCGAACCGGCATGCCCACGACCGTCGTGACATTCAGCTCACGAGCCAGATCGCGCAAGGGTTGCAATACCGGGTCTTGCGGATGGATGGCCAACGATGCGGCCACCGCACCTTCGTACCCGGTCAGGGACAGTTCCGGAAACACCAGCAACTCGACACCCTGTGCCGCCGCGACCGTCATGAAGCGCTTGTGACGGGCAATATTGGCGGCAAGATCGCCAGCAATCGAGATGGCCTGGGCAGCGGCGATAATCAGCGTCGACATGAATCTTCCTTGCTGGTTCAGATGAGTCATGGAGTGTGTCACAACTTTTGAGGCGCTCGATCAATAGGCATTGAACGGCCTACGCAATAGCATTTTCTGATTGCTCCGGCCCATTGGCCTCTAGTAAGCTCGGCGCAACCATCGGAGACACCCCATGTTCAACGCCCTCTCTCAGCTACGTACCGCCAGCGCCTTGCGCTCGGTTTCGGCTGCGCGGGCGACTGACATTTGCACTCCGGTCAGCTTTTATTTTGGGTATTGGTTTAGCCACTGGCGCGCCTGATACCCACACGGCGCCCATAAAAACGGGTCGCCACCAGAGAATTCTCAACCCCCGGTCGGCCTCCCGACCGGGGGTTTTGTTTTTTCAGGCCCGAACCTTTTTCAGCGACACACCAGACACTTTGAGGAATTACCTAATGAACTACGCCACTTATTACCGTTACGACAGCTTTAGCGCCTGGCGATTTACCAGCTTCCGCTCGGGACAGCCTGCCGCCTCCGATCGGTCACCTACAGGTGGCAAGCACACACACGTAGCCAATACGGCCAATTGTCGAACACACCAGTAGGGCCGAGTGCGCGGGAAGAACCCGCCGCCTGCCCAGGAAGACCGAATATGAACTCGTCCGTTTCTGCTCTGCCACTGTCCACACTCGATTCCGCCAACGAAGCGCTGACACTGCGTCTGCCCAGCTCGTTGCAACTCAAACAGCAACTGCCTTTAAGCACCGTCCTGAGCCAGCAAGTCGCCGCTCAACGTCAGGCAGTTCGCGCGATCCTCAACGGCGAAGACCAGCGACTGCTGATCATCGTTGGCCCCTGCTCCATCCACGACCCACAGTCCGCCCTCGAATACGCCGGCAAACTCGCCCGACTGGCTGACGACGTTCGTGACGACATGCTGCTGGTGATGCGTGCCTACGTCGAAAAACCACGCACCACGGTCGGCTGGAAAGGCCTGGCCTATGACCCGCACCTGGATGGCAGCGATGACATGGCCGCAGGGCTGACGCTTTCACGCGAACTGATGCTGGAAATGATCAGGCTGGGGTTGCCGGTGGCGACCGAACTGCTGCAACCCATGGCTGCCGGTTACTTCGATGACCTGCTCAGTTGGGTGGCCATTGGCGCCCGCACCACCGAATCGCAGATCCACCGCGAAATGGCCAGTGGTCTCGGTATGCCAGTGGGCTTCAAGAATGGCACCGATGGCGGCGCGGCCATCGCCGTCGATGCCATGCGCTCGGCAGCCCACCCACACCGGCATTTCGGTGTTGACAGCCAGGGCCATCCGGCGATTATTCAGACCCCGGGCAACCCTGATACCCATCTGGTGCTGCGTGGCGGCCACAAGGGCCCGAACCATGATCGCGAGAGCGTGGCCAAAATCCATGCCGATCTGGATCGACTGAAAATCCCGAGCCGAATCATGGTCGATTGCAGTCACGCCAACAGCGGCAAGGACCCATTGCGTCAACCCGCTGTTTTCAATGATGTACTCGAGCAACGCCTGCAGGGTGATCGTTCACTGATCGGCATGATGCTGGAGTCCCATCTGTTCGAAGGCTGCCAACCCCTGAGCACCTCACTACGCTATGGCGTATCGATCACTGACGGATGCCTCGGTTTCAACGCCACCGAACGCTTGCTACTGAATGCCGCGCAGCGTCTGGGCGCGCATTCCGCAGACTGACCAGAAGGCCTGCCCTCCGGCATCATTGAGAACCGGAGGGCTGACGCCGCTGCCCTCAAGCCTCTATCCGCACCTGTGTCACCGCAGATTCCTGACTGACCTCGTCCAGACGTTCCACGGTATAGGCAACCCGCACGGTTTCTCCGTGATGTTCGCGCCAGAACCGATGGGGCACGATAAAGATCAGCGGCTTCCCTGCGGTTTCCAGAGTAATTTCCCGGTCATCCCGGTGATTGAAAAAGTCACCGTCACACTTCAGGTAGACCAACTCGCCTTCTTGCGTCTGTGGGTTGCCGATCACAACGGTCACCCCATCTATCGAGTTTTCCGTACTGAGCACGCCATCCTCGGCTTCCAGCACATCGGGAGCGTGCAGTTCGCCACGATGGAACGGAGTAATGCGAAGCCTGGTCGGCTCCGATTCGCGCACTGCCCCACCGACCTGCTCCACGCGGTAACTTACCGTCACCTCACCTCCAAGCTGCGCGGCGATGTGCTCGGGAGCGACCCAGAACGACAAGGGCTGCGCAACGGCAAAGGCTTCGATCTTCAAAGCATCATTGAACGACGCCGGCGACATGTCGCCACACCATGTCAGCGAGACCTGATCGCCTGAAGACATTCGGGCGTAAGGCTGAAACATGACGAGCACACCATCCCTCACCCGGGCCGGATCGAGCGTACCGCCGATGACACCTTCGACATGCGGCGCCAGCAGCTGCGGCTGTGCATCCCCCACTGACAGCTGCAACCGTGCAGACATTGCGGGTTCGGGCAGGTTCGCGCTGACCAGTGTCCAGTAAACCTCAAGCGAACCACCGTCCAGTGCAGCAATGTGCATACCCTTGATAACAAAGATCACGTCTTTGCCAACCTGGGATTCGCTGACGAAGCGAACCATTTCATGCTGATAGGCAAAGCCTTCGATATCCAGGCCGTCCCAGCTCAACAGCAATTGATCGCCACACGCCATGTTTGCATAGGGAGCGATCCTGACGATGACCTTGCTCAGGGAAGGATCCAGCGCTGCGCCTTCGAGGGCATCGAGCGTCGCCGCCGGCAACGGCACCTCGGACTGGCACATGCTGACGGGATGGCGCATCCGATAGCAAAACTCGATTTCGTGGGTGTTCATTCGTGGCTCCATTCCTTGGATAAGACGCCAGCTACATCAATGGCGTCGACGACAAATATTGAACGCCATTGTGGTGGTCTTCGCTGTCAGCAAAATGCGCCACAACCCTCGGGCAAAAGCCACGGACCAAGTAGGCCGGCAGGCAATAAATCCGCTTGATCCGTCAGAGGACGTCCACAACTTCCGATTCGGGCCTCACAAAAAACAGAAAACACCTACGTCATCTAGTCCAGATTCATCCGCGAACCTGGGTTTCTTCGTACTTCTCCAACCGTATGAGTGTTTTAGAGTGACCCACAGATTTTCCCGATGAACTTCTGTGATAAAGGTAAGAACATGCGACGGAATGCTACAACTCGCTATCCCATACTGTTGATACACGGCCTGTTCGGATTTGAACGCATTGGCCATTTCGAGCTCTTCCACGAGGTCAAGGAAGCACTTAAGACAACAGGCAACCGCGTGTTCATTCCGCATCTGTCGGCCACGCACAACAACGAGGTGCGGGGCGAGCAACTCCTCAGGCAAATAGATCGTGTCCTCGCAGGCACCGGCGCTGCAAAAGTCAATCTTATCGGTCACAGCCAGGGCGCACTCACTGCCCGGTACGCTGCTGCGCACATGCCACACGTCGTCGGCTCAGTCACGTCGGTCAGCGGGCCGAATCACGGCTCGGAGCTGGCTGACTTCCTGCGCAAGGCGCTGGTACCGGATCAACTGCCGGATTCCGTGGCCCTGAATGTGGTCACACTGTTTTCCGAGTTTTTGACCCTTATGAGCGGCAGCACAACGCTGCCACAAAGCGCACTCGCCGCGCTCAACGCCCTGACCACCGAGGGTGTCAGTCGCTTCAATGACAAATACCCGCAGGGCCTGCCACACACCTGGGGCGGGCATGGCGCGGAGTTGGTTGACGGTGTTCGCTATTATTCCTGGAGCGGCACCTTGCCCACGACCAAAGCCGCCATGCTCGACCCGGTACACGCCCTCTGCCGTGGATTGTCGGAATATTTCATTACCGAGGCCGGACAAAACGACGGATTCGTCGGCCGCTACAGCTCGCACCTGGGTACAGTGATCCGCTCCGACTATCCGCTGGATCATTTGAGCAGTCTGCGCCGGCCTGTTATCGGCGCATCCGCGCTGCCGGACCCGATCTTGCTGTACATCGAGCATGCCCTGCGCTTGCAGGCCGCAAATCTGTAAAAGCCAACAGCGATCACCGAACGGAACTTTGCCGAGAATTCGCCCACTGAATCCGGTAGGCTCCACACTTTACTGAATTAGATTGGAGAGTTTCCCCATGGCTAAAGCCACTGCCCGCCACATCCTGGTTGCCACCGAAGACAAGTGCAACGAACTCAAGACCCAGATCGAAGCTGGCGCTGATTTCGCTGAAGTTGCCAAAAACAACTCCACCTGCCCTTCCAGCCGTCAGGGCGGTGACCTGGGTTCCTTCGGTCCTGGCCAGATGGTCAAGGAATTCGACACCGTGGTCTTCAGCGCACCGATCAACGTCGTGCAAGGCCCGGTCAAGACCCAGTTCGGTTTCCACCTGCTCGAAGTCACCAGCCGTCAGGACTGATTCGTCGCCTGATTGCTCTGCAACGGCCCGCCTTTTGGTGGGCCGTTGTGTTTCAGTTACATATACGGCTGGCGACTGACGCGCCTCTCGCGTACAAATTGCGCTTATCGATTTCCCGGTTCCAAGGCTGACAATGCGACTGGTTTTCCCCACATTGATGCTCACCGCCCTCGCCCTGTTGTCGGGCGCCGCCGGTGTGGACGCTGCACCGCAACACGCGTTGACCGTTTATGGCGAGCCGGCCAAATATCCTGCCGGTTTCAGTCACTTCGACTACACCAACCCGCAGGCGCCCAAGGGCGGCACGATGCGCCGCTCGGCGATCGAGATCGGTCACTTCGACCATGTATTGCCGTATATCGACAAAGGCATCGGCGTCACGCAAATCGACGGACTGCTGTACTCGCCGCTGGCTCAGCGCTCGATGGATGAACCCTATACCGTTTACGGGCTGGTGGCAGAAAAGATGGAGCGCTCGGAGGACGGACTCGCGCTGCGCTTTTTCATTAATCCCAAGGCTCGCTTCGCCGACGGCAAGCCGATCACCGCCGAAGACGTGCGCTACACCTATGAACTGCTGATGACCCAGGGCAGCCTGCGTTATCGCACGCAGTTCGCCGATGTCAAAGGCGTCGAAGTGGAAGCACCGCTGATCGTGCGCTTCGATTTCAAGAACAACGAAAACCGCACCCTGCCTCTGGATATCGCGACCCTGCCGGTGTTTCCCGAACACTGGTGGAAGAGCCGCGACTTTGCCGGCGGTGGCGGTTACGAACCGCCACTGGGCAGTGGCCCCTATCGCGTCGGCAAGGTCGACTCGGGGCGCAGCATTACCTTCGAACGCAATGCCGACTGGTGGGGCAAGGACCTGCCGGTCAGTCGCGGCCTCTATAACTTCGACCATTTCAGCATCGAGTACTTTGGCGACACCGACGTCGCCCGTCAGGTGCTGCGCGGCGGCGCGTATGACTACAACCGCGAGTTTTCCGCCACCGGTTATTCGATCGGCTACGACAGCCCCGCCCTGAGCGACGGGCGCCTGCAAAAGGCTCATCTGGCCACCGAAGCGCCGCAATCGGCCCAAGGGTTTGTGTTCAATCTGCAGAAACCGATGTTCAAGGATCGCCGTGTGCGCCAGGCACTGGCGATGCTGTGGGACTTCGAGTGGAGCAACCGGCAGATGATGCGCAACCTGTACATCCGCCAGCAAAGTTACTTTTCCAATACCGATCTGGCCGCTCGCGAGTTACCGGACGCAGCGGAGTTGAAGATTCTCGAACCGCTGCGCGGACAGATTCCCGACGAAGTCTTCACCACGGTCTTCGAGGCACCGAAGACCGACGGCAGTGGCCTGATCCGCGATAAACAACTGCAAGCCCTGGAACTGCTCGAGCAGGCCGGCTGGAAACCGGACGGCGATCAACTGGTGAATGCCGACGGCGAACCGCTCAGCTTCACGTTCCTGGTCAGCCAGAACGGCATGGACCGCCTGCTGCTGCCTTACAAGCGCACACTGAAACAGATCGGCATCAACCTGGATATTCGTCGCATCGACTCTTCGCAATACGTCAATCGCCTGATGAGCCGGGACTACGACATGATCGTCACCGGCTATCCGGTGACCACCTCACCGGGTGGCGAACTGCTCAACTACTTCGGCTCGGCGTCGGCCAACGACCCGGGGGCCAACAACTACATGGTGCTGAAAAACCCGGCGGTCGACACCTTGATCAACGGACTGATCCGCGCCTCCACGCAATCGGACATGCTGCACTATGCCCACGCCCTGGATCGGGTGCTGCAATGGAATTACTACTGGATTCCCAATTACTACCCGCCGGGCACTTCGACCGTGTGGTGGAACCGCTTTGGCATCCCTACGATTCAAGCCAGTAATGATGAAGCGATCGAGAGCTGGTGGGAAATCAGCCGCACGCCGCTGACCAACCAACAGATGACCGCCGAAAAAATCGGTCGTGGCAGACCCGGAGGGCCGCACTGATGTGGGGTTACATACTGCGGCGCCTGCTGCTGATCATTCCGACGCTGGTGATCATTCTGCTGGTCAATTTCGTCATCATTCAGGCCGCGCCCGGCGGTCCGGTGGAACAGGCGATCGCCCATCTGCAAGGCATCGGTGGTGGCGGCAACGTCGGCGGCGGTTCGGGTGAAACCATGAGCGGCACCTCGCGCGCGAGCCGGGGCCTGGACCCGCAATTGATCAAAGACATCGAAAAACAGTACGGCTTCGACAAGCCAGCCCATGAACGCCTGTGGCTGATGCTCAAGAATTACGCCCGACTGGATTTCGGCAAGAGCTTCTTTCGCGGTGCCACGGTGACGGACCTGATCCTGGAAAAAATGCCGGTCACCATTTCTCTCGGATTATGGGCGACGCTGATTACCTACCTGGTCTCGATCCCGCTGGGCATCCGCAAAGCCGTGCATCACGGCAGCCATTTCGATATCTGGAGCAGCACCGCGATCATCATCGGCTACGCAATGCCGGCGTTCCTGTTTGCGATGTTCCTGATCGTGGTGTTTGCCGGCGGCACTTCGCTGAACTGGTTCCCGGTACGCGGCCTGGTCTCGGACAACTTCGAATCACTGTCGACCCTCGGCAAGATCGCCGATTACTTCTGGCACCTGGTGTTGCCAGTCACGGCGCTGGTGATCGGCGGTTTCGCCACCCTGACGATTCTGACGAAAAACTCGTTTCTCAATGAAATCACCCGCCAATACGTGGTGACCGCACGGGCCAAGGGCTTGAGCGAACGTCGGGTGCTTTACGGCCACGTGTTCCGCAATGCGATGTTGCTGGTGGTGTCGGGCATTCCCCAGGCCTTTATCAGCGTGTTTTTCGCCGGCTCGTTGCTGATTGAAGTGATTTTCTCCCTCGATGGCCTCGGTCGCATGAGCTACGAAGCGGCCGTCTCGCGGGACTATCCAGTGGTGTTCGGCTCGCTGTTCATCTTCACCCTGTTCGGCCTGCTGATAAAACTGATCGGCGACTTGTGCTACACCCTTGTCGATCCGCGCATCGACTTCGCCGCGAGGAACGCCTGATGCTCAAGCTCTCGCCATTGGGCCGTCGCCGTTTCGAGCGATTCAAGAAAAACCGCCGGGGCTGGTGGTCGTTATGGCTGTTCATCGGTTTGTTCCTGCTGACCCTCGGCGGCGAGCTGATCGCCAACGACAAGCCGCTGGTGGTCAGTTATCAGGGCCAGTGGTACTTCCCGGTATTCAAACGCCACACCGAACAGGAGTTCGGCGGGCAACTGCCGTTTCAGGCCGACTACCGCAGCGACTATGTGCAGAACCTGATTCGCAAGGACGGTGGCTGGTTGCTGTTCCCGCCGATTCCGTTCAGCGACGACACGCCGAACTATGACCTCAATAAACCGGCGCCGAGCCCGCCGACATCGGTCAACTGGCTGGGCACCGACGATCAGGCGCGGGATGTCCTCGCGCGGGTGATTTTCGGCGCCCGGGTGTCGATTCTCTTCGCGTTGATGCTGACCTTTGTCAGCGCCCTGATCGGCATCGCTGCCGGTGCCTTGCAAGGTTATTACGGCGGCTGGGTCGACCTGCTCGGGCAGCGCTTGCTTGAAGTCTGGTCGGGGTTACCGGTGCTGTACCTGCTGATCATCCTCTCAGGTTTTGTCGAACCTAACTTCTGGTGGTTGCTGGGGATCATGGCGCTGTTTTCGTGGCTGGCACTGGTGGACGTGGTTCGTGCGGAGTTCCTGCGCGGGCGCAACCTGGAATACGTCAAGGCTGCGCGGGCGCTGGGCCTGACCGATCGCAAGGTGATCGTCCGGCACATCCTGCCCAACGCCATGAACGCGACGTTGAGTTACTTGCCGTTCATTCTGACCGGGGCGATTTCCACCCTCACCGCACTGGACTTTCTCGGCTTCGGCATGCCCGCCGGCAGCGCCTCGCTGGGCGAACTGATCGGTCAGGGCAAACAGAACCTGCAGGCACCGTGGCTTGGGCTGACAGCGTTTTTCACCCTGGCGCTGATCCTTTCTTTATTGGTGTTCATCGGCGAAGCGTTACGCGACGCGTTCGACCCTCGATCCTGAAGCGTGGCCATGTCTGACAATCTGATTGAAATCCGTAACCTCAATGTCGCTTTCCATGGCCAGAACGTGGTGCGCGACCTGTGCCTGGACATTCGCCCCGGTGAGTGTCTGGCGCTGGTTGGCGAGTCCGGTTCGGGCAAGTCGGTGACGGCCCACTCGATTCTGCAATTGCTGGCAGACACCGAAGCGCAAACCACTGGCAGCATTCGCTATCGCGGTCAGGAGCTGGTCAGTGCGGACCCCAAGGTCTTGCGTGAGCTGCGCGGCAACCGCATCGCGATGATCTTTCAGGAGCCGATGACCTCGCTCAATCCGCTGCACACCATCGAAAAGCAGATCGGCGAAACCTTGCTGCTGCACCGCGGCCTCGGTGGAAAAGCGGCGCAACAGCGCATCCTCGAACTGCTCGAACTGGTCGGCATCCAGAAACCCAAAGAACGGCTCAAGGCCTACCCGCACCAATTGTCCGGTGGACAACGACAGCGGGTCATGATCGCCATGGCCCTGGCTTGCGAACCGGAATTGTTGATTGCCGATGAGCCGACCACTGCCCTCGATGTCACCGTACAGCGCAAGATTCTGCTGCTGCTCAAGTCCCTGCAACAACGCCTCGGCATGTCGCTGCTGCTGATCAGTCACGACCTCAATCTGGTGCGCAGCATTGCCCAGCGTGTCTGTGTGATGAAGGCTGGAGAAATCGTCGAACAGGCGCCCTGTGAAACGCTGTTCAGCGAACCGAAGCACCCTTACAGCTGCGTGCTGCTCAACGCTGAACCCGAAGGTGAAGCCCTTCCCCGGGATGAGCGCGAGAATGTGCTGGAGGTCGATGATCTGCGGGTTGAGTTTGTCGTCGGTGGCGGCCTGTTTCAGCGCAAGCAATACCTGCGCGCCGTGGATGGCATCAGCCTGAATATCCAGCGCGGCAAGACCCTGGGTATCGTTGGCGAATCCGGTTCGGGCAAGTCGACGCTGGGACAAGCGATCCTGCGTCTGCTCGATTCCGAAGGCAGCATCCGCTTTCAGGGCGCAGCGCTCGACGGCCTCAATCAGAAACAGCTGCGTCCCTGGCGTCGGCAGATGCAGGTGGTGTTTCAGGATCCGTTCGGCAGCCTCAGTCCGCGCATGTCGGTGGCGCAGATCATCAGCGAAGGCCTGGAAGTACACTGCGAATCGAACGCCCAGGAGTGCGATGAGCAAGTGATTCGCGTGCTCAAGGAGGTCGGCCTCGACCCCGCCAGTCGTCATCGTTACCCCCACGAGTTTTCCGGCGGCCAGCGTCAACGCATTGCAATCGCACGGGCACTGGTGCTCAAACCGGCGCTGATTCTGCTTGATGAGCCGACTTCGGCGCTGGATCGCACGGTGCAGAAACAAGTGGTTGCCCTGCTGCGCCAGCTTCAGGAAAAGCACGGCCTGACCTACCTGTTCATCAGCCACGACCTGGCGGTGGTGCGGGCACTGGCCCACGACATGATCGTGATCAAGGACGGCAAGGTGGTCGAGCGCGGCGCCAGTCACGATGTGTTCGATTCGCCGCAGCATCCTTACACCAAGGAGTTGTTGGCGGCGGCGCATCCGGGGTAGGCATAATCGGCGCTCGTCTTGAAACCGGGTCGCGGCCTTCGCGAGCAAGCCTGCTCGCGAAAAGACCAGCACACACCACCCAAAATCTGGATCAAACCACCCATGAACACCACCGAAAGCCTCAAGGACTACCAACGGGTTCGCACCCTGGCAATCCGCTCGCTGTTCGAGATCATCGAGCAGTCGAGCGAAGGCACGGTGATTGTCGATCGCGACGCCAACATTGTCTGGATGAACGAGCGCTACGCGCGCCGCTTCGGGCTCGAGTCGGCCGCAGGTGCAATTGGCAAACCCTGCGAAAGCGTGATTCCCGGCAGTCTGTTGCGTGAGGTGGTGCGTACCGGGCGGCCGATTCTGCTGGACATGCAAGACACCCCGAAAGAGCCGCTGGTGGTGATGCGCCTGCCGATCCACGACGATGTCGGCACGGTAATCGGCGCGATCGGTTTTGCCCTGTTCGATGAACTGCGCACGCTGTCGCCGATGCTCAAGCGCTACTTGAGCATGCAGGAGGAACTGGCTTCGACCCGCTCGCTGCTGCGCGCGCGGCAGACCAAATACAACTTCGCACATTTCATCGGCACCAGCGCCGCCAGCCTTGAAGTCAAACGCCGCGCCCGCCGCAGTGCCAGCACCGAGTCGCCGGTGTTGCTGCTGGGCGAAACCGGCACCGGCAAGGAATTGCTGGCGCAGGCGATTCACAGTGCTTCGCCGCGAGCGCACAAAGCCTTTGTCAGCATCAACAGCGCGGCGATTCCCGAAACATTGCTGGAGGCCGAGTTCTTCGGCACGGCTCCGGGCGCCTTCACTGGCGCTGACCGCAAGGGCCGCACCGGCAAGTTGCAGATCGCGCAGGGCGGCACGTTGTTTCTCGACGAGATCGGCGACATGCCATTGCCGCTGCAAAGCAAATTGCTGCGGGTGCTGCAGGAAAAGGAATTCGAGCCGGTGGGCTCCAACGAGGTCATCCAGAGTGACGTGCGGGTGATCGCCGCGACCTCGACCGACCTGCAAACGGCGATCAAGCGCGGTGAATTCCGCGCTGACTTGTACTACCGGCTCAATGTGCTGCCGATCATCGTGCCGCCGTTGCGCGAACGCCTCGACGATCTGCCAGCACTCAGCGAAGCGATCCTCGAAGAGCTGCGCAGTCAGCATGAACTGAGCCGCACGGCGCTGGATCTGCTGAGCCAGCATGCGTGGCCGGGGAACATCCGAGAGTTGCGGAATGTGCTGGAGCGGGCGGCACTGCTCAGTGATGACCTGATCCTCAGCGAAGCAGATATTCGCGGCTCCATAGGCACATTTACCCCGGTTGAACGCCCCGCGGCGCCCGCGCTGGAGCCCTTGGCCGACGAGACATTCGCCCAGGCGCGCCAGCGGTTTGACCGGCAACTGATCGAGTCGGCCCTCGCGCAATGTGCGGGTAATGTGCCAGAGGCGGCAGCTCGTCTGGGGCTGGGGCGGTCGACGTTGTACAAGAAGATGCTGGCCTTGGGCATCGCCCAGTCTCAATAAAGAGACTTTAATCTCCATTAATAGAAATGAGCAGAAGCTTCGCGAACAGGCCCGCTCCCACAGTGGAATACATTGCAGATGTAGGCGCGGACTTGCTCGCGAAGGCGTCATCACTTCCAGCATAAATCTCAAAAAAGAGACAAACCTGCGATTCTTTGCAAATTAAAATCCATAAAACCCTTAAATTTCAAAGACTTGTGCATGTGGCACAAATCTCGCTAATACCTCTCCCACACCGGTTTTACCCACAAAAATAACAATTCTGGAGAGACACACCATGAGTGTGATCATTGCCTTGGCCGCCCTCGCGCTGCTGATGCTAGCCGCCTACCGTGGCTACAGCGTTATCCTGTTTGCTCCGATCGCCGCCCTCGGCGCTGTCCTGCTCACCGACCCTTCTGCCGTCGCCCCTGCATTCACCGGGGTGTTCATGGAGAAAATGGTCGGGTTCATCAAACTCTACTTCCCGGTCTTCCTGCTCGGTGCCGTGTTCGGCAAGCTGATCGAACTGTCGGGCTTTTCGCGCTCGATTGTCGCCGCGGCGATTCGTCTGCTGGGCACCCGCCAGGCCATGCTGGTGATCGTGCTGGTCTGCGCCCTGCTCACCTACGGCGGTGTGTCGCTGTTCGTGGTGGTGTTTGCGGTGTATCCGTTTGCCGCCGAGATGTTCCGCCAGAGCAACATTCCCAAACGGCTGATCCCGGCGACCATCGCCCTCGGTGCGTTTTCGTTCACCATGGACGCCCTGCCCGGCACCCCGCAGATCCAGAACATCATCCCCAGCACCTTCTTCAACACCACTGCGTGGGCGGCGCCGTGGCTGGGCGTGATTGGCACGATTTTCGTGTTCTGCGCCGGCATGCTGTTCCTCCAGCGTCAGCGCAACAAGGCCCAGCGCGCCGGCGAAGGCTATGGCACCGAGCTGCGCAATGAGCCAGAAACTGCCGAAGACCTCAAACTGCCGAACCCGTGGATCGCGCTGTCGCCGCTGCTGGCGGTGGGCATCATGAATCTGTTGTTCACTCAGTGGATTCCCCAGTGGTACGGCAAGACCCACAGCCTCGCGCTGCCGGGCATGGCCACGCCAGTGACCACCGAAATCGCCAAACTGACGGCGATCTGGGCGGTACAGGCGGCGTTGCTGGTCGGCATCCTCATGGTGCTGGCGTTCGGCTTCAAAGCCATTCGCAGCAAACTGGCCGAGGGCAGCAAAAGCGCGGTCAGCGGTGCGCTGCTGGCAGCGATGAACACCGCTTCCGAGTACGGTTTTGGCGCGGTGATCGCCTCGCTGCCGGGGTTTCTGGTGCTGGCCGACTGGCTCAAGCAAATCCCCAATCCGCTGGTCAACGAGGCGATCACCGTCACGCTGCTGGCGGGCATCACCGGTTCGGCGTCGGGTGGGATGAGCATTGCCCTGGCGGCGATGTCCGAGCAATTCATCGCCGCGGCCCATGCGGCGAATATTCCGCTGGAAGTGCTGCACCGCGTGGCCGCCATGGCCAGTGGCGGCATGGACACGCTGCCGCACAACGGTGCCGTCATCACCTTGCTGGCGGTGACCGGCCTGACTCACCGCGAAGCCTATAAAGACATTTTCTGTATTACGCTGATCAAGACCCTGGCGGTTTTCGTAGTGATCGGTACTTTCTACGCCACTGGCATTGTGTGAGGTATTCATGACGACTCTTTCCGGCAAGACCGCACTGGTAACCGGTTCCACCAGCGGCATTGGCCTGGGCATCGCGCTGAGCCTGGCCAAAGCCGGCGCCAATCTGATTCTCAACGGTTTCGGTGATGCCTCGACGGTGATCGCCGAAGTCGGCCAGTTTGGCGCCAAGGTCGGCCATCACCCCGCTGACGTCAGTGACCCGGCACAGATTGCCGACATGATCGCCTATGCCGAACGCGAATTCGGTGGCGTCGACATTCTGGTCAATAACGCCGGAATCCAGCATGTGGCGGCGGTCGAGGAGTTTCCGGTGGAACGCTGGGATTCGATCATTGCGATCAACCTGTCTTCGGTGTTCCACAGCACCCGCCTGAGCCTGCCGGGCATGCGCGCCAAAGGATGGGGACGGATCATCAATATTGCCTCCGTGCACGGTCAGGTCGGTTCGACCGGCAAGGCGGCTTACGTCGCCGCCAAGCACGGGGTGATCGGCCTGACCAAAGTGGTCGGCCTGGAAACCGCGACCAGCAACGTCACCTGTAACGCGATCTGCCCGGGCTGGGTGTTGACGCCGCTGGTGCAGAAGCAGATCGACGACCGTGCGGTCAAAGGCGTCGATCCGCAGCAGGCGCAGCATGATTTGCTGGCCGAGAAGCAACCGTCGCTGGAGTTCGTCACGCCGCAGCATCTGGGCGAGCTGGTGTTGTTTTTGTGCAGTGAGGCCGGTAGCCAGGTGCGCGGGGCGGCGTGGAATATTGATGGTGGGTGGTTGGCGCAATAACCTCCACAGAACGATGTGGCCAGGGCGCTTGCTTCCTGGCCACAGGTTACCCACGGTCACAACTGCGTGTATGAACCCGATAAAAAGAGGCAAACAATGTCCGACATCCTCTGGCAAGCCGATGCCAAGCGTATCGCCGAGTCCCGCATGGATAGATTCCGGCGGGCACTCAATCAGCGTCACCACCTGCACCTCGACGACTACCCTGCCCTGCACCAGTGGAGCATCGAGCAGCGTGCCGACTTCTGGCAGGCCATCGTCGACTTCTTCGATGTTCGTTTCCACACCCAGCCTGATGCGGTTTTACATGAAGGCCGGCAAATGCCCAGCGCCGAATGGTTTCCCGGTGCCACCCTGAACTTCGCCGAGCACCTGCTGCGCCGCCGCGACGATGCCGTCGCCGTGGTGGCCGTGGCAGAGCACGGCCAGCGCGAACAACTGACCTGGGCGCAACTGGCCGAGCATGTCAGTGGTTTTCAGGCCAGTCTGCAGGCGGCCGGCGTCGGCCTCGGTGATAGGGTTGCGGCGTGCATGCCCAATACCTGGCAAACCCTCGTGGCGATGCTGGCGACCACCAGCCTCGGTGCGATCTGGTCATGTTCTTCGCCAGACTTCGGCACCCACGGGGTGATCGACCGGTTCGGCCAGATCGAACCGAAGGTGCTGATCACCTGCGGCGGTTATCGTTACGCCGGCAAGACGATCGAGCAGACCGGCAAGCTCAATGAGATTCTCCTGCAACTGCCCTCGCTCAAGCAGTTGATCATCGTGCCCTACGCGCACCCGCACGCACGCATCGAGGATTACCGGACCCGCGCCGAGGTCAGCCTGTGGAATGACTTTTACGAGCCCGGTGGCGAGCCGGATTTTATTCCGGTGCCCTTTAACCATCCGCTCTACGTGCTGTATTCCAGTGGCACCACCGGTGTCCCGAAATGCATCGTGCACAGCACCGGCGGCGTACTGTTGCAGCACGTCAAGGAACACGGCCTGCATTGCGATCTCGGGCCCGGCGACCGGTTGTTCTACTACACCACGTGCGGCTGGATGATGTGGAACTGGCTGGTGTCGGCGCTGGCCGTCGGCAGCGCGGTGGTGCTGTATGACGGATCGCCGTTCCACCCCGCCCCCGAGCGTTTGCTGGATTTGATCGACGACGAGCGCATCAGCGTGTTCGGCACCAGCCCGAAATACCTCGCTACCCTGGAGAGCAGCGGCGTCAAACCGCGCGCCAGTCATGATCTGGGTAGCCTGAAAACCCTGCTCTGCACCGGTTCGGCGCTGTCGCCGCAAAGTTACGACTTCGTGTATCGAGACTTCAAGGCCGACGTGTGCCTGGCCTCGATGTCCGGCGGTACGGACATCGTCTCGTGCTTCGTCAACGGCAATCCGTTGTCAGCCGTGCGCCGCGGCGAAATCATGGGCAAGAGCCTGGGCATGGCGGTCGAGGTCTGGAATGACGCCGGCCAGCCCGTGATTGGCGAGAAAGGTGAGCTGGTCTGTACCCGGCATTTCCCGGCAATGCCAATTGGCCTATGGAATGACCCGGACGGAACAAAACTGCGGAAATCCTATTTCAGCCTGTTTCCCGGCGTTTGGGCCCAGGGCGATTACGCCGAACAGCTGCCGCACGGCGCGATGATGATCCATGGCCGCTCGGACGCCGTACTCAACCCCGGCGGTGTGCGCATTGGCACGGCGGAGATTTATCGCCAGGTGGAGAAAGTCCCGCAAGTGCTCGACAGCGTCGCCGTCGGCCAGCAATGGCAGGATGACGTACGGGTGGTGCTGTTTGTGCGTTTGCAGGACGCGGTTGAACTGGATGAAGCCCTGCAAGCGCAGATCCGCCAGGTGATCCGCGCCAACACCACGCCTCGGCATGTGCCGGCGAAAATCCTCAGCGTGACCGACATTCCGCGCACCATCAGCGGCAAAGTGGTGGAGCTGGCTGTGCGCAAAGTGATCCACGGCGAGACGGTCAAGAACACCGACGCCCTGGCCAATCCCGAAGCGCTGGAACAGTTTCGCAATCGCGCTGAACTCGAGACTTGAACCCAGAGGCTGAACCGTTCAGTCCATCAGGCCCCACTCCCCCGTCGTGGGTGGGGCCGGTGTGACATCGCCCTGCAACTTCAAGCGCAGGCGCAGATTGTTCACCGAATCGGCATGTTTGAGTGCCTCCTCCTCACTGATCGCACCCTCCACCACCAGGCCGTGCAACGCCCCGTCGAACGTCTGCATGCCCAGTTCGGTGGACTTTTCCATGATGCCTTTGAGCTCACCCAACTCATTACGCCGGATCAGGTCCCCGATGGTCGGCGTGCCCAGCATCACTTCCACGGCTGCCCGCCGCTGCCCCTCGAGCGTGCGCACCAGGCGCTGGGAAACAAAGGCTTTAAGGTTGTTGCCCAGTGCATGCAGCAACTGTGGCCGACGCTCCTCGGCAAACAGGTTGATGATCCGGTCGAGCGCCTGATTGGCGTTGTTGGCGTGCAGCGTCGATAAAACCAGATGACCGGTTTCGGCGAACGCCAGCGCGTGCTCCATGGTCTCGCGGTCGCGGATTTCGCCGATCAGCACCACATCCGGTGCCTGGCGCAGAGTGTTTTTCAAAGCCGCGTGAAAGCTGCGGGTGTCGACACCGACTTCACGCTGGTTGATGATCGACAGCCGATGCCGGTGGATGTACTCGATCGGGTCTTCAATCGTGATGATGTGGCCACTGCTATGGCGATTGCGATGATCGATCAGCGCCGCCAGCGAGGTCGATTTGCCCGAATCGGTGGCGCCGACAAACAGAATCAGGCCTTGTTTGAGCATCACGGTTTCTAGCAGCACGCGGGGCAACTTGAGGTCTTCAAAGCGCGGAATGTCCAGTTTGACGTTGCGGATCACGATCGACACGTCATTGCGTTGCTTGAACAGATTGACCCGAAAGCGGCCGATGCCGGTGCGCGAGATGGCCAGGTTCATTTCCAGATCCCGGTCGAACTCCCGGCGCTGTTCGGCGTCCATCAGGGAATTGGCGATGACCGCGACTTCACCCGGCTTGAACGGCTGCTCGGCCAACGGCGTCAATACGCCTTGAAAGCGCGCGCTGGGTGGCGCTCCGGTCGACAGGAACAGGTCCGAGCCATGCTGGCTGGCCAAGCGTGTTAACAGTGCATCGATTTCCATGGTCAAATTCACCGACGAAGCATTCAATATTCAGACATGGCCCGCTGTCGTGACGCAGCGGTGCATTGAGCGTCTACCCTCTCGAAGGATAGTAGACGCCGCCTTACCGAATGACGCCCAGGACTAACGCAATGAACGCTGTACCCGGCAACGACGATGCGCAGGCGCTGATCACCCGCACTGACTGGAGTAACAGCGCACTGGGCGACGCTGGTCAATGGCCGCAGAGCCTGCGCACCGCGGTGGACATCGTGCTGCACTCGCCAATGCCGATGTTGCTGCTGTGGGGGCCGCAGCTCACCCAGATCTATAACAACGGCTTCGCCATGCTGGCCGGCAGCAAGCATCCGCACGCTTTCGGACAACCGGCGCACCTGATATGGCCAGAACTTCGCGACTTTACCGACCCGATTTACCGCGCCGTCCTGCAAGGTCAGGTGCGGACCTATAGCGAACGACGCTTTACCCTGCAACGTGACGGCAAGGATTCCGACTTCTGGCTGGATTTGACCTACAGCCCGATTCGCGACGAAACCGCGCAAGTGGCGGGGATCCTGGTCACGGCCATCGAAACCAATGAGCGCCGACGCATCGCGCTGGAACTGCAACAGCGCTCCGAAGACAGCCTCAAGGCGCAACAGCAAACCGAAGAGCGCCTGCAACTGGCCCTGGCAGCCACCGATGCCGTCGGCACCTGGGATTGGGATATCGGCGAAGACCGCTTCATCGCCGACGCTCATTTCGCGCAGTTGCACGGGGTCGATCCGGCGCAGGCGAGCCAGTTGCCGATCAGCGACTATTTGCAGGGTGTGCACCCGGAAGACCGCGCCCTGATCGCGCGCAGCATCAAGCACTGCATCACCCACGGCACCGAGTACGCCGAGGAATATCGTCTGCTGCAAGGCGACGGCGACATACGCTGGGTGTTTGCCCGTGGCCGCTGCTACAAGGATCACCATGGCCGGCCGGTGCGCTTTCTCGGCGCGGCGCTGGACCTGACCGAGCGCAAACACACCGAACAGGCGCTGCGCCAGAGCCAGACCGAACTGCAGCTGATCATCAACGCCATGCCGATCCTCATCAGCTACGTCGACCATGAGGAGCGTTTCCGCCTCAACAACGCCGCCTATCTCGACTGGTACGGCCTGACCCCGCAGGAGCTCTACGGGCGCACCATCCGCGAAGTGATCGGCGAAGAAGCCTATTTTCTGCGCGCGCCGTACATCGCCGAAGCGCTGGCGGGCAGGCCTTGTTCATTCAGCCTGTACACCCCTCACCGCGATGGCAGCATCCGTCACGCGTTGATGAATTACCTGCCGCGACACGGGGCCGACGGTGCGGTCAACGGTTTCTACATCTTTGTGATCGACGAAACCGAACGCAAGAAAACCGAAGAAGCGCTGCGCAACCTCAACGAAACCCTCGAAGAGCGCGTCAGCGCCCGTACCGAACAACTGGCCCAGGCCAACCAGCGCTTGCAGAACGAGATGTTCGAGCGCGAGCGGGCCGAAGATGCCTTGCGCCATGCGCAGAAGATGGAAGCGGTCGGCCAGCTCACCGGCGGCATCGCCCACGACTTCAACAACATGCTCACCGGCATCATCGGCAGCCTCGATCTGATGCAGCGCTATATTGCCGACGGCCGCGCCAACGAGATCGGCCGGTTTACCGAAGCGGCCGTGTCCTCGGCCAATCGGGCGGCGGCGCTGACCCATCGTCTGCTGGCGTTTTCGCGGCGCCAGTCGCTGGACCGCAAACAGCTGAACGTCAACGAACTGATCCATTCGCTGGAAGACCTGATCCGCCGCACCAAAGGTGATCAGATCGAGCTCAAACTGCAGCTGGCCGACGACCTGTGGCCGGTGAGCACGGATGTGAGCCAGTTGGAAAATGCCCTGCTCAATCTGGTGATCAATGCGCGTGATGCCATGCCCGAGGGCGGCGAACTGCTGATCGAAACAGTCAACGTCTACCTCGACGGCAGCGACATCACCACGCTGGAACCAGTGAAGGCCGGCGATTACCTGATGCTGGCGGTCAGCGATAACGGGACGGGCATGACGCCCTCCGTGCGGTCCAAAGCGTTCGACCCGTTTTTCACCACCAAACCCATCGGTCAGGGCACTGGGTTGGGACTGTCGATGATTTATGGCTTCGCCCAGCAGTCGGGCGGCCATGTCAGTCTCGACAGCCTGCCCGGACAGGGCACCTGTGTACGGCTGTATTTGCCCCGTCTGTATGCACTGGAGCCGGAACACCCGCCAGCCAACCCGGCCGAGCCGCCCGCCCACCTGCCGAGCGGAGAAACCGTGGTCGTCGTCGAAGACGATCCCGCCGTGCGCATGCTGGTGCTCGATCTACTCAAGGAACTGGGTTACCGCGCATTCGAAGCCGAGGACGCGAAATCCGCGCTGCCCCTGCTGGAATCGGACCTGCGGGTGGACCTGCTGGTGACGGATGTCGGCCTGCCCGGCATGAACGGCCGTCAGTTGGCGGAAGTCGCCCGCCAGCATCGTCCGGGCCTGAAAGTGTTGTTCATGACCGGTTACGCGCAGAAAGCCGCCGAACGTCAGGGTTTTCTCGAGGACGGCATGGACATGGTCGCCAAACCGTTTGCCATTGAGCTGCTGGCGAGCAAGATCCGCACGATGATCAGTCAAACCCGGTGACTTGAGGCATAATCCGCGCCCCGCCGTCACCCCGTTATCAGGTATCGCACGATGAAAGCCCAAGCCCGCCACATTCTGGTGAAAACCGCCGAAGAGGCCGAACAGCTCAAACAACGCATCGCCAAGGGCGAAGCGTTCGATGTGCTGGCCAAGAAATTTTCGACCTGCCCGTCCGGCAAGCGCGGTGGCGATCTGGGTGAAGTCCGTCCGGGACAGATGGTTGGCGCGATTGACGCGGTGATCTTCAAAAAGCCGTTGCGTACCGTGCACGGGCCGATCAAGAGCAAGTTCGGCTATCACTTGGTGCAGGTGTTTTACCGCGATTGACGGGTTGGCTTCAGGGCCCTTTCGCGAGCAGGCTCGCTCCCACGTTGAGAATGCAATCCCCTGTGGGAGCGAGCCTGCTCGCGAACCGATTGCGCCGCAAGCGGCCATTCAAATCTATTTCGGGATCAGTGCTCCTGGCACCTGAATCACCCGACTTGCCAGCAGATGCCCGGCTTCGGCAGCCTCCGCCGGACTCCCGCCCTGCAATCGACTGGCCAGATACGCCGCACTGAACGAATCCCCGGCCGCCGTGGTGTCGACGACTTTCTCGACGGTCTGCGCCGGCACCTCGAACGCTTCGCCATCGCAGCGAATCAGGCATGCGTCGGCACCGCGCTTGAGCACCACTTCCGGCGTATCGAACTGCGCGTAAGCCGCGAACACCGCATCGCAGTCGGCAAATCCGAACAGCGCCTGCTCGTCATCCACTGTCAGCAACGCCAGATCAACGTAGGGCAACACGCTGCGATACGCCGAACGCGCCTCTTCGACTGAGGCCCACAAACGCGGCCGGTAGTTGTTGTCGAACACGATGCGTGCATCCCGCTGGCGGGCCTCGATCAGCGTCTGGATCAGCTTTTCCCGGCCCAGCGCACCAAGCACAGCGAGGGTGATACCGCTGAAATACAACACGTCGTAATCGGCCAGCGCCGCTAGAATCGGCTCGGCCGCCGGAGTGGTGAAACAGTCGCGAACGGCCGCTTCGTTGCGCCAGTAAAGAAAGCGGCGTTCGCCGTTGGCGTCGGTCTGGATGCAGTAGAGGCCCGGCAGACGCCCGGGCAGACGTTGCACCAGGTCGAGGCCAATGCCTTCGCTGCTCCAGATTTCACACATCGCGTCGCTGAAGCTGTCATCGCCCAGCGCGGTGACGTAATCGACTTGCGCTTTATCGCCAAGGGCGCGGGACAGGTAAACCGCCGTGTTAAGCGTGTCGCCGCCGAAGCTTTGCTGCAGGCTGCCGTCGGCGCGCTGTTGCAGTTCGATCATGCATTCGCCGATCAGCGCGATGCGCGGTAGGTTCGGGCCCAGAGGGCTGAGGGTGGTCATCGGGTGTGTCTCTGCTGATTCGGTGGTGTTTGATCCGGCCTCATCGCTGGCAAGCCAGCGCCCACATGATCTTCACAGTCCATGAGATCCCTGTGGGAGCTGGTTTGCCTGCGATTGGCCGCAACTCGGTCTCAAGCCCTAGAAGCAAGTCTCCATGCTCTCAACCACCGCCAACTGCTCATCCACCAGCAACCCCACCCGCCACTTGTCGAACGTCAGGCACGGGTGCGAGGTACCAAAGGAAATAATGTCCCCCACCCGCAGCTCAACCCCCGGCGCCACACTCATGAACGCGTGTTGGTCCATCACTGCCGTGACCTTGCACGCGCCCACGTCATCGCCCACCGCCGGCACAATGCCGGCCTTGTAACGCAGCAACGGCACCGGCAAACCGGCATCGAACGCCACGTCGCGCTTGCCCAGGGCAATCACTGCGAACCCTGGCTCCGGCAACGACTGCACATGCGCCCAGACCTCCAGCGCCGGACGCAAACCCTCGTGCAAGTCACTGCGACGGTCGAGCACGCAGCACTGCGCCTCTTTGTAGATGCCGTGGTCATGGGCCACGTAACTGCCCGGACGCAGCACGCTGAGAAAGCGTCCGCTTGCGTTCTGCGCTTCGAACGATTCGGCGATCAGGTCGTACCAGGCCGAACCCGACGCGGTGATGACCGGCTTGGGAATGGCGAATGCGCCGCTGTCCTGCAGTTGCACCGCCAGGCGCACCAGCGACGCGGCGAATTGGCGAATGCCGCTGACCGCGTGGTCGCCGTGAATCACGCCTTCGTAACCTTCGATGCCGGTCAGGGCCAGCGCCGGTTGGGCGTTAATCGCCTTGGCCAGCGCGATAACTTGCGCCTCACTGCGGCAACCGCAACGACCGCCGACCACGCCGTACTCGATCATCACGTTCAGCTTCACCCCGCGCGAGGCGAAGTAGGCGCCGAGATCGGCGACGTTGTCCGGGTGATCGACCATGCAGTAGAAATCGAACGTCGGATCGGCCAGCAGATCGGCGATCAGCGCCATGTTCGGCGTACCGACCAACTGATTGGCCATCAACACCCGACGTACGCCGTGGGCATAAGCCGCGCGGGTCTGGGTCGCACTGGCCAGGGTGATGCCCCAGGCACCCGCGTCAAGCTGTCGCTTGAACAGCGCTGGAGTCATGCTGGTCTTGCCGTGGGGCGCCAGCTGCGCCCCGCTGTCGCTGACGAATGTCTGCATCCAGCGAATGTTGTGCTCCAGCGCCCCGCGGTGCAGCACCAGGGCCGGCAGGCTGACGTCACGCACCAGATGCGCGCCGATCGCGGCATCGCCCTTTTCCACAGCAGAATTGATGGCAGTCGTCATGGTCGAACTCCTCACTGTCGCGGCCGCAGGCAGCCGCGCTTATTCGTTGATTCGCCGGGCGAGGCTGTTGGCGCTCTCGATCAACACCCGGCGATAGTCGTTGTAATTGTTCTTCGCATCGGCCCGAGGGGCGACGATGCACAGGGTGCAAATGGCCACGCCGTTGGCGTCTTTGACCGGGGCGGCGAAGCAATGGGTAAAGGTGTCGGCGACGCTGTCGAAAGAGAAGAAGCCATCGAGGCCGGCCTGACGGATTTCCGCCAGAAAACGTTCCAGCGGCAGACGCTCGCCGTCGGGCAGGATGAAATCGTCTTCGTCGATCAAGTCGATGATCTGTTGGTCGCTCAAATGGGCGAGCAGCAGGCGCCCGGACGCGGTCCACGGGATCGGCGCGTTTTCACCGATATCGGAAGAAATGCGGAAATGCCGCTCGCCCTCCTTCATCAGCGCCACCGTGTATTTGCGCCCGTTAAGCAAGCACATCTGCGCGGTTTCCCGGGTCTGGCTGACGATCTCCTGCAAGGCGTGATCGGCCTCGCGGCTGAGGTCGAAATGACGCAGGTGCGCCTGCCCGAGAAAATACAACTGCCGGCCGAGATAAACGTGACCGTCCTTGCCCACCGGCTCCAGAATCCGTCGCTCCAGCAGTGACGCCACCAGTTCGTAGACCGTGGATTTCGGGCTGCCGATGCCGTTGGCGATGTCGTTCGGACGCAGCGGCTGGCCGATTTCCTTGAGGAAATCGAGGATATCGAACGCCCGGTCCAGACCACGGGCCCGGCGTTTGATGGTGTCTTCGGTCATGTCTTCAATTCCCAATGAAAGTGCCGGGAGTTTACCGAGAGTGCGCTGTCGACGGTTAGATCGCTTTCGCGAGCAGGCTCGCTCCTACACGACAACGTATTCCAACGGTAGGAGTGAGCCTGCTCGCGATAGGGTCACCTCGGTTCAGGCCTTCTTCTTGTAAGCGATACAGTCGATCTCGACCTTGCAATCGACCATCATGCTCGCCTGCACACAGGCTCGCGCCGGGGCGTGCTCAGGTTTGAAGTACTCGCCGAAGACCTTGTTGAAACTGCTGAAATCTCGTGGATCGTCCAGCCACACGCCGGCACGCACCACGTCTTCGAGGCCATAACCGGCCTCTTCGAGAATCGCGATCAGGTTCTTCATGGTCTGGTGGGTCTGCTCGACGATGCCACCAACGATGATCTCGCCATCCACCGCCGGCACCTGGCCGGACACATGCAGCCAGCCATCCGCCTCAACAGCGCGAGCGAAGGGACGTGGCTGACCGCCGGCGGCGGTGCTGCCGGTGCCGTAACGCGTAATGCTCATGGGTATTTCTCCTGATTACAAAACAACAGATTAAAACCGCGTGCTTTTGAGAAACTCAGCCAGACGCGGCGATTGCGGGCGTTCGAACAGTTCCTTGGGAGGCCCCTGCTCTTCGATCCGCCCCTGATTCATGAACACGATCTTGTCCGAGACCTCGAAGGCGAAACGCATTTCGTGGGTTACCAGCAACATGGTCATGCCGTCTTCGGCCAGGCCCTTGATCACGTTCAGCACTTCGCCGACCAACTCCGGGTCCAGCGCCGAGGTGACTTCGTCGAACAGCATCAGGCTCGGGTTCATCGCGATCGCCCGGGCAATCGCCACGCGCTGTTGCTGACCGCCGGACAACTGCCCGGGAAAGTGATTGCGCCGCTCCAGCAGGCCGACGCGTTCCAGCCATTTTTCGGCGAGCACCACGGCTTCGTCCTTGTGCATTTTCTTCACCTTGAGCAGACCCAGGGTGACGTTCTGCAACGCCGTCAAATGCGGGAACAGGTTGAATTGCTGGAACGCCATGCCAGTCATTGCGCGATGGCGGGCGATGACTTTCTCGGCATGCCGCACGCGTTTGCCGTTGACCTCGTCGTAGCCGATGGATTCGCCGTCAAGCAGGATCTGCCCGCCCTGGAACTCTTCGAGCATGTTCACGCAACGCAACAGTGTGGTCTTGCCCGATCCGCTGGAACCGATCAACGTCACGACGTTGCCGCGCTGCATGCTCAGATCGACACCCTTGAGCACTTCCACCGCACCGTATTGTTTGTGCAGGCCGCGAATGTCCAGCAACGCCTGATTCTGTGAGGAAACTTGAGCTTGAGTCATGGCAGGGCCACCCGCTTTTCAATGTACCGGCCGAGTAATTCGATGCCGTAGTTGATGACGAAGAACAGAAAACCGGCGAACAGGTAGAACTCCAGGGTCATGAAGTTCCGGGCGATGATCTGTTGAGTACTGAGCAACAATTCGGCCACGCCGATCACCGAGAGCAAGGTCGAGGCCTTGACGATTTCGGTGGACGAGTTGACCCAGGTCGGCAGGATCTGCCGCAGCGCCTGAGGCAACAGCACGTAGCCGAGGGATTGGTAGAACGTCAGGCCGATCGCCTTGCTCGCTTCCATCTGCCCACGGGGCAACGCTTGCAACGCGCCACGAACGATCTCGGCCACGTGCGAGCCGCAGAACAGCGTCAGGCCCAGGGCGCCGGCCTGAAACGCGCTGATCTGCCAGCCCAGTGCCGGCGCCATGTAGAAGCACGCCAGCACCAGCACAAACACCGGCGTGCCGCGAATCAGGTCGACGTAAAAACGAAACGGCGCGCGCATCCAGAATTTGCCGTAGGTCAGCACCAGACCGGCAACCACACCGACCATCGTGCCGAGCAGAATCGCCAGTGCCGACACCTGCACACTGGTCAAGAAGCCTTGCCACAACGGCTCGCGCGCTACCCACAACTCATGCAACCAACTCGGGGATTCGTACATCGCGGCCTCCTATCGGCGAATCGCCAGACGCTGCTCGAGGTAACGCAGCAGCATGGCAATGAGGTAACAGGCCGCGACATACAACGCCGTGGTCACCAGCCAGGTTTCGATCACCCGGTAGCTTTCGACATTGATCTTGCGCGCGTAATAGGTCAGTTCCGGCACTGCAATCGCAGCGGCCAGCGAGGTGTCCTTGAACAGCGAGATGAAGTTGTTCGACAGCGCCGGCAAGACGTTGCGCAGCATCACCGGCACCGTCACGTAAGCCTTGACCTGCCATTCACCGAGACCGATGGCCAGCCCCGCTTCGCGCTGCCCTTTGGGAATGCTTAGCAAACCGCCACGGAACACTTCGGTCAGGTACGCCCCGGCATACAGCGACAGGGTGATGATGAACGACGGGATCTTGTCCAGACGGATGCCCAGGCTCGGCAGTGCAAAGTAGATCAACAGAATCAACACCAGAATCGGCGTGTTACGCACCACCGTGACGTACACCGAGGCCAGTACCCGCAAGGCGCGATGCTTCGACAGCAAGGCAAACGCCATCAGCAGGCCGATCACGCAGCCGATGGCGATCGACACCAGAGCCAGTTCAAGGCCCAGACCGAGCCCCGCCAGCAAGGTGTCGAAATCGCGCCACACGGCGGCAAAGTTCAACTGATAGTTCATGGTCAGCAGTACCTTGAGCGGGGCGATGCAGGCGCCCCGCTCTCACGGGATCATTTGAATTCGACGGGGAAACCGATGGCCGGCGACGGTAGATCGACACCGAACCATTGCTTGAACGACGCCGCGTAAGTCGGGAATTCGACACCGGTCATGGCTTCATGCAACGCCGTGTTGACGAAGTTCAGCCAGTCCTGATCGCCGCGCTTCACTGCGCATGCGTAAGTCTGCGGGCTCCAGGCGTAGGTCGGGCTGCGGTAGCGACCCGGGTTCTGCACCATCAGGTATTTGACCGAAGACTGGTCGGTGGCGGCCGCGTCGGCGCGACCGGAGTTCACCGCCTGATACATCAGGTCAACGCTGTCGTACTGATCGACCTTGGCTTTGGGCAGCGCCTGATGCACCAGTTCTTCGGCATAGACGTTTTGCAACACGGCCACGGTGACGCTGTCACCGGCGGCCTGCAGGTCTTCGATTTCCTTGTACTTGCTGTTGGCCGGCAGCAGCAGGCCGACACCCTCGCGGTAGTACGGCAGGGTGAACGCCACCTGTTGAGCGCGGCTGGCGGTCACGGTGATGAACTGGCAGCTCATGTCGACCTTGTCGGTCAGCAGATTGGGAATCCGCGCATCCGACGACTGCACCACGAATTCGACCTTGCCCGGATCATTGAACAGCCCCTTGGCCACAATCCGGGCGATGTCGATATCAAAGCCCTGCAACTTGCCGTCTGCACCTTGAAAGTGCCACGGCGCATTCGTGCTGCCAGTACCGACAATCAGTTTTCCACGGGCCAGCACACTGTCGAGCTTGCTGTCGGCTGCCTGGGCCATACCCATGACAGCGGACGAAGCCGCGAGAACAAAAACACACGCTTTGAACAAGGAAGGTCGGCGATGCATGGCAAGCACTCCAGAGGTTGTTTATTCCGCTATACCGGAACTCGGTTTGTTACTACGGAATAGACAGCAGAAAGTGTGCCACAGGATCGGCGGGGAATCTGTAATGGTTTGAAAGATCTGCAAAATCAAAGGGATGCAGATAAGGCCCGGTGCAGTGTTACGCGCGGGGTCATGAGGACACGCTACCGTTGGCCACACATAGAGGGTATTCGGGCCACATTTCGGGGCAGCCTGCACAAAAAAACACAATGTGCACCTGTCAGCTCTGACAGTAGCCGGACGGGTCAGTCTGGCTTACGGTCGACAGAACACGCAGCACCCGACAAGGAGACCGTCATGAGTGTGAACTTCCCTTTCGCCGAACTACCACCCACTTACCGCAAAGCCCTGAAAACCTGGCGCCCGGTGATTCTGTATTTCGCCAATGAACACTGCCCCGCCTGCGAGTGGGCCGGGCCGGTGTTTCGTGAGGTAGCCGAGCCGTATCGGCTCCGGGCAAACATTTACATGCTCAACACCAGTCAATCGCCGCGCCATCCACTGGTTACCGGCACGCCTACAGTGCTGTTCTACAAGGACGGCAAACTGCTGAAGCGGCTCAAAGGCATCGGCACCGAAGAAACGCTGGCACAGGACTTCGCCCAGCACATCGGCAAGATCAAGGCTCCTGCCCCTGCGCGCAAACGCCCGCATGACCTGGCCTGGTTGCGCCAGACGCTGCGCACACTGCGCACGATCACGCGTGCACCACGGTGGAACTTTTCCTGAAGGTGCCGTGAAGCGTTATCGATGGAAGGCTGGAGCGCTGGGTATTTCATCCTGCAGCGTTGTTGCGTCGGACGAATCGCTTTCGCAGGCGAACCCGCTCGCACAGGGGCGGTGTGATGCAGCGGATTTCACACATACCGTCAATCGGTGCAGGAGCTGCCACGGGCTGCGGCAGCTCCTGCGCTTACAACGATGGTTCAGATCGGGTGACGCGTCAGCAACACCCGCGTCACCCGCCGCTCTTCAACCGCTTCCACGGTCATTTGCCAGGCTTCGTATTCCAGTCGATCACCAATGATCGGCAACCGATCCAGCAGGCTCATCACCAACCCCGCCAGTGTCTGGTAATCCTCGGTAGGCGCAGCGCAGAAACCAGTGAGCTGGCGCACGCGCGCCAGATTCAACGCACCGCTGACCACAAACCCGCCCCGCTCTTCGATCACGTCCGGTCCCTCGACTTCGCTGGCATCAGGCAACTCGCCGGCAATCGACTCAAGGATGTCGGTCATGGTCAGCACACCGACAAAGTCGCCGAACTCGTTGACCACAAAGGCGATGTGGGTCGAAGCCGCGCGCATTTGTTCCAGCGCATTGAGGATCGAATAACTGTCGAGCAGGTTGATGGACTTGCGCACCAGATGTTCCAGGTTCGGCTCGTTGCCGGCCAGGTACTCCTTGAGCAGTTCCTTCTTGTGCACGAAGCCCAGCGGTTCATCCACCGCACCGTTGCGAATCAACGGCAGGCGCGAATAGGACGAATGCATCAACTTTGTACGAATCGCCTCAGCGTCATCGGCAAGGTCAATGGTGTCGACGTCGGCACGCACGGTCATCAAGCCACGGATCGGCCGCTCGGCCAGTTGCAAGACGCCGCTGATCATCACCCGTTCGCGACGGTCGAACAGCTCCGCGCTTGGCACATCACCGTTATCCAGCAGGTCGGAAATCTCTTCGCCGACCTCCTCGACCGCCAGCTTGCGCCCGCCGAGCAAGCGCATCACCGCGTGTGCCGTGCGCTCACGCATGGGGCGCAGGCCCTGCATCGAACGCTTGCGCCGGGCGCGGGCAACCTGGTTGAACACCTCGATCAAGATCGAGAAACCAATAGCGGCGTACAAGTAACCTTTCGGGATGTGGAAACCCAGACCCTCAGCGGTCAGGGCAAAGCCGATCATCATCAGGAAGCCCAGACACAGCATGATCACCGTCGGGTGGGCGTTGACGAAGCGTGTCAGCGACTTGCTCGCGACGATCATCAGGCCGATCGAAATGATCACCGCAATCATCATCACGGCCAGTTCATCGACCATGCCCACGGCTGTAATCACCGCATCCAGCGAGAACACCGCATCCAGCACCACGATCTGCGCGACGATAGGCCAGAACAACGCATACGCCGTGTTGGTCGAGCGCTCGCCGATATGCCCTTCCAGCCGTTCATGCAACTCCATCGTCGCCTTGAACAACAGGAACACGCCGCCGAACAACATGATCAGGTCACGGCCGGAGAAGCTCTTGCCGAACACTTCGAACAAAGGCTGCGTCAGGGTCACCAACCAGGAAATACTCGCCAGCAGGCCCAGACGCATGATCAGCGCCAGGGACAAACCGATGATCCGCGCGCGGTCACGCTGATGCGGCGGCAACTTGTCCGCAAGAATTGCGATGAACACCAGGTTGTCGATACCCAGTACCAGTTCCAGCACGATCAGAGTCAACAAGCCTAACCAGGCCGTGGGATCCGCTAACCATTCCATAAAATGTCTCGATCTCTCTTCAGTGAATTCAGGCTGCCGGACACGGCAAAGCGCAACGCGAAGGCTCTGCAGCCGCGTTGTCAACAATAGTCGGGAGTCGGAAAACCGGATGCTGCGAGTGCGTCAAGACCGCGCCACGGCGCGAGGAGAAGGTACGACTGGGAGGCTCCGAGAGGGTGTTCATGCAAATCCTGAATGAAAAATGGCCTTGGAGCGTACAGGCTCTGGCGACAATTCCTACAGCGCAAAATCATTTCAAAATCTGTATCAGCCGGGGAGATGCATTGTTCTCGCGGCCCTCATCGCCAGCAGGCTGGCTCCTGCAAGGAATCGTGCGAATAACACGGACCACTGTCGGAGACAGCCTGCTGGCGATGAGGGTCTAACGAACAACGCATCAGCGTCCGGCAAAACGCAACCGCGACAACTGCCGCAAATCCCCCTCCACGTAATAATCGTTGGTCCAACGGTCATCCACCGCCAACGGACTCACCTGCTTCAGCTCCAGTTTTTTCGCGAAATAACGAAACCGGTAATGCTCGTAGAACCGCAGCAGTTCCAGGCCGTAGCGGTCGGCCAGGTCAGTGTCGCCGCGAATGATCAGAAAGTTCTCGTCATTGCCGTTACTCGCCGAAGCGCTGAAGTTATGGCTACCGCTGATGATGGTCGGTGCATCCGTCGTGAAATCGGTGACCACCGCTTTGGTGTGCACCAGCAGGTTGCCTTTCTGGCCTTTCATGTTTTCCTTCAGCCAGCCTTCCAGGCCGGTGTTGAGCAAGGCTGTGGCGGCGAATTCGGCGGTACGGTCGGCATGAAATCCGGTGATGCTGCTGGCGGTGTTTTGCAGGCCGTAACGGAGGATGTCGTCATGGGGCTTGCCGAGCAGTGCATTGAGAATCGCTTCCGGCAAGGTAAACGCCGTAACGAACAGCACATCCTTTTTGGCCGCCCCGATGATATCGACAAACTCACGCAGATCGGCACCGCCGCTGCGTGGCGAGAACCCGGCGAACAGCGGCTGCGCAGGGTCCATCGGGTTGTGCTCAGTGATCCAGGTGCGTGTTGCGCCGACATTGGCGGGGTTCGCCCAGACCTCTTCGAAAGTTTGCAGATACCGTGTGGCAATCGTCACGTCGTCAAGCGTGTGTACCACGTTGGCCTGGCGATACACGCCATTGGCAGTGAAGTTGGTGCTGCCACACAGCACGGCTTGCGGATGACGCTGCCCGGCATCATCGACACGACTGAGGACAATGAACTTGTCATGAAAGATATCGTGAGTGACCCGGCCGCGCTTGCTCGACGCCGGCAACTGCGCGAGGCTGGTTTCGTTTAGGGTCGTATCGGGGTCGTCCGCGCGGGCGTGATACAGCACGCGCACTTGAACGCCTCGGGCGAACGCCGCATTCACCGCTTCGACTATCGCCTGCAACTGATACTCGTAGATCGCGATATCCAGCGCCCAGCGGGCGTCCACTGCGCGCTCGATGTACCCGAGCAATCGCTCCAGCAGGCCGTTCTCCAGCCACAGACGCGCCGCGTCGGGCCACGCTTCGATCGGCAGGTTCCTATTGGCGCTGATCTGCGCATCCAGATCGGGAAACTTGCGCTGAAAGGCCTGACTGGCGGCTACGGCGCGGTTGAAGATCACGCTCTGGCTGGCCGGGTGGCCGTCATCGCTGGTGATGCTCAACTCCAGCGCTTCGCCCAGTTGTGGCGCGTCCGCCGTACCGTAAGCCAGATGCACCCGATAGTGCATCGTCGTGCCCGGATTGACCGCGTAATCGGCCCAGCGGAATTTCTGCAGGGGCGCTTTATCGCTGGGCGTGGCGTGATATTGCGCAAAGGTGTGAGCCTTGCCGGGAAACGTCAGGCTGTTGAACAGGAATAGCCAGGGCTTGTCGCCCTGCTGCTTTTCGATGGCGAAGCCGAGCAGGCCTTTGCGCCGTGGCTCGGCCAGGTCCATCGCGAGCAGGACGCCGTTGGTGCCCGCGTAGGCTTTGACGCGAAAATCGTCCTGAGGATTGGCGACCAATACCCGCATGATTCACTCCTTGTGATTGGGGCTGAGGTGCAGCATAGAGCAGCGATGCGGGGTTTGTGAGGCAGATTTGAGACCGAGGCGATGCCTTCGCGGGCAAGCCCGTTCCCAGAGTTTTCTCACTGTTCGACACAAATTCCGTGTGAGCGGGCTTGCTCGCGAAGAGCCCCACCCAGGCATCACACATCGTCGATATGCCGATAATCCAGTTCCAGCGCCGCTGCCAACTGCCTGGACCGGCCCAAGCGAATCGGCCCACGTTCAATGTCGATCAACAAGCCCGGACACTCCAGCGACGGTATCGGTGGCAAGGCTTTCAAGCGCCCGTCCGTCACCACCAGCAATCGCTGCTGCTCGGCAGCAAAACGCTTTTTGCGCTGCACCAGCCACTGCTGCGCCTGCATCAGTGCGGCCAGCAACGGTGTCCCGCCGCCCGCGCCCAGCGCCTCCAGCCAGGATCGCAGGCCACTCGATGCCTTCAGGCCCTGCACCTGCCAGGTCGGCGCGCTGCCACTGGCGGTCAGCAACGCCAGACGCGCGCGCTGTCGATAGGCATCATCGAACAGTTGCGCGAGCAAGCCCTTGGCATCGCTCAAGGCCTGATGCCGACGCGTCGAGGCCGAGGCATCGACGATCACCAGCCACAGTTCATGGGCGCAGCGAGTGCGCAACTGGAACTGCAGATCTTCCCGTGCCTGCGGCCGGCCGTTGAGCAGCGTGCCCGGCCAGTTCACCAGGCCACTGCGTGCGGCGTGGCGCTTGCCCTGGCGTCCGTGGTCGAGTTGTCCGGCGCGGGGTCTGGCATTCGCCCCCGCGTCGGATCGGGGACGAATGCCGGTTACTTTTTTGGCCAGCTCGGCACTTCGCGGCGGGCACCAGTGGCCAGTGCCGGAGCCGGCATGTCACCCCACTGGCCCTGCCCTTCACTCAGGTCGGCGGCAGAATGCGCCGGCGGTTGCGCGGGTTGTTGAGGGCTGGACGATGAGGGCTCGCGACGCCGATGGCGCAGGGCAAATTCAGCAACGGCGTCGATGTCTTGCACGGCAATTGCCGTCGCGCCACGCCAGGCCGCATGGGCGCGGGCCGCACGCAGCCAGACCAGATCGGCGCGCAGACCGTCGACACCGGCAGCGAAACAGCGCTCGGTGATGTGCGCCAGCGCAGCGTCGTCCAGCGGAATCTCGCTCAAGCGGCTTCGAGCGTTTTCGCAGCGTTCACGCAGGTGTTGTTGTTCGGCTTCCCACTGCGCACAGAACCCGTGGGGATCGCTGTCGAAATCCAGACGCCGACGAATGATCTGCCCGCGCTCGGTCGGTGCCGTGTGGCCGCTGAGGGCAACGTTCAAACCAAAGCGGTCAAGCAATTGTGGACGCAGTTCGCCCTCTTCGGGGTTCATGGTGCCGATCAGTACGAATTTCGCCGAATGCCGATGGGAGATGCCATCGCGCTCGATCAGGTTGGTGCCGCTGGCCGCGACGTCGAGCAGCAGGTCGACCAGATGATCCGGCAGCAGGTTGACCTCATCGACGTAGAGCACGCCGCCATCCGCCTTAGCCAGCACACCGGGCGAAAACTGCGCACGACCCTCGCTCAGGGCCGCGTCAAGGTCGAGGGTGCCGACCAGACGTTCTTCGGTAGCGCCCAGCGGCAAGGTGACGAACTGGCCGCTGGCAAGCAGATCTGCCAGACCGCGCGCCAAGGTGGATTTGGCCATGCCGCGCGGGCCTTCGATCAGCACCCCGCCGATTTTCGGGTCGATGGCGGTCAGGCACAGGGCGAGTTTCAGGTCATCGGCGCCGACCACGGCGGAGAGCGGAAAATGGGGGGTGTCGGTCATTTGGGTTTCTCTGTCGTGGTCTTTGGTGTTGTGGTGTGTCAGTGGGGAGGCCCTCACCCTGGCCCTCTCCCAGGGGGAGAGGGAACTGACCCAGGTGTTTTTTCGAATTCCGTCGACCTGATACGTCGGGCCGAACTCAGACTTCGACAGCAACGCAAATCGGCTCCCTCTCCCTCCGGGAGAGGACTGGGCTGAGGGTAGCTTTTGGCCGGTTACATATCTTCCTCAATATCCAGCAGCAGATTCTCCAGCGCTTCTTTATAAGCCCCAGGCTCCTGCCACATCCCGCGCTGCTGCGCTTCCAGCATCCGCTCGGTCATGTCGCGCAACGCATGCGGGTTATGCTCGCGAACAAAATCCCGGGTGGCCGGGTCCAGCAGGTAGGCATCGGCCAGCAATGCGTACTGGTGATCATCAATCAATTGCGTGGTGGCGTCGAACGCGAACAGGTTATCGACCGTCGCCGCCAGTTCAAACGCGCCTTTATAGCCGTGGCGCTTGACCCCGTCGATCCACTTCGGATTCGCCGCACGCGAGCGGATCACCCGGTTCAGCTCTTCTTTCAGGGTACGAATCTTTGGCAAGTCCGGCTGACTGTGATCACCGTGGTAACTGACCGCCGCTTCGCCACGCAAGGTTTCCACCGCCGCGAGCATGCCACCCTGGAACTGGTAATAATCGTTGGAATCGAGCAGGTCGTGCTCGCGATTGTCTTGATTCTGCAACACTGCCTGCACCTGACTCAGGCGCTGGACGAATTGCTCGCGGGCGGCGGTGCCTTCGTCGGCACCGCCATAGGCGTAGGCGCCCCAATTCAAGTAGACCTCGGCGAGATCCTCGCGGGTTTGCCACAGACGGCCATCAATCGCGCCTTGCACACCGGCCCCGTAGGCACCGGGTTTGGCGCCGAAAATCCGCCATCCGGCCTGACGCCGCGCCGTGTCTTCGTCGAGGCCCGATTGCAGCAAGGCTTCGCGTTCGGCACGCACCCTGGCGGCCAGCGGATTGAGATCGTCCGGTTCGTCCAGCGCCGCCACGGCTTGCACGGCGGCGTCGAACAGGCGGATCAGGTTGGCAAAGGCATCGCGGAAGAAACCCGATACCCGCAGCGTCACATCGACTCGCGGACGATCGAGCAGGCTCAGCGGCAGAATCTCGAAATCATCCACCCGTTGACTGCCGGTGGCCCACACCGGACGCACGCCCATCAGGGCCATGGCCTGAGCAATGTCATCACCGCCGGTGCGCATGGTCGCGGTGCCCCACACCGACAGGCCGAGCTGACGCAGGTGATCACCGTGATCCTGCAGGTGCCGCTCGAGAATCAATGTGGCCGACTGGAAACCGATACGCCACGCGGTGGTGGTGGGCAGGTTGCGCACGTCCACCGAATAGAAGTTGCGTCCGGTGGGCAACACGTCGAGACGACCACGGCTGGGTGCGCCGCTGGGGCCAGCGGGGACGAAGCGACCGCTGAGGGCGTCGAGCAGGCCGCGCATTTCTGCCGGGCCGCAGGCATCGAGGCGTGGCGCGACGACTTCGCGCAGATGGTCGATGATTGCACTGACCTCCGCCCAACGCGGTCCTTGCAGGCGTGAGCCTATTCGCGATAGCAGTGTGTCAGTGGACTCAATGTTGGCTGACACACCGCCATCGCGAACAGGCTCACTCCTACAAGGGATTTGTAGTGTTTGGGAGATCAGGTCCGAAGCAAACAGTTCGAGGCGTTCGCGGGTGTCGCCGGCAGTGCGCCAGACTTCGTCGATTTGCGATTGCAGCGCCTCGGGACGCGGGCCTGTCCATGGATCGGCCAGCACACAATCGAGTGGATCGAATCCGAGTTCGAACGCTTTGGCGAGTGCTCGCAACAGGCTTGATTGCGCGCCTTTGCCGTCGCCTCGTGGAATCCGTAGCAGCGCGAGCAACGTATCGTTCCGCAAACGCCCGGTCGGCGATTCGCCAAAAATGTGCAGACCGTCGCGGATCTGCGATTCCTTCAGATCACACAGATACGTATCGAGGCGCGGCAACCAGATCGCTGCGTCGGCATCGCTGTCCAGCGCGGTATCGAGTTGCAGTTCGCGGTCGATCTGCGTATCGCGCACCAGTTGCAGAATGTCGCGCTGTAGCTCCCGGGCGCGGCGCGGATCGAGCAGTTGCGCTTCGTAATACTCGTCGGCCAGCAGCTCCAGATTACGCAGCGGGCCGTAGGTTTCGGCGCGGGTCAGCGGCGGCATCAGGTGGTCGATGATCACCGCTTGCGTGCGCCGTTTGGCCTGGGCGCCCTCGCCCGGATCGTTGACGATAAACGGATAGATGTTCGGCAGCGGCCCGAGCAGTGCGTCCGGCCAGCAGTTTTCCGAGAGGCCGACGCCCTTGCCCGGCAGCCATTCGAGGTTACCGTGCTTGCCGACGTGGATCACCGCGTGGGCGCCGTAGGTCTTGCGCAACCAGAAATAGAACGCCAGATAGCCGTGGGGCGGCACCAGATCCGGGTCGTGATACACCGCGCTCGGATCGACCTGATAGCCGCGCGCCGGTTGAATGCCGACAAAAGTCAGACCGAAGCGCAGGCCGGCGATCATCATGCGTGCGTCGCGGCACATCGGATCGTTTTGCGGCGCGCCCCAGCGCTCGGTCACGGCCGTGCGATTGGCCTCGGGCAGTGCGTTGAACTGGGCCAGGTAATCATCCATCGCCAGACTTTGCTGGCACGGGCGCAGATCAATCGTCTCGAGATCGTTGCTGACGCCACCGAGCAATTGCTGAATCAACTCGGTGCCGCTGCCCGGCAGCTCTGCCGCGACCGGATATCCCTCAGCCTGCAACGCACGCAGGATGTTCAGCGTCGCCGCCGGCGTGTCGAGACCGACACCGTTGCCGATGCGGCCGTCACGGGTCGGGTAATTGGCGAGAACCAGTGCGATGCGCTTACCGGCATTCGGCACCCGCGCGAGGTCGATCCAGCGCCGCGCCAGTTCAGCGACGAAATCCATGCGTTCGGGCTGCGCACGGTAACAGACCACATCGGACTGGCTGCGCTCGCTGCGCCAGGCCAGATCCTTGAAGCTGATCGGCCGACTGATGATGCGTCCGTCGAGTTCCGGCAAGGCAATGTGCATCGCCAGATCGCGCGGGCCCAGCCCCTGCTCGCTGTCGCGCCAGCCGGGCTCGTTGTCTTGGGCGCAGATGGCCTGAATCACCGCAATGTTGCGGCGAAACGGCCGCAGGTGCGGGGCTTCCGGGCTGGACTGGGCGAAACCGGTGGTATTGAGAATGACCCCTGCCTCGACTTCATCCAGCCAATCCTCGACCACGCTCAGGCAGCCCGGCTCTTTCAGACTGGCGACGGCGATCGGCAGCGGATTGAGCCCCGCCGCCTGCAAGCGCTGGCAGAACACGTCGATGAACGCGGTATTGGCCGCCTGCAAATGCGAGCGATAAAACAACACCGCCGCCACCGGGCATTCCGCCAGCCAGTCGGCTTGCCAGTCAGCCAGTGCGGCGCTGGTTTTGTCCGGGTGATAAATCGCCGTACGCGGCAAGGCTTGCGGCTCGCCCCACAGGTAATCACGGGCGAGCCAGCGGTTGGCCAGGCAATGAAAGAAATCCAGTGCATTGCCCAGGCCACCCTGACGCAGGAACTGCCAGAGGCGGTCGCGATCTTCGGCGGGCACGGTGCTCAGGTCACTGAGCTCCGGGTCGGGGCGATCATCGCCCGGTACCAGAATCACCTGCACGCCGCGCTCCGACAGCTCGACCAGCCGCTCGACGCCGTAGCGCCAATAAGCGATGCCGCCGTGCAGCGAGATCAAAATCACCTTGGCGTGGCGTAACACCTCGTCGACGTACAGATCGACCGACGCGTGATTCTGCACCTGCATCGGGTTGGCCAGACGCAGGCTCGGGTAATCCTCGGGCAACTGCTGCGCGGCTTCGGCGAGCAGCGCCAGGCTGGAATCGCCGCTGCACAGGATCACCAGCTCGGCGGGGGTTTGGCCAAGGTCGGCGATATTGTCATCCGACACGAAACCGCCGGGCTGGGTCCTGAGCAGGTGCATGGTTTAAACGCTGAGCGCGGCGCGCAGTTGCGCTTCGAGTTGTGCGGCGTCGAGTTCCTGACCGATCAGCACCAGACGGGTGACGCGCGCTTCATCGGCGCCCCACTGACGGTCGAAATGCTTGTCGAAACGCGTGCCCACGCCTTGAATCAGCAGGCGCATTGGCTTATTCGGAATGGCGGCGAAACCTTTGACACGCAGGATGCCGTGCTTGACCACCAGTTGCGTCAGTGCGTCGAGCAGCAGGCTTTCGTCGGCTTGCGGCAGTTCGATGGAGATCGAATCGAAGGCGTCGTGATCATGGTCATCGTGGTCGTCATCGCCTTCACCATGGTGGTGATCATGATGGCTGTGGCGGCTGTCGATGTGTTCTTCGGAACCGGCGCCGAGGCCGATCAGCACGTCCAGCGGCAGACGACCGTTGCTCGCTTCGATGATTTTCACCGCCGGCGGCAGTTCTTCGGCGACTTCAGCGCGTACACGCGCCAGATCTTCAGGGCTGGTCTGGTCGGCTTTGTTCAGAATGACGAGGTCAGCGCTGGCCAGTTGATCGGCGAACAGTTCGTGCAGCGGCGATTCATGATCGAGGTTCGGATCGAGTTTGCGCTGGGCATCGACTTGATCCGGGAACGCAGCGAAAGTGCCGGCGGCCACGGCCGGGCTGTCGACCACGGTGATCACCGCATCAACAGTGCAGGCGCTGCGGATTTCCGGCCACTGGAAAGCCTGCACCAGCGGTTTTGGCAGGGCCAGCCCGGAAGTTTCGATGAGGATATGGTCGAGATCGCCGCGACGGGCCACCAGTTCGCGCATCACCGGGAAGAACTCTTCCTGAACGGTGCAGCACAGGCAGCCATTGGCCAGTTCGTAGACCCGGCCGGTGGCTTCTTCTTCGGTGCAACCGATGGTGCATTGCTTGAGGATTTCGCCGTCGATGCCCAACTCGCCAAACTCGTTGACGATCACCGCGATACGACGGCCCTGGGCGTTGTCGAGCATATGCCGCAGCAGCGTGGTTTTGCCCGAACCGAGGAAGCCGGTAACGATGGTGACGGGGAGTTTGGCCAGTGTTTTCATCGGTATGCCCTTTGGCAAAGCGGCGGGCATACGGGACGAGAACCGGCAACGCGCATGCGCGCCGGAAGCGTTCGCCACCGGATCACCCCGCCCGGTTGTAGTGAGAATCTGTGACGAGGCAGGTCTCCTGGCTGACGGCGTTCAGGCTTGGCCTGGCATTCGCTGCGCCTTCCCGCTGGCTCTTTGATCGAGCTGGCAGTGGCGTGGCAGCGAACTTCACCGTTCACAGTTGCGGGGGCAGCCGCGGCTTTGACCGCGTTCCCTTCTTAGCTTCGGCATGTGCCGAAGAACCTCGAAAGCGCAAGGCTACGCATGGTGTGGGGATGGGTCAATGTTTGGATTGGGGGCGTATCCGTTTCTGCGGGTGTTGCTGATTAGGGTTCCGCCCTTACGGCGGGTCACTTTTTCCAGACGCCGAAAAAGTAACCAAAAAGGCTTTACCCTGACGTTCGGCCCTCGCCTAGGCTCGGGTCCCTTCGCTCCGGGATCTATCCGGGGGGCATCGCCTCCGGTTTGCTTCGCTGCACCTCCTCTCGATGTGTTTGGCTGCGCCAAACGGTCGCTACGCTCCCACCCCCGGCTAAATCCCTCCACTCAGCCTGCCGACGGGCGCTGAGATCAAAAGCGGTACTCGAGCTAACGCTCATTGTGTTGAGTGGTGAGAAGCAAGGGCTGTGGGCTGTGGGCTGCCTTTGTTTTTTTGTGGGAACTGGCTTGCCAGCGATGACGGCCAGCCAGCCGACCAATCCCTAACAGAATGCACTCAACCCCTGTGGGAGCTGGCTTGCCAGCGATAGCGGCCTGAAAGCCGACCAGGCTCTTGCAGACTGACGCCGGGGGCAGCCTTTTTGGTTATTTTTCGCTGGGCCGGCATTCCGGCGTCTGGAAAAAGTGACCCACCGTAAGGGCGGGAGCCCAATCAACAACACCCGCAGCAACGGTTATGCCCATTCAATTGACTAAATTCCCCCCCACATGCTCTCCTACACAACTTGTTACGGGTGCCCTTCACAGGGTGAAACGGGAAACCGGTGAATCATGTGCTTTACTCAAAGCCATGTCAGTCCGGTGCTGCCCCCGCAACGGTAAGCGAGCGAAGCGTCAGATCCACTGTGTCCCTGCGGCATGGGAAGGTGACGCTTGCAGGTCGGCCTGACGCCAACCCCTCGTGAGCCCGGAGACCGGCCCGCAACACACAGCGCGCATTTGCGTCGCTGAACCTGACAACCCGCGGTGGGCGGGCGCTGTTCGAACCTCTGCGTGCCTGACTCGCAGGGTTTTCATGCGCTCTATTCACCCGCTGACACTCCAGAGGGAAGCGCCATGTCGATCATCAGCAGCACCGCCAGCAACACAGACAAAATCGCCAGCACCGCCACACTGAGCCAACGCCTGATCGCGGCGTTCTTCGCCTCGATCCTCGGTGCCGGCCTCGTCTACTTCGCCGGTTTTTCGCACATCGAAGCGGTGCACAACGCCGCTCACGATACCCGCCACAGCGCCGCGTTCCCGTGCCACTGAGACCTGCCGACATGATCAAGCGTATTGCGCAAACCGCAGGTTTTACCGGGCTGCTGGCCGCCCTGCTCCTGACGCTGCTGCAGAGCTTCTGGGTTTCGCCACTGATTCTGCAGGCTGAAACCTTTGAAAAAGCCGAACCGGTTGTTGCGGTCCACGAACACGCTGCCGGCACCGCGGCGCACACCCACGATGCCGAAGCCTGGGAGCCGGAAGACGGCTGGCAGCGTGTGGCCTCGACCACCGGTGGCAATCTGGTGGTGGCGGTCGGTTTCGCGCTGATGCTCGCCGGTCTGTACACCCTGCGTGCACCGACCAAAACCTCGCAAGGCCTGCTCTGGGGCCTGGCTGGTTACGCCACCTTCGTCCTCGCCCCGACGCTGGGCCTGCCGCCTGAATTGCCGGGCACCGCTGCCGCCGATCTGGCCTCGCGGCAGCTGTGGTGGATCGGTACCGCCGCGTCCACGGCCGTCGGCCTCGCGCTGATCGCCTTCAGCCGTCCATGGGTGATGAAGATCCTCGGGGTAGCGATCCTTGCGGTGCCACATGTGATTGGCGCGCCACAACCGGAAGTGCATTCCATGCTCGCCCCTGAAGCACTTGAAGCCCAGTTCAAAATCGCTTCGCAGTTGACCAACGTGGCGTTCTGGCTGGCCCTGGGCCTGATCAGCGCGTGGTTGTTCCGCCGCAAAAGCGATGGTCACTACCACGCATGATGAATGACCGCGCAGCGTCGACCTTTGTGGTCGGCCTGGGCTGCCAGCGTGGCTGCCCGGCCAGCACGCTGCGCGCGTTACTCGATCAGGCCTTGCAGGCCCATCGCATTGAACTTGAGGCAGTCAAGGCCCTGGCCAGTATCGACCTCAAGCGTGATGAACCGGGTTTGCAGGAACTTGCCGCACAACTGGCTCTGCCGTTGCTGTACTTCAGCAGCGCAGAACTGGCCGGTTATCAGCAACGGCTCAGTCACCACTCGCAGATCGCCTACGAGCGAACCGGTTGTTACGGCGTGGCGGAAAGTGCCGCCCTGGCCCTGGCCGAACAACTGATTCAGGCCCCGGCAAAGCTGCTGATTTCCCGTCAAAAATACGCCCAGGCGACGTTGGCCTTGGCCGGCGCTGCGTAAACCCCCGATAATCCCCGCCCTCGATCATGAGCAATCTTCATCTGAAGGGTTGCTGCGGCTGTTTTCAAAGGATTCCACGATGACCGTCTACTTCATCGGCGCCGGCCCCGGCGACCCGGAATTGATCACCGTCAAAGGCCAGCGGCTGATCCGTCGCTGCCCGGTGATCATCTATGCAGGCTCGCTGGTCCCGGCGGCGGTGCTGGAGGGGCATCAGGCCGAGACCGTGGTCAACAGCGCCGAATTGCATCTGGAGCAGATCATTGAATTGATCAAGGTCGCCCATGCCAACGGTCAGGATGTGGCGCGCGTACATTCGGGCGATCCGAGCCTGTACGGCGCGATCGGCGAGCAAATTCGCCATCTGCGTGAGCTGAACATTCCGTTCGAGATCATCCCCGGCGTGACGGCAACAGCGGCGTGTGCGGCGTTGTTAGGCGCCGAACTGACTCTGCCGGATGTGTCGCAGAGCGTGATTCTGACCCGTTATGCCGATAAAACCGCGATGCCGGCGGGCGAAGAACTCGCCAGTCTGGCGCAGCATGGCGCGACCATGGCGATTCATCTGGGGGTCAATCATCTGGAGAAAATCCTCGTGGAGTTGCTGCCGCACTACGGCGCGGATTGCCCGATTGCGGTGATTCACCGGGCGACGTGGCCGGATCAGGACTGGGTGGTGGGGACGCTGGCGGATATTGCCGGGAAGGTTGCAGCCAAAGGGTTTCGGCGTACGGCGCTGATTCTGGTTGGACGGGTGTTGGGCAGTGAGGTGTTTAGCGAGTCATCGTTGTATCGCGCGGGGCATGCGCACCTGTACAGGCCCTGAATCATATGGGATTGGGTACAACCTGTGGCGAGGGGATTTATCCCCGATGAACTGCGCAGCAGTTCCTTTTCTGGGGCTGCTTCGCAACCCATCGGGGATAAATCCCCTCACCACACAGTAAACAGGCACTCATTAATCAAGTGCATAAAAAAACGGCGCTCACGGGGCGCCGTTTTTCATGTCCGCAGTGAACACCTTACTTAGTAGTAGGCGTTTTCTTTCTGCGTGTGGTCGGTCACGTCGCGAACACCTTTCAGCTCGGGAATGCGCTCAAGCAAGGTGCGCTCGATGCCTTCCTTGAGGGTGACGTCCGCCTGGCCGCAGCCCTGGCAACCGCCGCCAAACTGCAGCACGGCAATGCCATCCTCAACCACATCGATCAGGCTGACCTGACCGCCGTGGCTGGCCAGCCCCGGGTTGATTTCGGTCTGCAGGTAGTAGTTGATCCGCTCGTTGACCGGACTGTCGGCGTTGACCATCGGCACTTTGGCGTTCGGCGCCTTGATGGTCAGCTGGCCGCCCATACGGTCGGTGGCGTAGTCGACAACGGCGTCGTCGAGAAACGCTTCGCTGAACGAATCAATGTAAGCGGTGAAGCTTTTCAGCCCCAGCGCGGTGTCTTCGGGTTTTTCTTCGCCCGGCTTGCAATAGGCAATGCAGGTTTCGGCGTACTGGGTGCCAGGCTGGGTGATGAAGACGCGGATGCCGATACCCGGGGTGTTCTGCTTGGACAGCAGATCAGCCAGGTAATCGTGGGCGGCGTCGGTAATGGTAATAGCGGTCATGGAAACTCCTCGCAGGCTTGGGCGCAGTTTACGCCAATCGTTGCGCCGGACAAAGTCCTAGTATTTTTGTCGGGAAAGATTCTCGACCGGCTCGTCGTCCACTCGCGCCTTGAGCCAGCGATAACTGCGTTTTTCCACCCATTCGTAGCTCAGCCACGAACCGACGCCGATGGCCAGCACACAGACGCCAAACATCAAATACGGGTTGATGCCGTAGCGCTGCGCGAGGAAACCACCGGCCGACAGCACCAGCACATGCATCAGGTACACCGAATAGGAGCAGTCGCCGAGCAGCTTGAGCACTCGGCTGCGCTCGACATAACGCTCCAGCGCCATGCACGACAGCACCAGCACCGCGCTCGGCACGCCCCAGTTCAATAGCCTTGGCGCCGGCGCGAGGTGATAAATGGCCAGCAACGCCGCGCCGATTCCCAGCAACGGCAGCCACAGGCCGGCACCGATCCAGCCACGGCGGTAGAGCATGCCGATGGCGATCCCCAGCAAAAACTCATAGACGATATCCGAGCGATAGAACGCGCTGATCCAGCCAAACCCGGTCCACGCCTGACTGACCGCGAACAGCAACGCCGCGACCACCAGCAGCCGCACTTCCAGGCGAAACAGCAGAGCCCAGGCGAACAGCACGTAGAAGAGCATTTCGTAATTGAGCGTCCAGCCGACATTGAGCGTTGGATAAATGCCGTAGCCACCGGGATTTTCGGTCGGGATGAAGAGCAGCGACAGGAGCAGATGGTTCCAGTCCAGCGACTGATCCGGCAACAGCGGCTGAGCGAACACCACCAGCAACGCCATCAGCAACGTGTACAGCCAATACGCCGGGACGATGCGAAACAGCCGGTACAGCAGAAACCGCGTCGGCGGCAGCGACTTGCCCTCAGTGGAGAGGAAAATCACCAGGCCGCTGATGACGAAGAAGATATCGACCCCCACCGCGCCTTTGTCGATGAACAACTGCCCCAGCGGCCCACGTGCCTTGAAGTCGAAGAAAATCTGCATGAAGTGGTGGCAAACCACCGTCCAGGCGGCAAGTGCACGCAGGGCTTGCACTGAAATCAACATTGACCGCTCCTGACCAGATCGCTCGAAACCACCGCCGATACCTTGTAGGAGTGAGCCTGCTCGCGATGGCGTCAGCCCGATCAACATGTGATGCGCCTGACACACCGCGATCGCGAGCAGGCTCACTCCTACAATAGTTTCGCGGTGTCGCCAGGTATTGGGACAGTAGGTCGCACTCAAACGATCAAAGATTCTCGTAGCGGTTCATGTCCAGTACGCCCTCTTCCACCGGCTCGGTTTCGTGCATGTACTGACTCAGGTCGTGAAAATAGAACCAGAATTGCGGATGACTGCGACGAATACCCCAGCGTTCGACGATTTTCTCGAAGCGGTCGGCGTCCTTGGCATGCTCCATGGCGTCAACAAACGCGGGTACCTGATCGGCCGGAATATTGAACATGAAGTTCGGATAACTGCTGAGTACCCCAGGATAAATGGTCAAGGTGTCGAGCCCCGGCTGATAGCGCAGCGACTCGCCCAACAGGAACGCCACGTTGCTGTGTGCGCGATTGCGCAGCAGGCTGTAGACCTCGCGCTTGCCGCTGGCGGTCTCGATGCGCAACATCGTTGCTTCCGGCAGTTGTTCGATCACCTTCAAGCCGGCAGCCGGGCGCGATGTCAGGCGACTGAGGGCCTGTTCGGCATTCTGCAGCGCCGGGTCGATATTCGGCCGCGAGCAATACGCGCCGTCGCACCGGTTGATCGGATCAGGCCGCGCATTGAGATCGCCGTAACGCGCCAGCAACTGCATGGCGAAGTCATATTTGGGGTCTTTCCCTGCGAGTTTCAGCCCGGTCGGCTTGTCGTCGTCGATCGCCTCATAATCGAGCCACATCTTGAACTGACCGCTGCTCTGGTACCAATCGTCGAGGTAGTCCTCACGGGAATCGGCCGGCATCAGACGCAGGAAGTTCTGCTCGGCGCCGTTGCGGATCAGGTCGAAATACAGGCGGGTCTGCGCCTGATGGGAGACGTTGCCGAACACATCGAAGTTGACCGCCAACTGGTAATAGGTGCGCTCCAGCAGCGGATAATCGAACAGCCACATAGTCTGTGGCACTTCGCCGATCAGGCCTTTGGTCACCGAGGCGCTGTCGAAGTGGCGGAAGATGCTCAACAGCGCATTGTCGTTGCCGGCCCACAGGGTCGACCAGCTCGGCGGCGGTTGGTCGGCGTAGCTGTCGCGGCGCAGGGCCTCGTACTCGTTACGCTTGTCGCGGTAGTTGCGCCACAGGCTGAGGACACTGCCGACGTCATCGTTCTGCCCCGGCATCGCCAGCAACGGTGTGGCATGGCCGCGATAGTTCGGGTCGGTGATGTACAGATCGTGCTCCGGCGCCTGGAACAGCGCCCAGAAGTTGTCGCGGATCACGTCGGTCGCGATCTGCCCCCGGCACACTGGCCCGCGAATGAAGGTGCGGACGAAGTACTCGGCGTTATCGAGCATGAACTGATAACGCGCCTGCGCCGGGATCGCCTCGAACGTGGCAAACGGGTTGGCCCGGCTCTGCGGTCCATACCCCGGCAAAGCGTTGACCTGCCAGTTGCCGCTGTAGAACAGGCTTTTGACCCGCGCCATCTTCGCCGCGCTCAGCGGATAGGTGATGTGGGTCTTGTGCACGATCACCCCTTGCACGGGCCACAAGCGGTAGTACACCTGAGTACCCGGATCATCGTTCGGACGGCGGGTGGCAATCAGGTCGATTGGCTGGCCGGTCGGTGTGCGCGAGCGCACCCACTGGAAGTAATGCCCTGGCTCGCCGTCCTTGAAATACAGGTGCGCGAGAAACCAGTGCTCGTACAGCCAGCGTCCGACCAGACTCTGACGGGCACCGGGGGTGTTTAGCAGGTTTTCCCACTGCACGATCTGCAACGCCTCTTTGGCGCTGGGCGCCAGGCCTTGCTCGTCAATTGGCGCACCGGACGCCAGCCAGCGTTGCAGCGTCTGGTATTGCTGATCGGTCAGACCGGTCACCGCCAGTGGCATGCCTTCTTTCGGATGAGCGCCGGCATAGCCTTCGAACTCGGCGGGCATCGCGCACATGTTTTCCCGTTGCAGGCCGAGGACGATGTCTTCAGGGAGTTTGGCATTCGGGGTCAACGGGGTTTTGTGCCCCAGCTCCAGCATGCGCGCCATCAGCGCCGCCTGACTGCCTTGGGCATCGAGCACCGAATAGAAGTCTTTCTGCTGCCAGGCACGCTTGCCAAAAGCGTCGTAGAACAGTCGGGTGGTCGGCGCGGCCTGAGTCCGCTCGCCGTCATACACCGGCATCTTGCTCGCGCCACGGGCGGCGCCTTCACCACTGCCCAGGTTCAGCTGACAGGCGGAGTCGTAGCACGCATGGCATGCCACGCACTTTTCGGTGAAGATCGGCTGAATATCACGGGTATAGGAAATAGTGGGATCTTGCGCAGCAGCGCCCCAGCTTAAAAACAGCAAAAATATGCTGATGACGCGGTACGACATGCCCTTGATCCCGATCCTGAAAAAAACGTCGCGATTCTACAGGATGACGCCCGCACCAACATGAGCGATATTCATGCAAAACCGTCACATGCTCCAAAACCGCACAGGTTTGTTATGATCCCGGCCCTTCGTCATGGTCTTTTCGAGTAGTCCCAATGTCCGATCGCAGCGTTCGCCTTCAAGCTCTCAAGCAAGCTCTCAAAGAGCGCATCCTGATTCTCGATGGCGGTATGGGCACGATGATCCAGAGCTACAAGCTCGAAGAACAGGATTATCGCGGCAAACGCTTCGCAGACTGGCCGAGTGACGTCAAGGGCAACAACGACCTGTTGGTGATCACCCGTCCGGATGTGATCGGCGGCATCGAGAAAGCCTATCTGGATGCCGGCGCCGACATCCTCGAAACCAACACCTTCAACGCCACACGGATTTCCATGGCCGACTACGGCATGGAAGAACTGGCGTACGAACTAAACGTAGAAGGCGCACGCCTGGCGCGCAAGGTGGCTGACGCCAAGACCGCCGAGAACCCGGCCAAGCCACGCTTCGTCGCCGGGGTACTCGGCCCGACCAGCCGTACCTGTTCGCTGTCGCCTGACGTCAACAACCCCGGCTACCGCAACGTCACCTTCGATGAACTGGTGGAGAACTACACCGAGGCCACCAAAGGCCTGATCGAGGGCGGCGTCGACCTGATCCTGATCGAAACCATTTTCGACACCCTCAACGCCAAAGCGGCGATCTTCGCCGTGCAAGGGGTGTTCGAAGAGCTGCACATCGAACTGCCGATCATGATTTCCGGGACCATCACCGACGCTTCCGGCCGCACCCTGTCGGGCCAGACCACCGAAGCGTTCTGGAACTCCGTGGCCCACGCCAAACCGATTTCCGTGGGCCTCAACTGCGCCCTCGGCGCCAGTGAACTGCGCCCCTACCTGGAAGAGCTGTCGAACAAGGCCAGCACCCACGTTTCGGCGCACCCGAACGCGGGTCTGCCGAACGAATTCGGCGAGTACGACGAACTGCCGTCGCAAACCGCCAAGGTCATCGAAGAATTCGCCCAGAGCGGTTTCCTCAACATCGTCGGCGGTTGCTGCGGCACCACCCCGGGCCATATCGAAGCGATCGCCAAAGCCGTGGCCGGTTACGCACCGCGACAGATTCCAGACATTCCCAAGGCCTGCCGCCTGTCCGGTCTGGAGCCGTTCACCATTGATCGCAGCTCGTTGTTCGTCAACGTCGGCGAGCGCACCAACATCACCGGTTCCGCCAAGTTCGCCCGTCTGATCCGTGAAGACAACTACACCGAAGCCCTGGAGGTCGCCCTGCAGCAGGTCGAGGCCGGTGCGCAGGTGATCGACATCAACATGGACGAAGGCATGCTCGATTCGAAGAAGGCCATGGTGACCTTCCTCAATCTGATCGCCGGTGAACCAGATATCTCTCGCGTGCCGATCATGATCGACTCATCGAAATGGGAAGTGATCGAAGCCGGCCTCAAGTGCATTCAAGGCAAGGGCATCGTCAACTCGATCAGCATGAAAGAAGGCGTCGAGCAGTTCATCCATCACGCCAAGCTGTGCAAGCGCTACGGTGCTGCCGTGGTGGTGATGGCGTTCGACGAAGCCGGCCAGGCCGACACCGAAGCGCGCAAGAAAGAGATCTGCAAACGCTCCTACGACATTCTGGTCAACGAAGTCGGCTTCCCGCCGGAAGACATCATCTTCGACCCGAACATCTTCGCCGTGGCCACCGGTATCGAGGAACACAACAACTACGCCGTGGACTTCATCAACGCCTGCGCCTACATCCGCGATGAGCTGCCGTATGCCCTGAGCTCCGGCGGCGTGTCCAACGTGTCGTTCTCGTTCCGTGGCAACAACCCGGTGCGCGAGGCGATCCACTCGGTGTTCCTGCTCTACGCGATCCGCGCCGGCCTGACCATGGGCATCGTCAACGCCGGTCAGCTGGAAATCTACGACCAGATCCCGCAGGAGCTGCGCGACGCCGTTGAAGACGTGATCCTCAACCGCACGCCGGAAGGCACCGACGCCCTCCTCGCCATCGCCGACAAATACAAGGGCGACGGCAGCGTCAAGGAAGCCGAGACCGAAGAGTGGCGCAGCTGGGACGTCAACAAGCGTCTGGAGCATGCGCTGGTCAAGGGCATCACCACCCACATCGTCGAAGACACCGAAGAATCGCGCCAGTCGTTCGCCCGTCCGATCGAAGTGATCGAAGGCCCGCTGATGTCCGGCATGAACATCGTCGGCGACCTGTTCGGCGCTGGCAAAATGTTCCTGCCGCAAGTGGTGAAATCCGCCCGCGTGATGAAGCAGGCGGTGGCCCACCTGATCCCGTTCATCGAACTGGAAAAAGGCGACAAGCCCGAAGCCAAGGGCAAGATCCTCATGGCTACGGTGAAGGGAGACGTGCACGACATCGGCAAGAACATCGTCGGCGTGGTGCTGGGCTGTAACGGCTATGACATCGTCGACCTTGGCGTGATGGTGCCGGCCGAGAAGATTCTGCAGGTGGCCAAGGAAGAAAAGTGCGACATCATCGGCCTCTCCGGCCTGATCACGCCGTCGCTGGACGAAATGGTTCATGTCGCCCGGGAAATGCAGCGCCAGGATTTCCACCTGCCGCTGATGATCGGTGGCGCGACCACCTCCAAGGCGCACACCGCGGTGAAAATCGAGCCGAAGTACAGCAACGATGCCGTGGTCTACGTGACCGACGCCTCCCGTGCGGTAGGTGTGGCAACGCAATTGCTGTCTAAGGAGTTGAAGGCCGGTTTCGTCGAGAAGACGCGCCTGGAATACGTCGATGTGCGTGAGCGCACCTCCAACCGCAGCGCCCGTACCGAGCGTCTGAGCTACGCCGCTGCCATTGCCAAGAAACCGCAGTTCGACTGGGCGAATTACCAGCCGGTCAAACCGACCTTCACCGGCAGCAAGGTGCTGGACAATATCGACCTCAAGGTCCTCGCCGAGTACATCGACTGGACGCCGTTCTTCATTTCCTGGGACCTGGCCGGCAAGTTCCCGCGCATCCTCGAAGACGAAGTGGTCGGTGAAGCCGCCACCGCGCTGTACAAGGACGCCCAGGAAATGCTCGCCAAGCTGATCGACGAAAAGTTGATCAGCGCCCGCGCGGTGTTCGGCTTCTGGCCGGCCAATCAGGTGCATGACGACGACATCGAGCTGTACGGCGATGACGGCAAGCCGTTGGCCAGACTGCATCATCTGCGTCAGCAGATCATCAAGACCGACGGCAAGCCGAACTTCTCGCTGGCCGACTTTGTGGCCCCGAAAGACAGCGACGTCACCGACTACGTCGGTGGTTTCATCACCACGGCCGGCATCGGCGCCGAAGAAGTGGCCAAGGCTTATCAGGACGCCGGCGACGATTACAACTCGATCATGGTCAAGGCCCTCGCCGACCGTCTGGCCGAGGCATGTGCCGAGTGGCTGCACCAGCAGGTGCGTAAAGAGCACTGGGGTTATGCCAAGGACGAGACCCTCGACAACGAGGCGCTGATCAAAGAGCAATACAGCGGCATCCGCCCTGCTCCGGGTTATCCGGCGTGCCCGGACCACACGGAGAAGGCCGCGCTGTTTGCCCTGCTCGACCCTGAGGCCGCCGAAATGCGCGCCGGTCGCAGCGGTGTGTTTCTCACCGAACACTACGCGATGTTCCCGGCGGCAGCGGTCAGCGGCTGGTACTTCGCCCATCCGCAGGCGCAATATTTTGCGGTGGGCAAGGTCGACAAGGACCAGGTGCAGAGCTACACCTCGCGCAAGGGACAGGAACTGAGCGTAACCGAACGCTGGCTCGCACCGAACCTGGGCTACGACAACTGAGACTTGCCAGGGCATGGACGCCTGTTGCCGCCCATGCCCTGCCGGTCACTCAGTTCACGGGCGCCATGAAGGGCCCGGCTGCGGTGAAGCCGGTCGCGCCTGCTGCGGTGGCCCGTCAAGGGTTGTCAGCCTCGTGATTTCCCCACGCGACAACTCGATCAGTTTCTCGTTGCGCGCAGTGGTCAGTTCGATCTCCAGCAGGTTCATCGCCGTCTGGTACTGCTCTTTGGACAGCGCATCGCTTTGCCAGTCCGGATACGAGTCCTCGACCTCAGTCTGTCGTCGCGTGGCATTTTGCTCAAGGGTGGCGAAGGTTTCAGGGTTGCGTTCTACCAGGTAGCGGACCCAGTAATCGCGCAAGACCAGATTCCGCAGAAACTCGTCGGACGCTTCGGTCTCCAGCACGGTGCGACGTGCATCGAGCAGTGCCTGTCCATGAATGGGTGTGCCATACAACATCCGTTGCGGTTGTCCGGGCAATTCCAGCCCATCCGGCCAGCCAGCGGTCATGCCGATCCGGTATTGCAGGCGAATTTCCGCTCGATCTTCACCGAGAGCGGCGCGCTCGGCCAGGCGATCGACCTGCTCCAGCCGAAACATTTGCCGCGACAGGTCCAGCAAGGCCCGGCCGCGCCGATCCGAAGACCACCGGGGCACATCGCGCAGGGCGTTGTATATGAACACCCGGGTTTCCATCTCGCTGAAAGACAGGCTACGGCCATCGGCACACGTCGCATGGGTCTGCGCATCGACAAACAGCTTTTCGCGCAACTCGCTGTTTTCCGCGGCGGCCCGGATCACCTCCCACACGCGAAAACTCAGATGGGCATGCGACAGCTTGAAATCGCTGGTGTCGCGCAGCGTCCAGAGCAGATGAAAGAACGGTCCGTAGCCGTCTGCCTCGGCCAGTTGCCGCCACAGTGCCGCATGCTCGTCACGCAAGGTGCCAGTCGTATCGGCCAGCCAGGGTTCAAGGGCATCCTGCGCGACATAAGTGGCCGGGTTGTCGATGGACTCCAGTTCCTCCACATTGGCCTGTGGGTCGACCTGCTCAAGGTCTTCTTCGCTGTCGGAATCCCATTCCGAATCCGAGTTCGAGCCAGACTCTGAGGAGCTGTCCGGATGACGGTTAGCCGCGGCGATGCGCAGATCCAGTTCATTGCGGGAAATTCCCATGACATCGCCATCGCCGTGGGCAATGCTGTAATCGCGCAGGCGCTCCAGACTGTCGCGCGACAACTGACTGTTTTCTTCCAGGCGGGTGCCGCGCGCCAGCATCTCATGACCACCGTCGAACAGACCGGCCGGAATCATTTGCAGGCGATTGCCCCGCACATCCAAAGTGTGCAGATACTCTGACTCAAGGGCGCCGACGGGCCAGGCATGAAGGCCGTTGTACGCCAGGTTCAGGGTTTCGAGGCGACCGAACGCACTGACATCGAAAGTATCCAGCTGATTGTTGCTCACATCCAGCCAGCGCAACCGCTCCCCTCGCAACGCTTCATACAACGTTCGCGGGTCCGTGAAACGGTTGCTATTGAGCTCCAGCCGTTCGAGCCGCGACATGCCTCGCACGGCATCCGGTATCGCCTCCAGGTCATTACCATCGAGCACCAGTGTGTCGACGGCGGGAAATGCCCTCAAAAACCCGTTCGAGCCTTGCTCAGTGATCCGTACACCGGTGAGCAAAAGGCGTGTTACCGCGGGAAACTGCACGGGCAAATCCGGTAAATCGCCTGTTTGCGCCTTCATGAGATCCAGCACTTGCCCATTCTCTTGGGTTGGCGCGATCAGCCCGTCCAGCCAGCAGCGGTAAATCTGTTTCGCCGCCAGGCTGCGACTTTGCGCCGACACAAACCTTCTCGACGTTTGGAACTCGCGGATATAGAGCCAGCCGTTCAACTGGACAGCCAGTGTTTCACCCGTCTGCTTCCAGTCATTGAGCCGGCCTTCGATCTGCAGATCACTGAGGCCGGCATTGCGCAGGTGCGCAATGTGCTGCAGCGCCCGTTGCGGACTCAACAGTGGATCGAGCGCCTGCAAACGCGCAGCGAACCCGACGGTATCTGCAGGCGCGGACGTGTGCCGGGGCAGCGGCAACAGGCCTTGCTTCACGCTCCAGCCGGTTTCCGACGGCGGAAACACCTCGGGCACCGATTCCTGCGCAAAGCGTTGCAGCGTACCTGCAGGCAAACCTTGCGCCGTTTCAATCCGATGCAGCGCCGTCGTCAGGTCAGACGCGCTATCCGCCGTGAACGGATTACCCGTCAGATTGACTTTGATCAGCGTGTCCGGGTGCGCAAGCACCTGCTCCGGCAGGCGTGCAAGCGCATTGTCACGCAGGTCGATCCAGGTCAACCCGGCCATGTTCTCTGCGTCCCTTGGCCACGCCTTGAGCCGAGTGGCCCGCAGATTCACGGTCTTGAGCCGGGTCAAGGCACCCAGGTCGAGCTGGCCCAATGGGTTATGGCTGAGGTCGAGGTCTTCGATGTTCGTCAGAGCGTTCAACTGTTGCTGTACCACCGGCGTCACAGAGAGGCTGTTGCCGGCCAGATTCAACCGGGTCAATTGCGGCAAGTCTGCGGAGGAGATCGGCACTTCGGTCAGTTCGGTGTCAGCGATTTCTAGACTTTGCGCTTCACTGAATGCCTGAACGAAACCGCGAATATGCTCGGCAGGTACATCCAGTTCACGCAAGCGCACTGTCTTCACATGGGCAAACGCTCCGGCGGGCAACACGGGCAGCGTTTTGAACCGGGGACTACCGTGCAGGATCAGATAAGCGTCCGCCGGCGGCAGCTCGAACAGTGCCTGCTTGACGGGCACACCGTACCGCTGGCTCACGCCATTGCGCCAGGTACTCTGCAGCGCTTTGAGCAAACTGGAATTCGGCACTTCGTTCCAAAGCGGCAGCAGTCTGGCCGTGCGCAATCCCGAGGACTGGATGGGCTCATGAAACGGCCGGAATATCTCGGCGTACTCGACACTCAGCGCCTGAATGGCCTCAAGGTCGAGGTTGAGCAGTCGCTCAGGGAGCGGATCGAGGTAGCCGCGTATGCCCATCAGAAATTCCAGTTCGCCCTGGACGTAACTGCGCACCATCTGCTCCACGTCCATCAAGTGGCCCAGTGCCGCCTCGTGGCTTTTGACGTACTCGCTGGCACGCGTGAAGTCCTCGTAAGCGACCTTTCGCCAATTCAGCGACAACCCCGCCCATTGCTTCTCATGCCCGGTGTAAAACGCCTCAGGGATCGAGCTGATCGCCGTGTTGCTCAGATCAAATCGTTCCAGTGCGGGCAGATCGAGTGTTTCGACCGGCCACTGCGTCATGTGAGGTGCGTGGAGGGTCAGGGTTTTCAGATTCACCAACGATGCCAGACAGCGCTCCGGGAACACCGAGTCTGTGCCGTAAATCTTTATTTCCAGCGCCTCAAGGGCCGTGAGTGGTGCCAGTCGCGGGGCAAAATCGGCAGGAAGGCTCATGTGGGACGCGTAACTCAGGCTTTTGAGCGTGGTCATCCTGCTGACTGAACGTGGCAGGTTGGTCAATTCCTGAATACGTATACGTATGAACCTGAACAGCTCGCTACGCGAGCCTATCCTGAGCTTTTCCAGGCCCTGGAATCGTGCGAGAAAGCCATCGGCATTGGCATCGGTCAGGCCGCTTCCGCTTACCGACAATTCACGGACGTGGCTGAAATCCGCCGTGAGTGTCGGCAACAGGTCTTCGCTGTCGATCTCCAGGCGCGCAGCACGCGGCTCTTGCGCGGCCAACGGTGCCGCACGCCAGCTTGCTTCAAATGCTTGTGCGGTATTCTTGCGGCGTTGTTGCGCGGTTTCCGGCATCGGTCGACCAAAGGGATCGCGCGGCACCACCTCCGGCGTCCCGATCCACGCTTCAAGCGTGGCCTTCTGCGCGGCCCATTCTTGCTCACGGCGCAACAACTCGCTGTAGATTTGCCCTTCGGACAGACCTGCCTGCGATTGCTGACGTATAAATTCGTTGGCCTGCGCATCGCTCAGCCCCGGATAGACATCGCGCACCTTCGCTGTGAGTGGCGGGTTGAATGCCTGGCCGCGACCACTGGCGTAATACCCGACCAGGGTCTCATTGACCCGCACGGGGGGCTTGAACAACTTCGCCTGTGGCTCCAGGGCCTGCAGGACATCTGCACGATTGCGCCCGGCCTGCTCGATGATACGGCTTTGCAAGTCAGCGCCTTGACCGACATGGGGGATGCCCAGGCTACGGCGAGCGTCATCGGGCAGCGCGTGCAGGATCGACGCGTAGAAATTGTCACCCTCCCTGGACAGGCTGTTGAGCGCCTCGCCCCGCTCATCGAACGCCTGAAACTGCGGGCCGTTTTTGATCAGGAATTTCCTGTGCAGGGCTGGCACGTCACCGATGCTGTCGAGCAATGCACCGGTCGTACTGCCATCGCGAACTTCCAGGCGCACGTTGTCGGGCCAGCCCGGCATCCGCTGCAACATCTGCAAGGCCAGGCGTCGACTGTCGGCCGATGCCTGATTGTCGCTGCGCAGCCCCGCATAGGCCCGGGTCTGCCGCCCCTGTCGCGCATACCAGCGCGCCTCCTCCAGCATGCGCAACGGCACACGACGGGTCTGCGCGAGCCGCTCGAGATCATCCGCCGCGGCATGATGGAGCACTTCCTGAGCGGCAGACTCGCTGAGACCGGGACAGGTTCGCTGCAGCAGTGTGACCTGCCGGTCCCGGGATGGCGTGCCGGCATAAAGACTGTCGAAAATCGCCGACTGGCGGCCGCTGGCGTATTCCGCCAGCAATTCACCGAGCGCTGGCGCCCGGGCGTCGGGCGCCAGCGGGCCGCGTCCGCGCAACAGCTGACCCAGCTCAGCCTGATCGAGGCTGGCCACAATCCGGCGGTTCAGTTCTCCGCCCAGGACCTGCGAACGCGTCAAGCGAATCGCCAGCCTGGCGTCGACACCGGGCACCCGCCAGCGCTCACCGTATTTGACCGACGCGCCGCTCAACTGCGGCCCTTCGAACACCTCCAGCACCCGTCCCGACGGCCAAGTGGGCAGGTCAGTCATCAATGGCAAGGCGTAGAGATATTTCTCGTTGATCGGCCTGGTTCCGCGCAGTTGCTCGATGACCTCGTCGACGCCCGCATCGGCCCTGAACAGACGCAGAGCGTCGGTCAACGCCGGCGGCGGCACCGCGTGATCGACGTGCATCTTGCGCAACGCGTTGTCACTGACGCCGCTGACGTCGGCAATCCTGATCAGCTCGGCATCGGAGAACCCGTCGGTTTCGTGGCCCAGGCGCCGTAACAGCGTCAGACGGTCCCATTCCAGGGGGCGCTCCAGCGTATGCCGCCAGGCGCCGCGGCCATTGCTGCCAAGAATCGGCTGATAGGCCGTGGTATCGCTCGGGTGGCGGATTCGCCATTTGCCCAGTGATTCATCGAAAAACTGTTCAAACACGCGGCCGCCCTGACGAATGAAGGTCTGCGTACCGACCTCATACTGCCCCGCTTCGTTCGGCATAGCGTTGGTGTCCAGCACGACACTGGACTCATAAGCGCTGAGGTCCGGCTTCCAGAGGCGGGTTTCGCCATTGGGCAAGGTTACCGGATGCAGTTGCTCGATCACCGGTTCAGGCCTGGCTGCCGAGAACCTGCGCACACCGACACCCACCCCGGCCATCACCGCAATCTGCGCCAGGTTTTCAGCTACATCGAGCAAATGATCCTTGGCCGCCCTGCGGTCGCCCTCGCCCCACTCCACTGCGCCCTCAAGGGTTTCGTACAGCAACTGACCGGCCATCACCACCATCATGACCTCCCCCAGCACCGGCACGAACATCGACACCATGTTCAGACCGAGCATGCCGATTTGCAGCAGATGCGCCAGTTTGGCATCGCGCGCCTTGACATCGACATCAGCACTGGGCACGGCGTGGCTGCGAGCATCGGCCAGCACCTTGGCGCTACTTTCGGTGTAGAGGTATTCCCAGAGGCTCTGGTTTTCCTCCCAAAGGCCTCTGCGCCGCTGTGTCCAGATCGACGGCGCAATGTAGGGGTCAGGTTCCGGTTCCAGTTTCGCCGCCGGCGGCGGCGGTAGCTCCCTGATCCGGGTGAATGCTGCACCGGCGCCCAGATCAAGAATCGTGCGCCAGGGTGAACGCCAGTAATCGCTCGGAGAGTCGGCGGCCTTGCGGGTGAACTGACTGAAATAATACCCACGCGCCTCGTAAGGCAGGAACTGACTGAGGAACCGCTGGTAATCAGTCGGTTCGGCGCTCGTGGCGTTGCCAGCGTGCCTCGCTGTGAGCAAGCGCTTGAACTCCGCCGTGGCCTGATCGCCGCGATAGCATTTGAAGGGATGCTCCGGGTCATGGGGGATATAAAAAACCCACTCATTGCTGTAGCGGTACTTTTCACAGATCGAAAACACCACACATCCGGTCAGCCTTTTGTCCATGACCGCCAGATCGCGGAACCAGACCGGTTTATGGCCGACCGACGGATTCAGCTCATCGTTGATGACCGACACAATCATGGCGTAGTGCGCCGGCTCGATATCCTCTTTCAAGAGGGCCAGCTCGGCAGCCGCGCGCATCGCGGCTTTCTGGCTGGCGATGAACTGCTGACGGAACGCCGTTGCCGCCACCGCATCCGTCGGATGGAAGAAGCCGCGCAAGTACGTCTGGTATTGCTTGCCGATGTCGAGGTGACGGCACAGGCTCAGAAACTGGCTGACCGACACGTTGACGGTCACCGCATGGAAGGTGTCCGGCGAAGTGCCCACCACAACGAAACCGGAGGTTTCATGGTAGGCCCCGGGTCGGCATTCGTCGGCCTCGAAGTTATGCAGGGCGGCGTCCAGCATCGAGAGTTTCAGAACCTCGAACGACGACAGCTCAATAGCCAAAATACCCACCTGCAGTGGACGCCGCAGGCACAACAGGGTGTTGTCGACATCCACCTGCACTTGATACTGCTCGCGCAGCGCCTTGAGCAGCAGCGGCCGGGCGAAGGCCTCGATGTCCTGAAACGAGGACAGGGTTTTATCCAGGCGGTTTTGCGCGATAAGACTGGCCGTTGAGCTGTCGTCCAGCGCCTTACGCCGGGCGGGCGAAGCGTTCCGATACCACGATGGCAGGACGGTGTGGCTGCCCTTCAGCGCCCGACGGCGTTGCGTCGAGGCGTCGATCAGCCAGCGCGGTATCGATTTTTCAAGAAAGTCGGCGTGCAGGCTGCGGGTGGCGAGCGGTTTCACCGGAACAGACGGCGCAGGCCCGCTCAAGCCTGGAGGCGAAGAATTACTGATCATGTTCACTCCTTTTAATGGAGTGAAAAGAAGACCATCTCAGTGGCGAGCACTTGCGGTACATAGGTATCGCTTGCACAGAAATTGGTAACCGACTGTGTAAACTGCCGGACCGCGTCAGGTTGTCTATGCTCTACAGGTCAATGTGCGCGACGAGGGATATATGGACGATCCAATCGACAACAAACCACCGACCTTCTGGCAGATGCTGCACAGCGTCATGGCCGCGGCGTTCGGGGTGCAGAGCGGGAAAAACCGGGCCAGGGATTTCACCCATGGCAAACCCAGTCATTTCGTGATCCTGGGCATTCTGTTCACGGCCGTGTTCGCGCTGACCCTGTTCGCCATCGTCAAACTGGTGCTGCACTTCGCCGGTCTCTGAGCGGCTTCAGTGCATCAGGGTTTGCAGAGTGAACGGGTAACGATAGGAAGACGGTCGGCCCTTGGCCGAGAGTTTGCGGAAGCTCACGCCATAGTTCGGCGTGTTGCCCATCGCCAGCATTTGCCGGGCGTGGTGCTTGTCGATCAGCTGCAACAGAGGGATTTGCCGGTCACGCCCACCGTACTGATTCAGATCGACGCCCTGCTGATAATCATGCAACTCGACCAGTGCCCACCCGCCCAGCGTGAAATGCCCACCGACCAGCGCGCTCAGGCGCCCGTCGATCACGGCCTGCAAGGCTGCGGGTGATGTGTTGACGGCGCTGAACAGCGCGTCTTTGCCCGGCGTCTTCCCGGTTTCGGCAAACGCGCGCATTGCACCGAAGGCCATTTCATCGTTCGCCGACCACACCAGCGACACCTTCGGATAACGACTGAACAATTGCCGGGCCTGTTCGTAGGCCCGCTGCTGCATCCAGCCGCTGTAGACCATCTGCCGCAAGCGCACTTGCGGGTGTTCGGCCAGTGCGCGCTGCATGCCGTGTTCGCGCAGTTGCGCCGACGGCGTGATTTTCAGACCGGAGAACGCCAGCAGCTCAATCTCTTCATTGGCCGCGACCGGCGGATGCAGGCGAATCAACTCCTTCATCATCAGGTAACCGCCCTCCTCGTCGTTCGGCACCAGGCTACCGATTCGATCGGGTCGCTCCCCCACCAGCGCTTGCTGGTTGGGCGTCAGCGCGGCGTTAACCATGAACAGCTTCACCCCGCTGTTTTCCGCCAGACGCAGAATCTGCGGGGCAACGTATTGCTCGTTGACGAACATCAGGTAGTCGGGGCGATTCGGCCCTTGCAGCGCCAGCCGGGCCTGGGCGATGGTCAATTCGGGTTGACGCTGGGCATAGAGAATCTGCAGCTCGATACCCAGATCCCGGGCGGCCGCCTGCATGAATTGCGAATAGCTGAGCCAGAAGGCTTCCTGTGTCGAGCCCGGATTAAGGAACAGCACCGATTCCGCTCTGGCAGCGGTCGCGAACAGCGCCCCTAACAGCAGCAGGCTGAGGTGGAAAATTTTCAACATGAACATCCGGGCCCAGGGAAAAATGGCCGCGCATTATAGCCACCGATCAACCGGCTATTGGCACGTAATCCCGCCTTTTGTCCGACAATCGTCGAAAACGGGCCCGGATGGGTCGTTTATTGATGACTGACCCAGAATACCGCCGTTCCCACCACCAGAATGATCAGGAACAGAATGGCCCACGCATCAACGCTGCTGTCGCTTTTCCTTGCCTTGGTCGGATTGCTCATTGCATCGCCTCTTGTCGGTTTTATCGGTGATTGCAGAAAGACTCGACCACAGTTAAGACGAGGATTGCCCGCACGACAAATGTGGGTTAGTTGACACCCGTTCTCGTTAGGCGATTTGGTTCTTTACATATACTCAAACATCACTTTTGCGCATAACTGCAAACGGGTATATTGCCCCGGCTCCGTTAGGGAGTGCGCGGCCGTGCGCGCGTAATTGCCGAGGCACCATCGGACTCCAGCAAGCGAAAACGCAGCGTTTTCCGAGTAGCCCAAAGCCTGAGAACAGGACTTATATGTACGTATACGACGAGTACGATCAGCGGATCATCGAGGACCGCGTCAAGCAGTTCCGTGATCAGACCCGACGCTATCTGGCAGGTGAGCTGAGCGAAGAAGAATTCCGCCCCCTGCGCCTGCAAAATGGCCTGTACATCCAGCGTTTTGCACCGATGTTGCGGGTGGCGGTGCCTTACGGCCAACTGACCTCGCGTCAGGTGCGCATGATGGCCAAAATTGCCCGTGACTACGACAAGGGCTACGCCCACATCAGTACGCGGCAGAACGTGCAGTTCAACTGGCCGGCGGTGGAAGACATCCCGGACATCCTTGCCGAACTGGCCACCGTGCAGATGCACGCGATCCAGACCAGCGGCAACTGCCTGCGCAACGTCACCACCGACCAGTTCGCCGGTGTCGCTGCCGATGAGCTGATCGACCCGCGCCCGTGGTGCGAGATCGTCCGCCAGTGGACCACGTTCCACCCGGAATTCGCTTACCTGCCGCGCAAATTCAAGATCGCCGTCAACGGTTCGACCGCTGACCGTGCCGCCATCGAAGTTCACGACATCGGCCTCGAGCCGGTGCACAACGCCGCTGGCGAACTCGGCTTCCGCGTGCTGGTCGGTGGCGGCCTCGGCCGTACCCCGGTGGTTGGCGCGTTCATCAACGAGTTTCTGCCGTGGCAGGACCTGTTGAGTTACCTCGACGCCATCCTGCGGGTCTACAACCGCTACGGTCGTCGCGACAACAAATACAAGGCGCGGATCAAGATCCTCGTCAAGGCGCTGACCCCTGAAGTCTTCGCGCAGAAAGTCGATGCGGAAATGCAACACCTGCGCGGCGGCCAGACCACCCTGACCGAAGCCGAACTGCATCGCGTCGCCAAGCACTTCGTCGACCCGGACTACAAGGCGCTGGACAACCAGACCGCGCAACTGGCCGAGCTGGACAAAGAACACCCGGGTTTTGCCCGCTGGCGCGCCCGCAACACCCTGGCACACAAGAAGCCGGGTTATGTTGCCGTGACTCTGTCGCTGAAGCCGACCGGTGTTGCTCCGGGCGACATCACCGACAAACAGCTCGATGCCGTCGCCGATCTGGCCGAGCGCTACAGCTTCGGTCAACTGCGCACCTCCCACGAGCAGAACATCATTCTCGCCGACGTCGAGCAAAGCCAGTTGTTCACCCTGTGGGGCGAACTGCGTGAAAGCGGTTTTGCCACGCCGAACATCGGCTTGCTGACCGATATCATCTGCTGCCCGGGCGGTGACTTCTGCTCGCTGGCCAACGCCAAGTCGATCCCGATTGCCGAATCGATCCAGCGCCGTTTCGACGACCTGGACTACCTGTTCGACATCGGTGAGCTGGACCTGAACATCTCCGGCTGCATGAACGCCTGCGGTCACCACCACGTCGGCCACATCGGCATTCTCGGCGTGGACAAGAAAGGTGAGGAGTTCTACCAGGTCTCCCTCGGCGGCAGCGCCAGCCGTGATGCGAGCCTGGGCAAGATCCTCGGCCCGTCTTTCGCTCAGGAAGCCATGCCAGACGTGATCTCGAAGCTGATCGACGTGTACGTCGAACAACGTACCGAAGACGAGCGCTTCATCGACACCTATCAGCGTATTGGCATCGACCTCTTCAAGGAACGCGTCTATGCAGCGAATCATTAAGAACAACGAGGTCGTCGACGAAACCTGGCACCTGTTGCCCAAGGATTTCAACATCGACGAAATCAGCAACTGCGACGATCTGATCGTGCCTCTGCAGCTGTGGCGCGAACACAGCCGCATGCTCAAGGCCCGCGACGGTGGTCTGGGGGTGTGGCTGGACGCCGACGAAGAAGCCGAGGAAATCGGTGACGACGTGGCTGAATTTCAGGTGATTGCCCTGAACTTCCCGGCGTTCACTGACGGGCGCAACTACTCCAACGCCCGTCTGCTGCGTGACCGTTACGGTTTCAAAGGCGAACTGCGGGCGATTGGTGACGTGCTGCGCGATCAGCTGTTCTACATGCGCCGCTGTGGTTTCGACGCCTTTGCCGTGCGTGCGGACAAAGACCCGTACGAAGCGTTGGAAGGTCTCAAGGACTTCTCGGTAACCTATCAGGCCGCCACCGACGAACCGCTGCCGCTGTTCCGTCGTCGCTGAACCTGCCAGGTTTGAAGCGGACAAAAAAAACGCCGGTCATTTGACCGGCGTTTTTTATGCCTGAAGGCCTTACCAGAAACGCTGCTGCGTCAGGCGACTCCACCAGTTCAGCAGTACGCGATCGACCGAACCGCTGGCGGCCATGCCGATACGCTCCTGCAGGCTTTTGCGCTCGGCGTAGTGCAAGTGGTAGACCTCGGCTTTTTTCGCCCGGTCGGCGAGGTATTCATCACTGGTCTTGAGTTCATCCACCAGTTGTTTGTCCAGCGCCGCGACACCAAGCCAGACTTCACCGGTGGCCACATCGTCAATCGCCAGTTGCGGGCGGTAGCGCGCGACGAAGTTCTTGAACAGTTGATGGGTGATGTCGAGGTCTTCCTGAAACTTTTCGCGGCCCTTCTCGGTGTTTTCGCCAAACACGGTGAGGGTACGCTTGTACTCGCCGGCGGTAAGGACCTCGAAGTCGATGTCGTGCTTCTTCAGCAAACGGTTGACGTTGGGCAACTGTGCAACCACGCCGATCGAGCCAAGAATCGCAAACGGCGCGCTGATGATCTTCTCCCCGATGCACGCCATCATGTAGCCGCCGCTGGCCGCGACCTTGTCGATGCACACGGTCAACGGCACGCCGGCTTCACGGATACGCGCCAGTTGCGAGGACGCCAGACCGTAGCTGTGGACCATGCCGCCACCGCTTTCCAGACGCAGGACAACTTCATCTTTTGGCGTGGCCAGAGTCAGCAATGCGGTGATTTCATGGCGCAGGCTTTCGGTGGCCGAGGCCTTGATGTCGCCGTCGAAATCCAGGACGAATACGCGAGGTTTGGCCTCGGGTTGGTTCTTCTGCTTTTTCGCGCTTTTCTCGGATTTGGCCTCGCCCTTGCGCAGAGCCTTGAGCTGATCCTTATCGAGCAAAGTCTGCTCAAGGCGCTCGCGCAGGCCCTTGTAGAAATCATTGAGCTTGCTGACCTGCAACTGCCCCGCCGACTTGCGCCGGCCCTTGCTGCGCAACGCGGCAAAACTGGCGAGAACCACCAGAATGGCGATCACCAGAGTGACGGTCTTGGCCAGGAAACTGGCGTATTCGGTGAAAAACTCCACAGAGACTCCTTAAAACAATGCGTGGATGCAAAAACACACGCGGGATGGCTCCAGCATACCCATGCGTCGGCCCGGCGACCAGCCGGGAAACCTTTGGCAACAGGCCTGCAACGGGCATTTCAAACAAGCGTATGTTTTTTCATTGACAGCTACCCGTCATCCTCATAACCTCGCCACAACCTTCAACGTACCGGGATGACGCGGACGTGGGCAGCATCTACTTGATTCGACATGGCCAGGCCTCCTTTGGTGCAGACGACTATGACGTCCTGTCGCCCATCGGTGTGCGCCAGGCAGAAATCCTCGGTCAGCACCTCGCTGAACTGGGGGTCCGCTTCGATCGCTGCCTGGCTGGTGACCTGCGTCGCCAGCAACACACCGCCACCAGTGCGCTGGAACAGTTCGCTGCCAACGGCCTGCCGGTACCGACGCTGGAAACCGATTCGGCGTTCAATGAATTCGATGCCGACGCGGTCATCCGCGCCCTGCTCCCGGCGATGCTGCCGGACGAACCGGAAGCCCTCGACATCCTGCGCAACGCCGCACAAAACCGTGGCGAGTTCCAGCGCATCTTCGCCCTGATCATCGAACGCTGGCTGGCCGGCACCTACGACACGCCGGGGCTGGAAAGCTGGCTGGGGTTCGTCGAGCGGGTCAAGGCCGGGCTGCAGCGGATCCTCGAACAGGCGGAGTCGCATCATAAAATCGCCGTGTTCACCTCCGGCGGCACCATCACCGCCCTGCTCCACCTGATTACGCAAATGCCTGCCCGACAGGCCTTTGAATTGAACTGGCAAATCGTCAACACCTCGCTCAACCAGCTGAAGTTCCGCGGTCGCGAGGTGGCCTTGGCTTCCTTTAACAGTCATGCACACCTGCAACTGTTGAAGACACCGGAACTCATCACTTTCCGCTGAGTCCGGTTAACGCGTGAACCTTGCTGTAATCAACCAGCGCTTATTATCCAAGAAAGGATCGAACCATGACCTCCGTAGCTGATGCCGTAAAAGCAATGCAAGCCAAGTTCAACCCAGCCGCTGCTGCCGGTCTGGATCTGGTCTTCGGTTTCAACATCACCGACGAAAACAAGCAGTACTCGCTGATCATCAAAGACGGTACCTGCAATATCGAGGAAGGCGAAAACCCTGCCGCCAACTGCACGCTGGTGCTCGACAGCGAAACCCTGAAAGGCATCGTCAGCGGTGAAACCGACGGCATGCAGGCTTTCATGGGCGGCAAGCTGCGCGTTGAAGGCGACATGATGCTGTCGATGAAACTGTCCGAGCTGTTCCCTTCGTAACAGCGCCGCGCAGTACTCCGAAGAACCCGCCCCTGTGGCGGGTTTTTTGCGTTTGGTCGTCCGGCGTTTCGTCGCCGCAGAAATATTGGCTCACCGAACATTGACCTCGGTCACTGGCGGGCCAGCCGCCACTCATTACTCTCCCGGCTCCATCGAAGGCCAAGGACGGCTCACCGGGAGCCTGCGGCTGATCCCACTCAAGGAAGACCATTCATGCGATCACTCAAGATCATTCTGCTGTCGTCAGCGTTCAACGGCCTGACCCAACGCGCCTGGCTGGAGCTGCGCCAGGCCGGGCATTCGCCCAGCGTCGTGGTATTCACCGACGAAGCGTCGGTCTGCGAACAGATCGAATACAGCGGCGCCGACCTGGTGATCTGCCCGTTCCTCAAGGACCGCGTGCCCCAGGCACTGTGGAGCAACCGCGCGCGGCCGGTGGTGATTATCCATCCGGGCATCGTTGGCGATCGTGGCGCCAGTGCGCTGGACTGGGCGATCACCCAGGAGTTGTCGAGCTGGGGCGTGACCGCCCTGCAAGCCGTGGAGGAAATGGACGCCGGCCCGGTCTGGGCCACGTGTGAATTCAACCTGCCATCCGGGCTGCGCAAGTCCGAGTTGTACAACGGCCGGGTCAGCGATGCGGCAATGTGTTGCATCCGTGAAGTGGTGGAGAAGTTCGTCAACGGTTTTATCCCGGTCGAACTGGATTACGCCGACCCCAAGGTGCGCGGGCGCTTGCAGCCGAACATGAAACAGGTGGATCGTAGCTTCACCTGGCACGATTGCGCGCGGTTCATCAAACGCTGCATCGACGCAGCGGATGGCCAGCCCGGCGTACTGGCGAGCCTGGCCGGTGGGCAGTATTACGTTTACGACGCACACCTCGATTCGCGCTCGGGCATGCCCGGCGAGATTCTGGCGGTGCACGACGATGCCGTGCTGGTGGCCGCGGGCGATCAGAGCGTATGGATCGGATCGCTGCGACGCAAGCCGCAACCGGGCGAGGAAACCTTCAAGCAACCGGCCCGGCACGTGCTGATCGAGCAACTGGCCGAGGTGGCGGTGCTGGACTGGACGATTGCCAGCCAGCCGTTCAGCGATGAAGCGTATCAGCCGCTGCGTTATCGCGAGTCCGGGGTGGTCGGTGAGCTGACGTTCGAGTTCTACAACGGCGCCATGAGCACCGAACAATGCCGGCGCATGGTCGAGGCGCTGCGCTGGGCCAAGTCCCGCGACACGCAAGTGCTGCTGATCCGCGGCGGTCGCGGCAGCTTTTCCAATGGTGTGCACCTGAATGTGATTCAGGCGGCGCAGGATCCCGGCGCTGAAGCCTGGGCGAATATTCAGGCCATCGACGATGTCTGCGCCGAGCTGTTGAGTGCGCGGCAACTGGTCGTCAGCGGCGTGACCGGCAATGCCGGGGCCGGCGGCGTGATGCTCGCGCTGGCGGCGGATATCGTGTTTGCGCGGGCCGACATCGTGCTCAATCCGCACTACAAGAGCATGGGCCTTTACGGCTCGGAATACTGGACATACAGCCTGCCGCGCGCGGTGGGCCCAGCCATCGCCGAGCAACTGACCCAAGCCTGTCTGCCGGTGAGCGCCAGCCAGGCATTGCAACTGGGCATGGTCCAGGAAATCGGCCCGCGCTGCCCGGATGAGTTTTCGTTGTGGCTGCTGCAACGGGCCAATGCCGTGCTGAGCGACCCGGCCTACGCCGCCGTACGCGAGCGCAAGTTGCGGGTCGACCAGGTGCTGATCGACCAATGCCGCGAAACCGAGTTGCAGGAAATGCAGGAAGACATGCTCTACAACCGCAATCAGTTCGCCGAGAAGTGCCGGCATTTCGTCTACAAGCGCAAGGCCTGCGGCACGCCGGCACGGCTGGTGGCGGATTGGGCACGGGTGCAGGAGGTCGAGTGGGCGGGTTGATTCTGCGGTAACTGGTTTTGCCCTCACCCCACCCCTCTCCTTTGGGAGAGGATCAGGGTGCGGGCCACTCCAAACGATGACGCGGTCCCGAGGCTGCACTTACAATGCCCGCCACCTCAACCACCGGCCCGCCCATGGACATCGACCTCGCCCGCACCTTTCTGGAAATCGTCCGCCACGGCAGCCTGGCGGCGGCTGCGCAAAAGCTGTTCGTCACGCAAACGGCGATCACCGCCCGGGTGCAGAAACTCGAAAGCCAGTTGGGCAGTACGCTGTTCGTGCGTAACCGTGCCGGCGCGAAACTGACGCCCAACGGCGAGGCGTTCGTGGTCTACGCCAATCAACTGGTGCAGACCTGGGAGGCTGCGCGCCGCGACCTGCCGCTGCCCGAGGGCTATCACAACGTGCTGCACATCGGTGGCGAAGTCAGCCTGTGCAATCCACTGATGCTCAGTTGGGCCGCCGAACTGCGCGAAAAAATCCCCGGCCATGCCCTGCGCATGGAAATCCGCGACGGCGAAAACCTGCTCCGTCAGCTCGAACTTGGCGTGCTCGACGCCGCGCTGGTCTATCAGCCGGAGTACTGGCCGGGCTTGCAGGTCGAGCAAGTGCTGGAAGAGAAACTGATTTTGGTCCGCGCTCCCGACCGGCCCGACCCTTACGTCTACATCGACTGGGGCCCGGACTTCCGCTGCCAGCACGACGCCGCCCTGCCGGAAAAGGCCAAGGCCGCACTGAGCTTCAACCTTGGCCCGCTGGCCTTGCAATACATCCTCGAAAACGGTGGCAGCGGCTATTTCCGCACCCGGGTCGTGCGCAGTTATCTGGAAAGCGGCGCCCTGGAACCGGTCACCAAAGCCCCGGAATTCAGCTACCCGACCTATCTGGTGTATTCGCGTGATCGCGACTCCGCCACCCTGCAACACGCCTTCGATCTGCTGCGCGAAGTGATCCACGCTGATGACGACTGGTCGCAGCGCTGGAACCCGTTGAGCTGAATCGGCCGCTTTACCCCGGAGCATGGCGCAAGTGGCCTCAAGCGCCGGCCTGCACAAACCGCCGGATCGGCTACGCTGCCGGGTAGAACAACAATACCCGCAGGTGACCGCAGTTGAGGCAGACCACCGAGGCATTTCGCAGCCGTTATCGGGCCGCCATTCATCCGTTCTACAACCCGTGGCTGCACGGCGCCTTCGTGCTGCTGTTCGGCGTGCTGGCCATCGGCGCCTTCTGGCACCCGGTGCAGCAGGTCAGTTGGCGGGAATGGCTGACGGTGCCGCTGACCCTGCTGTTCTTCAACTTCGGCGTGTACACGGTCCATCGCCATCTCGGCCATCACAAAAAGACCTTCGCCAGGCTGTTCTACGCTCGCCATGCCGGCGACCATCACAGCTTCTTCACCCCCGGCCACATGACCTACGACAGCGCTCGCGACTGGCGGGTGATTCTGTTTCCGGCGTGGCTGATCGTCCTGCATACCCTGGTTATCAGCCTGCCGCTGTGGTGGCTGTTTGCACAGTTCAACAGCAATGTCGCCGGGCTGTTCGGTGGCTGCATGGTGCTGGGTTACCTGACCTACGAAGTGTTTCACGCCTGCGAACATCTGCCGCCGGACAATCCGCTGACACGCCTGCCATGGATCCGCCAGATGCGCCGTCTGCATGAACTGCACCATCGCCGCGAACGCATGCAGGAGCGCAATTTCAACATCGTCTTTCCCTTGATGGATTACCTGTTCGGCACCCTCTATTGGGAACCGGAACCCGTCCCCTTGAGCCATTCGAGACCGTCCATGACCCGCATGCAGCACCACATCGAAATCGTCGGCGAGCCAGTCACCGTGCTCGCCTACGCCGCCAGCGTCAGTCGCTGGCCGGAATGGCATCCGTCGTCGCTGAGGATCGACGGCCCACAAGGCCCGCTGCATGCCGGCGCGCACTTCGAAGAGGACATTCACGCCGGGGGTCGCGCCGGTCATCTGCACTGGGAAGTCAGCGAATACCTGCCCGGCCGACGCTGGTGCGCCCGGGCCCAGGGCGATCATGGCTTGTCGCTGCTGCTGACGTACGAATGCACGGCCGAACAGGGCGGCACACGTTTTGTGCGCACGCTGGATTATCGCTTCGCCGGGTTGGGCATGCGTATTGCCAACCGGTTGCTGCTCAGACGCCGCATCGAGCGTGAATCGGCGGCGTCGATGCTGGCGCTGCGCGACCGGGCAGCGCAGTACATCAGCGCGACGAGGGCCAGCGCATGAGGCTGCGGCATGGGGTGTTGTTGATCATCATCGTCGTCATCGCGTTCTTGCTGCTGATGCCAACCAAGGTTGAACCGGTGGCGTGGCAACCGTCGCCGGCACCGTCGTTGACCGAAGGTGTCTTTGCCGACAACCAGCGCCTCAAAGCCGCGGTGCCGGTCGGGCCGAGCGACATCGAGGGACCGGAAGCCTTGCTGCTGGAAGAGGATGTCCTGATCACCGGGCTGCATGACGGTCGACTGATCAGTACCAGCCTCGATGGCCAGGCACGCAAGGTCCTCGCCGACACTGGTGGCCGACCGTTGGGGCTGGCGCGGCATCCGAACGGTTTGCTGGTGATTGCCGACGCCATCAAGGGTTTGCTCTCACTCGATGCCCAGGGCCGCCTGATTCCCTTGTCCACCGCCGCCAACGGCGTCGCCTTCGGTTTCACCGATGATGTAGCGATCGACAAATCCGGGCACTACGCCTATTTCAGCGATGCCTCCAGCCATTGGGGTTACGGCCATGATGGCGAGGCGATCATCGAGCACGGTGGTGACGGACGTCTGCTGCGCTATGACTTCCAGACCGGCAAGACTTCGGTGCTGCTCGACAAACTGGAATTCGCCAACGGCGTCACCCTCGGCCCGGATGAGGCTTATGTGCTGGTCAATGAAACCGGCGCGTACCGCATCAGTCGCTATTGGCTCAGCGGGCCCAAGGCCGGCACGCATGATGTGTTTATCGACAACCTGCCGGGCCTGCCGGACAACCTCGCGTTCAATGGCAGCAACCGTTTCTGGGTGGCGCTGTATGCGCCGCGCAATGCTCTGCTCGATGGCACCGCCGGGTATCCGTTCCTGCGCAAGATGATCGTGCGGGCGCTGACGGTGTTACCGAAACCGGTGGAAAAGCGCGGCTTTGTGCTGGGCCTGGATCTGGACGGCAAGGTGATTGCCAATTTGCAGGACGCGAGCAGTGACAATTACTCGCCAATCACCACGGCACGCGAGTATGGCCAGTGGTTGTATCTGGGCTCGTTGAAGGCGACGCATATGGCGCGATTGCCGTTGGAGGCAGCCTTGAAGTAAATCCGTTCAATCCTGTGTTGAATGAGCCGGCGCCTTCGCCAGCCGGCTCGCTCACACAGGCGATGTGGGTCGTTCACGGATTCATGGTGCGAGCCAGCCTGCTGGCGATGACGGTCTGTCAATTGGAAGACTTGTCGAACTTATCGGGATCTTCGTCTGTGGGCAGGTCTTCGTCCGGCTCATCGGGGTTGGCCGTGGTGTGCGCCGGGCTGTTCGGTTCGGGGTGCGTCGGCACCGGGTCGAATGCGCCCTGCTCTTCACTGGGGAATTTGGGATCGTTCATAAGGCACCTCGCAAAGCGTCGATGGATGGAGACGCTGTACATTCGAGGTGCCGGTCGTGGCGGTCGTTCCTTTCCATTCACCACCGGCGGTCGGTGGCACCACTGGCGGTCAGGATCGAGCCTGTAACTGCTCGACAATCCTGTCCTTGACCTGCAAGCGTTTCTCCTTGAGCTTTTTCAGCGTGTCATCACTGGGCGCATCCGAGGTGGCAGTCTCGGCCTTGACTACCTCGGCATCCGCCTCGGAATACTTGTTGATCAGTGCATCCAGATGTGGGTCCTCGGTGCGTCGTTGCTGGATCTCTTCCTTCGTAAGCTTCAAGTCCTGATACAGGTCATGGGTCACCGGCATGGAACACCTCCGTGAGTTGATCGGCAGCCAACGCGACCGATTGCGCTGGCTCGTTATCAGAATGGCCTTGGTTACCCGCTTCTGTCGACCACCTGTCAGACCAGCGGTGTCCGTTCGTCGCCCTGTCGCAAATGCGATAAAACCTTTATTCGCTGCTTTCCCTCCATTGAGTAACACCAACAAAAAACCTGCGTGGAGATACATCAATGGACGGATTCAACCTGCGGCACCTCGTTCTGGCTGTCACTTTGAGCGCTGGCATGGGTAATGCCTTCGCCGCCACCGACAATGACTTTGTCGACAACGCCGCAGCGGGCGGCATTGCCGAAATCGAAACCAGTCGCCTGGCCCTGGAAAAAAGCCAGTCGGCCGACATCAAGGCATTCGCCAACATGATGATCAGCGATCATGGCAAGGCCAACGATGAACTGGCGAGCATCGCCAAAGCCCACGACATCGAAGTGCCGGACACCACCACCCTGGTCAAGCAAGCCAAGGAAAAAATCCTCGATATGCGTGATGAGTCCTTCGATGCGGCCTACGCCAACAATCAGGTCAAGGCTCACGAAGAAACCATTGAGCTGTTCAAGAAACAAGCCAACACCGTTACCGACGACAAGGTCAAAGGAGCACCGGAACTGAAGGCCTTTGCGCAGAAAATGCTCCCGGCGCTGGAAAAACACCTGGCGGCGGCGAAAGAGCTGCAAGCCAAGCATCCGAGCAAATAACCGCGCACAAAAAAGGCCGCATTCAGAGAATGCGGCCTTGTCGTATCTACCGTGACTAGCCCCCGTCCGTGTCAATATCGGCATCGGTTTCTTCACCCGGTTTCGCACGATCAGGTTGCGGTTTGAAGCCCGGGCTGAATTCGTTGTCGTTATCGGTGTGTTTATGCTTCTGATCCACCGCCGGATCGGCGCTCTGTGCCTGATCGTTCTCGCCCTGCTGTTGCGTCGGCGCCGGTTGGCCCGGCAGCTGCGGGTCGATTGCCGGGTCGTTGCGGTTGATCGGCTCTGCCGATTGATTCTGCTGCTGCATTGATTGCTCGTTCATGGCCACCTCGCTCATCAAACCCGTCCGACTGAAACGCGTCGGGTCTTGAAGATTCGAAGCCTGAGGCCGGGCAATCGTTCAAAACATCGCAGCAAAAATCGGCGCCTGCAGGCGCCGATCCCGGCCATCAGCGCAAGGCGCGAGCGAGGAACGGCGCCGTCCGGCTCTTCTTGCTCGCCGCGACTTTCTGCGGTGTACCCGCCACCACGATTTTGCCGCCCTGATCCCCCGCGCCCGGGCCGATGTCGATCACCCAGTCGCTCTGCGCGACCACGCGCATTTCGTGCTCGACCACGATCACCGTATGCCCCGCCGTCACCAGCGTATCGAGTTGTTCCAGCAAGCGATCGACGTCGCGCGGGTGCAGGCCGGTGGTCGGTTCATCCAGCACGTACAGGGTGGCGCCGCGTTGATTGCGCTGTAACTCGGTGGCCAGTTTGATCCGCTGCGCCTCACCGCCGGACAGTTCCGTGGCCGGTTGCCCGAGACGCAGATAACCGAGGCCGATATCGCGCAGCACTTCCAGCGAACGACGAATCCCCGGTTGCCCGGCAAACACCGTCACCGCTTCATCGACGGTCAATTGCAAGACCTGGGCGATGCTCAGGCCCTCCCAGAGAATCGCCAGCGTCTGCGGGTTGTAGCGCGCGCCATGACAGGTCGGGCATGGCGCATACACGCTGGGCATGAACAACAATTCGACACTGACAAATCCCTCGCCCTCGCACGTGGCACAACGCCCCTTGGCGACGTTGAAGGAAAACTGTCCGGCGTCATAACCGGCAGCCCGAGCCTCGGTTGTTGCGGCGAACAACTTGCGCACGTTGTCGAACAGCCCGGTGTAGGTCGCCAGATTCGAGCGCGGCGTGCGCCCGATCGGTTTTTGATCGACCTGCACCAGACGCTTGATCGACTCCAGCCCTGAAGTGACCTGGCCGCTGCTGGCCTGCGGCGCATCGTCTTCGAGGCTGAGCTCTTCCGGTTCGCTGTCCGCTGGCGGACGCCCTAACTGCGCGCCGACCAGTTCCAGCAGCGCCTGACTGACCAGACTCGACTTGCCCGAGCCGGACACGCCGGTCACCGAGGTGAAACAGCCCAACGGAAACTCGGCGCTGAGGTGGTTGAGGTTATTGCGTGAGATGCCATCGAGTTTCAGCCACCCGCCGGGCTTGCGCGCAACCCGGGGCTGGCGTGGCGCGTCAGCGAACAGGTAGGCGCGAGTCTGCGACTGTTCGATCTCGGCCAGCCCCGCTGGCGGGCCACTGTAAAGGATCTGACCACCCTTCTCGCCCGCCGCCGGGCCGACGTCGATCAGCCAGTCGGCGCGGCGCATGGTTTCCACATCATGCTCGACCACAAACAGCGTGTTGCCGTCGGCCTTGAGGCGCTGCAGGGCCTCGAACAACGCTTCGCCATCGGCCGGGTGCAGCCCGGCGGACGGCTCGTCGAGCACGTAGATCACGCCGAACAACTGCGAGCCCAATTGCGTCGCCAGGCGCAACCGCTGCAACTCTCCCGAGGACAACGTCGGCGTGCTGCGCTCCAGGGCCAGATAGCCAAGCCCCAGATCGGTCAGGGTGCTGACCCGCTCCAGCAGATCCTCGGCAATCCGCTGTGCCGCCAGACGCTTTTCCAGCGACAGGTTCGGCGTGTGCCGCACATCCGGCGCGCTGGCGTGAGCGCTGGCGCCGTGGGCCGCCCGCTGTTGACGGGCCTCGCGGGTTTGCGCATGGCTCAGGGTGTCGCCGGTTTCGTCGGCGTGTTCGAGATAACTGGCCTCGGCCACCGGTCGCAACACTTCAGCCACTTGCAGCAGCGGCATCTGCGACAGTTCGCCGATGTCATACCCGGCGAACGTCACCGACAAGGCCTCGCGCTTCAGGCGTTTACCGTCACACAGCGGGCACGGACTGCCGAGCATGAACTGTGCAACACGCTTCTTCATCAGCGCACTTTGCGAATGGGTGAAGGTGTGCAGGATGTAACGTCGCGCACCGGTGAACGTACCCTGGTAGCTCGGCTCCATCTTGCGCTTGAGGGCGACGCGGGTTTCTTCCGGCGTCAGCCCGGCGTACACCGGCACGGTCGGGGTTTCTTCGGTGAAGAGAATCCAGTCGCGCTGTTTTTTCGGCAGTTTCTTCCAGGGAATGTCGACGTCGATGCCCAGGGTCACGAGGATGTCACGTAGGTTTTGTCCTTGCCAGGCCAGCGGCCAGGACGCCACCGCGCGTTGGCGGATGGTCAGGTTCGGATCAGGCACCATCAGTGCTTCGGTGACCTCATACACCCGGCCCAGGCCATGACATTGCGGGCACGCGCCCTGCGGAGTGTTCGGTGAAAAATCTTCGGCATACAGCATCGGCTGCCCCGGCGGATAACTGCCGGCGCGGGAATACAGCATGCGGATCAGGCTCGACAAGGTGGTGACACTGCCCACCGATGAACGCGTGCTCGGTGTGCCACGCTGCTGTTGCAGGGCCACGGCGGGCGGCAAGCCTTCGATGGAATCGACATCCGGCACGCCGACCTGGTCGATCAGCCGCCGTGCATAGGGCGCGACCGACTCGAAGTAACGGCGCTGGGCTTCGGCATACAGCGTGGAAAACGCCAGCGACGACTTGCCCGAACCGGATACGCCGGTGAACACCACCAGCGCATCGCGGGGGATATCGACGTCAACGTTCTTCAGGTTGTGCTCACGGGCGCCACGCACCCGGACCGTACCGGCGGGCGCTTTGGCATTTCGCTTGGAAGTCATCGGCAAGCCTTATCACGAATGTCTGTTGAGAACCCGGTGGTGAGGGGATTTATCCCCGTTGAAGTGCGAAGCACTCCGCTGCATTGCACCGGGTATGACGCGAGCTCATGTTGACGACTGCTGCGTAGCCGAACGGGGATAAATCCCCTCGCCACAGATTCCCACGCCACCGCTTTATCCATACAGCCCCAAGTGCCTCGCTTGCACCCGATCAGGCACCGAGCACCGCGCGAATCATTTGCAGCATGGCCTCGGGGCTATAGGGTTTGCCCAGCAAATGGGTATCGGGGCTGAGTTGGTGGTTGCGCGAGATGATGTCGCGGGTGTGCCCGGAGGTGAACAGCACCGCCACCGGTGGCGTCTGCACCTTGGCCCAGGCGAACAGGTCGGAGCTTTTGATCAGCCCCGGCATGACCACGTCGGTGAAGATCAAATCGACCTCGACACCTTCGAGCAGCATCTGCATGGCCGCATCGCCATGGCCGGCGGTGAGCACGCGATAGCCCTCTTCGCGCAGCAATTCAACCGCCGAGGCGCGCACCGCCTCGTTGTCCTCGACCACCAGAATCGTCTCGTGGCCACCGCCCTGCTGCGCGTCAAGGCTCGGCATTTCAGCGCGGACCGGCCGCAAGCTGCGCGGGAAGTACAACTGCACTCGCGTGCCTTCACCGACGCGGCTGTCGATTTCGACATGGCCGCCGCTTTGTTTGACGAACCCGAAGACCATACTCAAGCCCAGACCGGTGCCCTGACCGTCGGCCTTGGTGGTGAAAAACGGTTCGAAGACTTGTTCGAGGATCTGCGCCGGGATGCCCGCACCGGTATCGCTGACCGCCACCCGCACGTACTCCCCGGGCAGGATGCCTTTACCGGCACAAAACTCGCGCTCCAGACGGGTGTTGGAGGCGCTCAGCACGATGGTGCCCTCGCCTTTCATTGCATCCCGGGCATTGATGGCCAGATTGAGAATGGCATTTTCCAGTTGGTTGCGATCAACGTTGATGTGCCACGGCGCTTGCGGCAGCTGCACGTCGATCTGAATGGTTTCGCCCAGCGCCCGTTGCAGCAACTCCCCCACGCCGTCGAAGATCTGTTGCGGGTTGCACACCGCAGGCGACAACGGCTGACGCCGGGCAAACGCCAGCAGTTGCGAAGACAGTTTGGCGCCACGCTCGACCGCCGCCAACGAGGCGCTGACCCGGCGCTGGACATTGGCATTGTGCGGTTCATGCCGGGCCAGCAAATGCAGATTGCCAGCGATCACTTGCAGCAGGTTATTGAAGTCGTGGGCAACGCCGCCGGTGAGCCCGCCAATCGCTTCAAGCTTCTGCGACTGGCGCAATTGCTCTTCGGCCGCCAGTCGCGCCTCGACTTCATCGGCCACGCGTTGTTCGAGGTTGCGGGTGAACTTGAGCAGGGATTCTTCAGCGGTCTTGCGCTCATGAATGTCAATCAACACGCCGGGGAAACGCCGTGCTTTACCGTGTTCATCGAACTCGCACGCGCCACTGGCCAGGACCCACAGATAACTGCCATCGCTGCGGCGCACGCGGTACTCCGCGTTGAACGGCGCGCCGGTCCGCACCGAATGGGTGACGCGCTCGTGCACCCAGGCGATGTCATCGGGATGGATGCGGGACTGGGCGATGTCCTGGGCCAGATTGCTCAGGTCCTGATCCGGCGGATAAGAGAACGTGCGGGCGAAACGCTCATCCGCCGACAACGTATTGTTTTTCACGTCCCAGACAAACGAACCCAACAGCGCGCCGGCATTCAGCGCCAGTCGCACGCGCTCGTTATCGGCGCGGTAGGCATCTTCGGCGGCCTGGCGCAAGCGCTCGGAATGCATGAATTCGGTAGTTTCCACCACCATCGCCATGACCCCGGCCGGTTGCCCGTCATCGTTGGCCACAGGGCTGTAATAAAGATCCATCCAGACGTCTTCGGGCACCCCGTCGCGCAGCAGCACCAGTTCCTTGTTGCGGTAAGACAGGGTGCCGCCGGCCAGACAGGTATCGACCACGTGCCGATTGAAGTCGGCCACTTCCGGCCAGCCCAGCTCCACCGGCGAGCCGAGCAGATACGGATGGCGGCCACCGGCAAATTTCGAGTAGGCGTCGTTATAGATCATGTAGCCGGCGTGGCCCCAGAGCATGACCATCGGCAGAGGCGACGCCAGCATCAATTGCACCGTGCTGCACAGACTGGCAGGCCAGGTGTCCAGCGGACCCAGCTCGGTAGGGCTCCAGTCGAACGCGCAAATGCGTTCGGCCATTTCGCCTTTCCAGCCGTCACAACCGTGACTATCGGATAAAAACTGCATCGACTGACTCGGTGTCCTGTGGTGGTTGTCCGGTAAATCACGACGACCAAACGACGCGACGCTCGTCTGTTTCGAGCATCTTGCGGCGTATTGGTTTCATAAGAGGTATAGCCGATTTCCCCAGCGCCCGGAACTCATACGCCGATCAAGTGTTTGAGCGGATGGTAGCCAGTTTTCATCTTCGCAGCGACGTCGAGAATGGCCTGTTCGATGCCGTTCAGGTGCAGGCAAGTCAGTTCGATCGCCGCGCTCTGATCCCCGGCTTCGATGTACTCGAGCAGGCGCAGGTGCTCGTCATCGCGGCAGGCTTCGTGACTGTCATCATCCAGCGCGGCGACGTACAGCGAGGCGCGGGAGATGAGTTTCTGGAACCAGTCGAGCAGCACCGGGTTGTTCAGGCTGCGCGCCAGTTTGATGTGGAACTCGCCGAGCAGATGAATCAGCCGCTCGTGGTCGCCGGCGGCGTGGGCTTGATCTTCCAGCAGCAGATGCGCGCGCAAGTCCTGCATCGCGGCGGGGTCCTTGCGCCGGCACAGTTCGGTGACGATACCGATCTCGATCAGGCGCCGGGTTTCGAACAGCGAGCGGATCTCTTCGTTGCTGGGCAGCGACACCGAAGCCCCCTTGTTCGGTTCGGTGGTAACCAGTCCGTCAGCCTCCAGTTGCTTGAGCGCGGCGCGCACCGACGTGCGGCTGACATTGAATAACTCGGCCAGTGAGGCCTCGCCCAGTTTCATGCCAGGGCGCAACGAACGCTTGCAGATCGCCTCGTAAACCCCTTGGTAGACGCGGTCGACCGTGGTTTCCGGTTTCTTGTCGGTCATACGAACACTCCTTTGGCATCGGGCAACCCTCCCCTGGCGATCGCTGGCCAAGAAATAAGAGGGAGGGTGCACACGCCTATTGTCTTTATTTGCGTCTGTGAGCGTCGCGCAGAATATCGCCTTCGGCGGCAAGATGCAGGGTCTTGATTGCACGTTGAGTACGGATCGTTGATCGGGGCTGCGTCGATTTGCCAGTCTGCTCGTTGCAAGCAGGAACGCAAGCGCCAGGGGGGATGAGCGGGTCGGGACTGCCGCACGATGAACGACAGAGGAGCACATTCCCCTTGCAGAAGCGGGCTTGCTTGCGAAAGCGCTGTGTCAGTCAGGCCAAATGCCTCTGACAGACCGCCTTCGCGAGCAAGCCCGCGCCCACAAAAGTTTCAGGTGGTCAGTCAGTGCCGTACTTCGGCGAACGCGGCCCATACAGCAGACCAGCCGGGTGGCCGGCCGACAACAGACGATTACTCGCCACACCGGCAATCGGGTAACCGGCATCGGTGGAGCTGTTGATCACCTGCTTCACTGCGGCCGTGATCAGCATGCCGATCAAACCACCGGCGTTGCCGTTGTTACCCTCTTCACTCGACGCCCGGGCCGTGCCGGTCCACAGCGTGGTACCGGACTTCAGGTCGACCAGTTTCGCCGTCGCGGTCACGGCGGTTTCACTGCTGATCACCCGGTAACGCGTGCCGTATTCGGTCACGTTGATGTACAGCGCCGCGTCCGCACCGAAGATTTCCTTCAGCTTGTTCGGCGGTGCCTGATGGATGTCATCCGGCGTGGTCAGGCCGTTCTGGCGGAAGGTTTCGTCCACCAGCGTGATCGGCAGCACGTAGTAACCGGCCTCGGCCAGCGGAAACGTCACTTGCGACAACAGGCTGTACGACGCTTTCACGTCGGGCGAGGTGTTCAGCGGCGGCAGCACCAGAATGGTCTTGGGACGTGCCTGTTTATACGCCGAATAGTCGACGGTTTTCGGCGCGACACAGCCACCGAGTACGGTCAGGGCCAGACCGGCGGCCAGCAGCTTCAGAGCACGCTTGATCATTGGGCGTCTCCGGTCTTGGCGTTTTTAAGCAGAAAGTCCATGTAGGTGCCCGACTCCGGGAACAAGGCTTTCTCGGTGCGCAACTGCTGCACCATCTGATCGTCCTTGCCCATGCTCAGGTACAACAGGCCCAGATGCGCGTGGTAACCCGGCGGTACGGCTTTGCCACTGGCGCGGATCTTTTGCAGATCGGCTTCCAGCGCTTCGGCCTGCGCTTCTTTTGGTGTTTCGCTTTTGAAGTATTCGTAAACCTGCGGCTGGTAGCCTTCCCACTGGTACAGGGTTTGCGGACTGCTGCAACCGGCCAGCAAGGCGCTGGCGGCCAGCGTCAGGACCAGACGCGGTCGAGACAGAAAAACATTCATTGTTGATGCTCCTTGCAATGGGTTGCGATCAGTTGGCCGGTTTCCAGGCACCAGCGTTCATGCCATCGACCAGACGATTGATCGCCTCGCGCATGGCCAGATCAAGGACTTTGCCGTTGAGGGTGGAGTCGTACGCAGCGGTGCCGCCGAAACCGATGATTTCACGGTTGGACAAGGCGTATTCGCCGGCGCCCTGAGTCGAATACACCACTTCGGAAGTGCTGATGTTGACGATGTTCAGGTTGACCTTGGCGTAAGCGACCTGGGTCTTGCCACGGCCGAGAATGCCGAACAACTGGTGATCGCCCGTCTCTTTACGACCGAACTCGGTGACATCACCGGTGACCACGTAATCGGCACCCTTCAGACGCTGGGCCTGGCCCTTGATCGCCGCTTCCTGCTGGATCTCGCCCATGTTGTCGCGATCCAGCACGCTGAAGCGGTTGGTCTGCTGCAAGTGCGTGATCAGGATGGTCTTGGCCTGGCCGCCGAGACGGTCGACGCCATCGGAGAAGATGCCGCGCATGTAGCTCGAGCGGTTGTCGAACTTGCCCACGGCCATCGGTACGCGGACGCCGGTCCAGACCTGAGTGGCGCTTTCGACCTTGGCCACCGGCAGTGCACGGGAGCTTTCGGTAGCACAACCGGCAAGGGTGCCGGCCAGGGTGCCCAGCACGGCAATCGCAACGCCTGAGACCAACATCCGGGAGATCATTCTCACTGAGTATTCCTTCTTGAAAAACGGTGTGTCCCGGCACGGCAACGCGCTGGGCAGCGGAAAAGGGGCGGCATTATGACAAAGTGCCATCATTGAAGACAGGTTTTTTTGACGCCAATGAATTGGCCGCCCGGGATCAGTGGAAATCGCGGCTCTGCACGCGGATGCCGTTGAGCAGCGGACTGAGGTCGCTCAGGCGGCCGGCGATCAGGTGGCGCACTTCGCCTTCGCGCTCCCAGCGGCCATCGACCCTGAGCAATTGCGAGCCCACCAGCACCTGGCGCTGGCGCTCGGCGAGGTCGCGCCAGACCACCACGTTGACGTTGCCGAACTCGTCTTCCAGGGTGACGAAGGTCACGCCGCTGGCGGTACCCGGTCGTTGACGACCGGTGACCAGGCCCGCGACGCTGACCGGGCGACCATGCTCGATGTCCAGCAACTCCCGTGAACTGCGGCAGCGCCGGGACTTGAGTTCGCCACGTAACAGCGCCAGTGGATGCGGGCCCAACGTGGTGCCGACCGTGGCGTAATCGGCATGAAGGTCCTCACCCACACTCGGCTTGGGCAACACCACATCGGACTCCTCCTGACTGGGCAAACCGGCAAACAAGCCGAGCTGTTTCTGCACTCCGGCCACTTCCCAGCGGGCGCGATGACGATGCCCCGCCAATCCGCGCAATGCCCCGGAATCGGCCAGCAACGCCTGCGCCCGGCTGTCGAGCGCGGCACGCTCGCCCAGGTCGGCGACATCGGCAAACGCCCCGCGCGTGCGCGCCACCTCGATGCGCCGGGCATCGTCCTCGCGAAAGCCCTTGATCATGCGCAGGCCCATGCGGATCGCCGGCTGGGCTGCCGTGGTCGATTCCAGGCTGCAATCCCAGTCACTGGCGCGCACGTCCACCGGGCGGATCTGCAACTGATGGCGACGCGCATCCTGAAGGATCTGGTCCGGGCTATAGAAACCCATCGGCCAACTGTTGATCAGGGCACAGGCGAACGCCGCCGGTTCATGGCACTTGAGCCAGCAACTGGCGTAGGTCAGCAGGGCGAAACTGGCGGCGTGGGATTCGGGAAAGCCGTAGCTGCCAAAGCCCTTGATCTGCTCGAAAATCTGCGCGGCGAATTCCGGCGTGTAACCGTTTTTCTGCATGCCGGCAGCGAGACGTTCCTTGTGCGGTTCCAGTCCGCCGTGGCGCTTCCACGCCGCCATCGAGCGGCGCAACTGGTCGGCCTCGCCGGGGCTGTAATCGGCGGCCACGATGGCGATCTGCATGACCTGTTCCTGAAACAGTGGCACGCCGAGGGTGCGCTCCAGCACTACTTTGAGCTCCGGTGATGGATAGGTTTCCGCTTCTTCCTTGTTCCGCCGACGCAGGTACGGATGGACCATCCCGCCCTGAATCGGTCCCGGACGGACGATCGCCACCTCGATCACCAGATCGTAGAACCTGGCCGGTTTCAGCCGCGGCAGCATCGACATCTGCGCCCGGGACTCGATCTGGAACACGCCGATGGTGTCGGCACGGCTGATCATGTCGTAGGTCGGTTTGTCTTCGGCCGGGATCGTCGCCAGGCTCAGGTCCAGGTGGCGATGACGACGCAGCAGGTCGAAACAGCGACGGATCGCACTGAGCATGCCAAGGGCGAGGATATCGACCTTGAGCAACCCGACGGCATCGAGGTCGTCCTTGTCCCACTGAATGATCGTGCGCTCGGCCATTGCCGCATTCTCCACCGGCACCAGCGTGTCCAGCGGCTGCTCGGAAATCACGAAGCCGCCGGGGTGCTGCGACAGGTGCCGGGGGAAGCCGATCAGTTGCCCGGTCAGGCTCAGCACCCGACGCAGCACCGGGCTGTCCGGATCAAAGCCACCTTCGAGCAAACGCGCCACTGGCGGCGTTTCATCGCTCCAGTGACCGCAGCAATCGGCCAGCGCGTTGATCTGATCCGGCGGCAGACCGAGGGCCTTGGCCACATCGCGCACCGCTCCCGCCGCGTGATAGGTACTGACCACCGCCGTCAACGCCGCACGACGGCGGCCATACCGACGGAACACGTATTGCAGCACTTCTTCACGGCGCTCGTGCTCGAAATCGACGTCGATGTCCGGCGGCTCGTTGCGCTCCTTCGACATGAAGCGTTCGAACAGCAGCGTGGTGCGGTCCGGGTCAATTTCAGTGATGCCCAAGGCAAAACACACCGCCGAGTTGGCTGCCGAACCCCGGCCCTGACAGAGGATCTTTTGCTTGCGGGCGAAACGCACCACGTCGTGCACGGTGAGGAAGTAGCTTTCGTAGCCGAGTTCGGCGATCAGTTTCAGCTCGTCATTGATCTGCTTCAGCACTTTGGCTTGCGGCCCTTGCGGCCAGCGCCAGGCGATGCCTTCTTCGGTCAGCTGCCGAAGCCAGGAACTGGCGCTGTGCCCCTCCGGCACCAGCTCTTTCGGGTACTGATAGCGCAATTCGCCCAGATCGAACGTGCAGCGCCGGGCCAGTTGCACTGAGGCGTCCAGCAATGCCTGCGGATACAGCTCACGCAGCACATCGAGGCTGCGCAGATGGCGCTCGCCGTTGGGATGCAGGCGCAACCCGGCCTCGGCCACGGGGACGTGATGGCGAATCGCGGTCATGGTGTCCTGCAAGGCCCGCCGGCCACGGGCGTGCATGTGCACGTCGCCGCTGGCCACAGCGGCAATCTGCAGTTGATCGGCCAGACTCAGCAGTGCCGCCAGCCGACGCGGGTCGTCCTGCCCGCGATGCAACTGCACCGCCAGAAACAGACGCTCGCCAAAGGTCTGTTTCAACCAGCGCCCCTCGTTCAGGTCATCCACGGTGTCCGGCACCCACACCGTGAGCAATCCCGGCAACGGCTCGCTGAAATCCTCGCGCAGCACCTGGTACTGGCCCTTCTGCGTACGCCGCCGCGCCTGGGTGATCAAGCCGCACAGGGCCTGATACCCCGCAAGGTTCTCCACCAGCAGCACCAGTTTCGGGCCGTTGTCGATGCGGATTTCGCTGCCGATGATCAGCGGCAGTTCGACCGACTTCGCTGCCTGCCAGGCGCGGACGATCCCGGCCAGGGTGCACTCGTCGGTGATCGCCAGCGCCTGATAACCGTGTTTTTTCGCCCGCTGAAACAGCTCAAGCGCACTGGAGGCACCGCGTTGGAAACTGAAGTTCGACAGGCAGTGCAACTCGGCATAGCCGTGGCTCATGCAAACCAGCCCTGCAGCCACAACGGGCCGCCCTCACCCACCGCCCGGTAGGCCCAGCCCTGCTGACCGGCGCGGTTCTGGATCAAGTAGTAATCGCGGCGCACGTCGTCGCCGTCCCACCAGCCGGATTCGATGCGCTCCGGCCCCATGAGAATCCGCGCCGAACCTTCGGGCACGCTTTGCGGCTCGCCGAGCAACCAGCCCGGACGATGAACCTTCGGCAAGCCGGTGCAACGTTGTTTGTCGACAGCGTTCTGCCAGGCACATTCGGGCCGGTGATCGGCCTGAAAGCGCAGCCCCTGCACCGCGTCATCGCCCAGCCGTGCGCGCAGGCGTTCGCGCAATTGCTCCCAGGGCAAGGTCTGCTGCGGGCGATCGTCGAACAGCTCCTGAAACTGCGGCACGAAACTCGGCAGATCCTCGGCGCGCAAGCGGAAACCGCGTACCGGCGCCTCGACCTGCACGTGTTCCAGCCGGCCTCGGGCCAGCTCGAAGAGCATCGCCGGATCGCGCTCGGCACTGAGCAGACCGACCTTGATCACGGTGTCCGGCAGCCCGGCGTGTTCCAGGTGCAGGTCGAAGCGCTGCACGCCGCTGTCACGTCCGCAGAGGAACGCCGAGAGGTCGCCGGTCAGACGACGCAACGGGAACAGCAGCGCCTGATGGGACTGCACGTCGAAATTCAGCTCGATGCGCACATCGAAACGATCCGGCGGCAGGTAGAACGCCAGCGCCAGCGGACGCGCGCCGAACAGGGTGTCGAGGTGTTTGAGCATCGACGCTTCGAAGCGCCGGGCCAGGGCCTGACGTGGCAGGCTCTGCACCTGACTGAGCGTGCGCAAGCCCATGCGCGACAACGCCGTGGCCACGCCCGGCTCCAGGCCCACGCGGTCAATGGGTAACTGGCCGAGGTGATGCTGCAAGGCCTCGCCGTCCGGCACCACCAATCCGTCGTAGGCATTGGCCAGCACCCGCGCCGCCACCGGGTTGGGCGCGGCCACGATGCGGTGGCGAAAACCCAGGTCGCTCAGTTCCTTGCGCAGCCGCGCCTCGAATTGCGTCCAGGTGCCAAACAAGCCCAGGCTCGATTCGATCTCGAACACCACCGTGCGCGGGTAATGCACGCTGACCTGCGCGCTGAAGCGGTAGGCCCACGCGGCGAGAAACTGCTGCCAGTGCTCGACCTCGGCGACATCGTAATCCGCCGTGGCAAAACCCTTGCTCAGGGCTTGGGCGGCGGTCATCGACTGGCCAGGACGCAAACCGAGTTTACGTGCCGCCGGATTGACCGCCTGCAGCACCCGGCGCTGGGCCGGGCCGCTGAGCAACACCAACGGTTCATCGGGCTCGGGACGCTGACGCAGCACCGCGTCGAGGGCCAATTGCGGAAACAGAATACAGACCCAGCGCATGGCGACCTCAATGCCCCACGGCAAAGGCAATCGGCGCCGAACACGCCAGCCCGCCGCGGCATTTGAGCACGCGCAACTGGGCCGGTCTGGCGTCGATGGCAATGCGCAACGCCGCCGGCGACGGGTTGACCGCTTCGCTCAACGGGCGCCAGGCAAAGGCCAGGGTCTGGCCGGTTTCCGCCGCCACCTGCAAGCGCCGCAACGCGCGGTCATCGGCCTTGTGCGGCCAGCACAGCACCGCACCGCAACTGCCTGAACGCAGGCATTGTTCCGCCGCCCACAAGGCCTCGCGCTCGCTGGCCTGGATCACCGACAACTGGCGCAGATCCACCCCCGCGCTTTCCCACGCCTGCGGGTACGGCACGAACGGCGGTGCCACCAGCACAATGCGCTCGCCCGCCGCCGAAAGCCGCGCCAGTGTTGGCCAGACCAGTTGCAACTCGCCAACCCCCGGGCCGGCCAGGAGGATTTCGCTCAGCGCCGCTTCCGGCCAGCCGCCGCTGGGTAAGGCCGCGTCCAGCGCGGCATGCCCGGTGGGTTGCGGGCTGGCAGCCGGGGGCGCAGGCCGGCCCTTCCAGACCTGGCCGCCATTGAACAGCGTATCCAGCGCAACGACGGCGCCCATCAGCCTTGCCTCACCAGACCGCAGAACACCCCTTCGATGGCCAGGTCCTGATCGTCGCGCACGACAATCGGCTGATACGCCGGGTTGCGCGGCAGCAACCGCACCACCGCGCCGACCCGTTCGAAGCGTTTGATCGTGACTTCACCGTCGAGCCGCGCCACCACAATCTGGCCGTTGAGCGCCTCGGGATTGCGCCGCACGCCAACCAGATCGCCATCGAGGATGCCGTCCTCGATCATCGAGTCGCCCTGCACCCGCAGCATGTAGTCGGGAGTGCGGGAGAACAGCGCCGGGTCGAGCAGCAAACGGCTGTGGACCTCGGCATCGGCACCGATCGGCGCACCGGCAGCGACCCGGCCGAGCACGGGAATCTCGAGCAGTTCCGGGCGCGCCGGTTGCTCGAGCAGGCGAATGCCCCGGGCCTGATGCGGATTGACCTCGATAAACCCGGCGTCGGTGAGCGCCAGCACATGCTTGCGCGCCACGCTGCGCGAGGCAAAACCAAAAGCCTCGCTGATTTCAGCGAGGCTTGGGGACTGACCGTGTTCGGCGATGCGTTCGCGGATAAAGGTCAGGATGGCGGTACGGCGAGGCGTCAGTGTCTTCATGGAGTACATTTGTACTCCTGTAGGATTTTACTGACAAGCACCGCCAGTCGGCCTGCGGCAGTTCCTGTGTGTCGTGGAGAGCAACCCGCCCGTGCCCGGTCAGCAAATCCCTCTGAAAAAACCTGCTCCCACCCTTTTGATTGGGGTGAACCCATTCGGTAGTTGTTACAGGATGTTTACAATTTTTTTACTAATGTTCTTCTACAGTTACACGCGCAACCGCGTGGTGGTCTTTTTTTGTAGAGGAATGTTTGACATGGCTTTGGGCAACGGACTGCGTTTACCGTCCATCACTCCTACCCGACTGGTGCTGTTGTTTTCCCTGGCGCTGGTGGCGCTGTATAACCTGGCGACCTGGAAGGCGCTGGGCACGCTGATTACCCTGCAAGGCGCGCACAAACTGGCGTTTTTCGCCTCCTTCGGGCTGTTTTTGTGGGCGGCCATCACCCTGCTGCTGACCCTGGTGTCGTTTCGCTGGACGCTGAAACCGGCGCTGACCGTGGTCGCCCTGCTCTCCGCCTGTGCGGCGTATTTCATGAACGAATACGGGATCACCATCGACACGGTGATGATCCAGAACGTGTTCGAAACCAACCCCGACGAAGCCACCGCGCTGTTCAACGGCAAGCTGCTGACTTACGTGCTGTTGCTCGGCGTGCTGCCAGCCGTGCTGATCTGGCGCTGGCCGGTGAGCTATCGGCCGTTCTTTCGCGGCCTGCTCAACAAGGTGCTGGTGATCATCGCCTGCGTGCTGGTGATCGCGGCTTCCGTGGGCACGTTTTATTCGACCTACGCACCGATCTTTCGCCAGGAAGACAAGCTCACCCACTTCATCAACCCGACCAACTACATCTACGCCATCAGCAAATACACCCAACAACGCCTGGGCATCAAAAAGCACTTCGTGGTGCAGGCCATCGGCGAAGACGCGGTGATGAGCGCCAAGGCTGCCGCCCGCGAGAAGAAATCACTGATGGTGTTTGTGGTCGGGGAAACGGCGCGTGCCGACCATTTCTCGCTCAACGGTTATGCGCGTGAGACCAACCCCGAACTGAGCAAACTGGACATCCTCAACTTCACCCAGGTGCATTCCTGTGGCACCTCGACGGCAGTGTCGGTGCCGTGCATGTTCTCGAAGTTCCCCCGTGAGGATTACAGCGACAAGAAAGGCAAAACCTACGAAGGCCTGCTCGATATCCTGCAGCGGGCCGGCGTGCAGGTGCTGTGGCTGGACAACAACAGCGACTGCAAGGGCACCTGCCTGCGCGTCCCCCATCGCGATATTTCGAAGCATCAGCCGGGACCGTTCTGCGATGGCAATAATTGCCTCGACGAAGCGCTGCTGGCGGATCTGCAAAGCTACATCGACAGCCTCAAGGGCCACGCGATCATCGTTCTGCATGCCGACGGCAGCCACGGCCCCGAGTACTACGAGCGCTATCCGAAGGAAATGGAACGCTTCAAACCGATCTGCCACACCAACCAGCTAGGCAGTTGCAGCCGCGATGAACTGGTGAACGTGTACGACAACACCATCCTCTACACCGACCATTTCCTCGCCCAGGTCATCGAGTTGCTCAAGCGCAATCAGGACACGCTGGAGACCTCGATGCTGTACGTTTCCGACCACGGTGAATCGCTGGGTGAAAACGGCCTGTACCTGCACGCCGCGCCATATGCACTGGCGCCCGAAGCGCAGACCCATGTGCCGATGGTGATGTGGTTTGGCAAGGGTACGCTCGCCAGCGAAGGAATTGATCGCGGCTGCCTGCAAGGCAAGACCGGGCAGGCGGATCTGAGCCATGACAACCTGTTCCATTCGGTGCTGGGGTTGTTTGACGTGAAGACCTCGCTGTATCAGCCAGGGCTGGATGTTTTCCATGGCTGCCGGCCGGCGATGACGGCTGCGCAGTAACCCGAATACCGAAGTCTCTGTGGCAGCTGGCTTGCCAGCTCCCACAGGCAACGCAGTGTTCTCAAGGGGTGAGCTGTGCCAGGTAGTCCCACGGATAGATTCCGCGCTGGTGCCCATCGCTGAACACCAGTTGCACGCCGTAGCCCTGCGGGTTGATCTCGATCAGGCGAACCCGGTCATCGACCCGCGGGGTCATCCCTTTCAGGCGAAACGCACGGCACTGCGAGCACGGGCACTGGCGGCGCAGTTCGGCATGGTTGAGCACCGATTCACGCCCGTCCGGCCAACTCAGGCGCAAGGTCTGCGCGCTTTGCGAATTGCCCACCGACAGCGGCTTCATTGCAACTGACTCAAGGCAATCCGCACCGCTTTGCGCACTTCCGGGTCACCGTCGTCCTGCGCCGCCTGCAACGCCGCCACCGCCCCGCGATCATTCAACTCACCGAGGGCCAGCGCGGCTTCCTTGCGCAGGTTGCTGATGCGGTGGCCGAGGGTCTCGATCAAGGTGTCCAGAGCCGGCGCAAAACGCAGGCGACCGAGGCTGCGAGTGGCGCGCAGACGTACTTGCCAGTAGTCATCGTTCAAGGCTTCGATCAACGCCGGACCGGCATCGCTGTGGCCGACCTTGCCCAGGGTGGTGGCCGCCTCTTCTCGCACTTGCCAGGCGTGGTCCTGCAAGGCCTGGCGCAAGGCCGGCAGCACCTCGGCGCCAGAGGCCAGACCGAGGGCACCAGTGGCGGCGCGGCGCACTTCGGTGTCCGGGTCGGCGCTGGCCAGGCGTGCCAGCGCCGGCAGCGCGTCGAGTTGCTTAAGCCAGCCGAGCACGCCGACCGCTTCGCGGCGCACATTGGCGTCGGCGTCGTCGAGTGCCACAACCGCAGCAGGCGCGGCGGCGGCGAAACGCAATTCGCGCAGGGCGCGGAACGCGGCAATCCGCACACTGACTTGCGCATGATCGGTCCACGGCAGAATCACCCGCCCCGCCGCTTCGCTCTTGAGCAGGCTCAGGCTTTGCGCTGCCGCTGTTTGTACGGCCGGCGACGGATCGGTGAGGGCCTGACACAACGCCGCCACCACCGGCTCATCTTCCCAGGCTTCCAGCAGTCGCGCGGCTTCAGCGCGGACTTCTTCAGCCGGATCATCGGTCAGCCTTTCGACCAGCCACAGCAAGCCGTCCGGCTCTTCCAGATCAGCCAGATCAATCAGCGCAATGCGCCGCACACCGGCATCGTCAGCGGTCAGGCGCGGCTGCAGGGCGAGAATGTCCGGGTTATCGGTCACAGCAAAAAATGAGGTCATAGGGCAAATCGCGGCAAGGGGTTTTCGGGAGGCAGGCCGAGCGGATTAAGGCGCGGCAGCGGGCGGTCGTTGTCGTGACGCAATAGATCAAGGCAGTGGCGTTTGAGGCGTGAAAACTCGGCGCTGGTCACCAGCTCAGTGGTACGCGGTCGCGGGAAGTCCAGACGCAGGTCTTCGATGATTCGTCCCGGTCGCGCACTCATCACCAGCAAACGGTCGGCGAGGAACAGTGCCTCGTCGATGTCGTGAGTGACGAACACCACGGTGGTGCGGATGCGCGTCCAGATGTCCAGCAGCAGTTCCTGCATGTTCAGGCGGGTCAAGGCATCCAATGCACCGAAGGGTTCGTCCATCAACAACAGACGCGGGCGATTGATCAGCACCCGGGCGATTTCCACCCGTTGCTGCATGCCGCCGGAGAGCTGATCGGGCCAACGTTCGGCAAACCCGTCGAGGCCCACCAGTTTGAGAATGTCGTCAGCGGCGCGGTGGCGTTCAGCCTTGCCGATGCCGCGCATCTTCAGGCCGAAGGCAACGTTGTCGCGCACCGTGCGCCACGGAAACAGCGTGTGATGCTGGAACACCATGCCGCGTTGCGGCGACGGCCCGGACACCTCGCTGCCATCGACTTTGAGACTGCCGGCATGCGCACTCAAGTGCCCGGCGAGTGCGCCGAGCAAGGTCGACTTGCCACAACCGGACGGGCCAAGAATGCACACGAACTGGCCGGGCTCGATCTGGCAATCCAGCCCTTGTACGGCTTCGAACGCGTGTTGGCCTTCGCCAAGAACGATCGACAACTGACGAATATCGATCCGCCCTTCCGGGGTTTGCATTGCGCTCATCAGGCTTTTCCTCGTGGTCGGTGCCAGGGCGTGAACAGCCCGCCGAGGCGTTTGATCAACAGGCTGCTGCCCATGCCCAGCACGCCGATCAGCAGCATGCCGACGACGATGTCGGCGTAGTTCTGAATGGTGTAGGACTCCCAGGTGTAGTAACCGATGCCGAACTGGCCGGAGATCATTTCCGCCGTTACCAGACAAAACCACGAGGTGCCCATGCCGATCGCCAGGCCAGTGATGATGCTCGGCGCGGCCCCCGGCAGAACCACTTCGCGCAAGATCGCCCGGCGCCCTGCCCCGAGGCTTTTCGCCGAGGCGATCAGCCGTGGATCGACGCCTTCGACACCGTGCACGGTGTTGAGCAGGATCGGGAACAGTGCGCCGGTGAAGGTGATGAACACCATCGACAGTTCCGACGACGGAAACATCAGGATCGCCAGCGGAATCCACGCCACCGCCGGGATCGGCCGCAGCACTTCCAGCGGTGGCAGCAACAGGTCCTCAGCCCATTTCGAGCGGCCGATGGCCAGACCCAGCGCGATGCCGATGAGCAATGCCGCGAGGTAGCCGGCGAACACGCGGCTCAGGCTGGCAGTCAGGTGCTGGAGCAACTTGCCGGAGTCGCCCAGGCCCAGCGCCGCGTCGATCACCGCCAGCGGGGTTGGCACGTTGGCGAAAGTGACCAGGCCAAGGTTCCAGTGGTGGCTGGCGGCGAGTTGCCAGAACAGCAGGCAGAGCAGCAGGGAGGCGGCTCTTGATATCCAGCGTAGAGTCGATGATTTCATGGCGCGGGTTTCCAGTTCCGGGTCTGCTTGATGGCTGAGATTTAGCCCCCCTCACCCCAGCCCTCTCCCCCAAGGGGGCGAGGAGGAAAGGGAGCCGACTTCATGCTTTTTCAAACCTGGGTTCGGCTCAATAGGGAGTCGATCTTCATGCTTTTCAAAGCCTGGGTTTGGCTCAATAAGGAGCCGATCTTTGCGCTTTTCAAAACCTGGGGTCGGCTCGATAACGAACCCATCCTCAGGCTTTTCAAACCTGAGTTCGGCTCGGTATTTCAGGTCGGTGTACCTTGCCCAAACACCTCGGTCAGTCCCCTCTCCCTCTGGGAGAGGGCTAGGGTGAGGGGCTTTTGATCTTCAACTAGCGGGCAGCGACTGCTTGGGTGGTGGCGTCAGTGAAATCGAGTACCTTGCCACCCTGCGCTGTCGCATATTGCTGCGCCTGGCCCTTGAGCAGAAACGCACTCAACCGCCCTTTGGCATCACTGGCAAACCACGCCTGATCGGCCAACAGCTTGATCCCGCTGTCACTGGCCTGGGCATACACCGCCCGGATGTTTTTGCCTTCCTGTTTCAAAGCGGCCAACGCGGTGAAGGCTGATTCGGCGGAGGCGTACTGGCGCACCTTGTCTTCACCGCGCACCCAGATTTCGGCGACGTGACTGAAGTCGGAGATGGCTTTGCCGGTCGTGGCGTCCACGGCTTTCAACGGGGTCTGCGCGTAGTTAGCAAGTTGCGCGGCGTAGTCCAGATTCGCCGCCTTGAACGCAGCACGGATGTATTGATCGTCGATAAAGGTATTCAGATCGAGGCCGCGATCAGCCTTCTTCAGTAGCTTGAGGGTGTCGATGGCCGTACCCACCGCCTGACGGTATTCCGGTTTCCAGCTCAGATCGCGGGTCTGCACACCCAGAGGGCCGTGGAACAGGTAATTGACCTCGGCATCGACGCCCGTGACCTTGGCAATCAGTTCGCTGTACTTCTCCGGCTCGGCGGCAAGCAACCGATTGGCCTCGATACTCGCGCGCAGGTAAGCGATGACGATCTCCGGGTACTTTTTCGCGTAGGCCTGATCCACCAGCGCACCGTGGAAGGTCGGCGCATTGGCCTGGGCACCGTCGTAGATCTTGCGGGCAAAACCACGGCTGGGGAACAGTTCGGCGAACGGCACGAAATCGGCGTGAGCGTCGATCTTGCCGGCCTGCAACGCGGAGCCGGCGACTTCCGGTGGCTGGGCGATGATGTTCACGTCCTTGAGCGGGTCCCAGCCCTGCTCCGCCACCGCGCGCAGCAACATGCCGTGGGCCGTCGAGGCGAATGGCACCGAAATGGTCTTGCCCTTGAGTTCACTCAGCGACTGCACCCCGGACGCGCTCGGCACGACGATGCCGTTGCCGCTGCCCTTGATGCTGCCCGACAACACGCTGATGAACAGGCTGTGCTTACCGGCGGTTTCGAAAGCCACACCGTTGAACGCCCCGGGGAAATCGGCCATGGCGCCAAAGTCGAGCTTGCCGGCGACCATCTCGTTGGTCAGCGGCGCACCGCTGGTGAAGTTTTTCCACTGCACGTCATATTTCGCGTCTTTGTAGGCGCCGTCGTGGGGCAGGTAGTTGTCGAGCAGGCCGAGTTCACGAATCAACAGTCCGCCGGCGGCGCAGTTGATGGTGGTGTCCTGGGTGCCGATGGCGATGCGGATGGTTTCGGCCGAGGCCGCCAAGCTGAACGAAGCCAGTACCAGACCGGCGATTGCTGCACGCAACATGGTTGTTTCCCCTCGAATCATTGATTGGTTGTTCGTCTCCGCCGCGATCAGGGCGCGGTGGGAAACGAGGGGGTTTCGGTGATTCCAGCGTCCGGGTGTTCCGGGTAGCTTTTATGTAGTCCAGGCGGGCCTCATCGCTGGCAAGCCAGCTCCCACAGGTTTCTCGGGCGTTTGCAAAACTTATGTCCCACTGCAAATCCCTGTGGGAGCTGGCTTGCCAGCGATAAGGCCCTTTCAGTCAACGCAATAAATAGGGAATGTCGACTTTCACCGCACCGGTCGGGCAATCCTTTTCACAGGGCATGCAGTACCAGCATTCATCGAACGCCATGTAGGCCTTTTGCGTGGCCGGGTTGATCGCCAGCAGGTCCATCGGGCAGACGTCGACGCATACCGTGCAGCCCTTTTCGGCGATGCATTTGTCCTCGTCCACAGTGACCGGGGCGTTGGAGCGGAAGAAGATTTCCTGGGCTTGATAGGCCATGGTTCGGACTCTCTCTAGTGGTGTATCAAGCGGCAAAAGTGCCCACCCGCAAGCGGTCATAGGCCTGCATTTCTTCGGCATCGAGCGGGATGATGTACGGCTCGACGGGTTTCTTGAAACTGGTCATGCGGCCGTCGTCACCCTTCTTCAGATGGCAGTGGCAGAACCATTCACTGTCGTTGCGTTGTGGGTGATCGACCCGGTAGTGGTAGAGCCCCCAACGGCTTTCGGCGCGAAACAACGAGGCGCGCGCAGCCATTTCGGCGCAGTCGCGGATCACGCTGGTTTCCATCGCACGCATCAGTTCGTGGGCGTTGTTGGCCTTCATCTGCTCGAGGTCGCGTTCGATGTCGCTGAAGCGTTGCAGGCCGATCTGCATCTTCTTCGTCACTTTCGGCGGTTGCAGGTAGTCGTTGACGAAGCGCCGCAGCTTGTACTCGACCTGGGCCGGCGGCAGGCCATGCTCGCGGTCCAGCGGCGCGTAGACTCGCGCCTGCTCTTTTTCGATCTGCTGCAGGTCCAGTGCAGAGAACTCACGTCCGGCGACAAAATCCGCCGCGTTGTGCCCGGCAAACCAGCCATAGGTGAACGCGCCGAGCATGTAGTTGTGCGGCACCGCTGCCATGTCACCCGCGGAGTACAAGCCTTTCACCGACGTCTCGGCCCGCTCGTTGACCCACACCCCGGACGCCGAATGGCCGCTGCAAAAACCGATCTCGGAGATGTGCATCTCGACCATTTGCGTGCGGTAGTCAGTGCCGCGATTGGCGTGAAACTGGCCACGGCTCGGGCGCTCGTTACTGTGCAGGATCTCCTCGATGTTCTGGATGGTTTCCTCGGCCAGGTGATCGAGCTTGAGGAACACCGGGCCGTTGCCGCTTTCCAGTTCCTGGTGAAACTCCCACATCATCTGCCCGCTCCAGTAGTCGCACTCGATGAAGCGTTCGCCCTTGTTGTTGGCGGTGTAGCCGCCCAGCGGGCCGGTGACGTAGGCGCAGGCCGGACCGTTGTAGTCCTTGATCAACGGGTTGATCTGGAAGCATTCGAGATTGGCCAGCTCGGCCCCGGCGTGATACGCCATCGCGTAGCCGTCGCCGGCATTGGTCGGGTTTTCATAGGTGCCCATCAGGTAACCCGAGGACGGCAGCCCCAGGCGGCCGGCGGCACCGCAGGCAAGGATCACAGCCTTGGCCTTGATCACATGGAAGTCGGCGGTGCGGCAATCAAAGCCCATCACCCCGTTGACCGCGCCCTGCGCGTCGGTCAGCAAACGCGTGCAGACCAGCCGATTGGTGATGCTCACCCGCGCGCGTTTCAACTGGCGATACAAGACCTTTTTGATGTCATGCCCTTCCGGCATCGGCAACACATAGGCGCCCATGTGGTGGACTTTTTTCACCGCGTAATCGCCGGTTTCGTCCTTCTCGAACTTCACACCCCAGCGGTCAAGCTGTTCGATGGTTTCAAAACTGTGGGTGGCGTAGGCGTAAACGGCGGCCTGATTGACGATGCCGTCGTTGGCGATGGTGATTTCCTTGGTGTACTGCTCCGGCGTCGAGTGGCCGGGAATGATTGCGTTGTTCAGGCCGTCCATGCCCATGCTGATCGCGCCGCTGCGTTTGACGTTGGCCTTGTCGACCAGCAGCACGCGCAAATCGCGGTTCTTTTCTTTGGCCTTGATCGCGGCCATCGGGCCGGCCGTGCCGCCGCCGATGACAACGATGTCGTATTCCTGCTCGAGAACGTTGCGGGTCATGCCTGCTCCCCTTTTTGCCGGTCGATCCGCAAGCGGTACTGGAACGCATCGCCACGGTAGTAAAGGTGTTCGAAGTCCAGCGGCTGGCCGTTGGCGTCGTGGGTCAAGCGTTCAATGCGCATGATCGGCGAGCCGGCCTCGACGTTCAGCGCCTGGGTCAGGTCGCTGTCAGCCAGCACCGCGTCGATGGCCAGATCGGCATGGCCGAGGGCGATGCCGCAGTCGTTTTCCAGAATCAGGAAGATGTCACGCGTCACCAGATCCGCCTTCTCCAGGCGTTCGCCAAGGGCTTTGGGCAAGTAGGTGATTTCCAGGGAAATCGGCTCGCGGTTGATCAGACGCACGCGTTTGATCTGCGCCACGGTTTCGCCTTCGGCGACTTGCAGGCGCTCGGCCACACGCTTGTCGGCGGGGATGAATTTAAAGCTGCGCAGACGGTTGATCACCTCATAGCCGCGCCCGGTCATGGACTCGGCCAAGCCTTGCAGGCTGCTGACGTTCTGGAAGGTTTTCGGCTTGGCGACGAAGGTGCCCTTGCCGTGAATCTTGAAGATCAGTCCTTCTTTCTGCAGATCGCCCAAGGCCTGGCGCACGGTGATGCGGCTGACTTTGAACAGCGTGCCGAGTTCGCTTTCGGAAGGCATCTGGCTGTCTTGCGGGTATTCGCCGTCGAGAATCCGCGCACGGAGGACGTCGCGCAGTTGGGTGTGCAGCGGGACACTGCTGAGGGACAGAACGTTATCGGTCATCACGGGATCACTTGTTATAACGAGTTATGACGTGATCTTAGAGACGTTATGACAAGCTTGAGAAATACCGAATGGGCATAACCTTAGATGCTTCACACGATCGCTTTTTGCAGGAGTGAGCCTGCTCGCGATAGCGGCATATCAGATACGAGCCCGGTGTCTGACACTCCCCTATCGCGAGCAGGCTCACTCTTACAGGAGAATTGCGTACTACTGGCGTTTGAGAATCTGGTCCATGACCCAATCGGTCTTGAGCGCTTGTTCGGCGACTGCCGGATGGAGCGAATCCCCGCGAATATGCGCATTCATTCCCAGCACGTGATGCCACTGGATGTGCTCGTGGTGGGGAATTTCCAGACTGATGGCTTCATCGGCCTGCAGCTGCACCGGATGCTCATCAAACACGGAAAACGCGATCCGTCCCTGACTGCCGATGATCTCGACCCGATCCTCGCGCCGATCCGCAACGAAGCTCCAGCAGCCCATGCCGAGTGCCCCGCAGGCGAACCGCCAACTGGCGCTGACGGCATCTTCGGCGGGATACAAACCGGCCTGTCGTGCGGTGAAACCGGCGACTTCGACGATATCGCCGAGCAGGTACTGGAACAGGTCAAAACCATGGCTGGCCAGGTCGGCAAAGTAACCGCCACCGGCCACACTCGGGTCGGTGCGCCAGTTGGCGCGGCCGTCCAGATCGGCCGGCGACGGCGCCTTGGTCAGCGTCCAGCTCAAATGCCGCACCTCGCCGATGCGCCCCTGTTCCAGCCATTGCCGCACCTGCTGGAAACGCGGCAACGAACGGCGGTAATAGGACACGAACAGGTACAGCCCCGCATCGGCAAAGACCTGCTGCATCTCGCGGCTTTGCGCGGCGTTGAGCGCCATCGGTTTTTCCACGCAGCAATGCTTGCCGGCGGCGGCGACTTTGAGGCTGTAGGCGTAGTGGCTGTCGGGGGGCGTGGCGATGTACACCGCGTCCACCTCGGGATCGTTGATCAGCGCGTCAACGTCGGTGTAGACCCGGGCGATGGCATGACGCGCGGCGTAATCGGCCACCGCCTCAAGGCGTCGGCCCATCACCGCCACCAGTGCCGAACCGGGCGCCTTGTAGAAGGCCGGCCCGCTCTTGCGCTCGGCAACGCTGCCACAGCCGATCATGCCCCAGCGCACCTGGTTCATCGCCCCACTCCGTTTGGTTGAAACCTTAGCCGATGCGCAAGGCGCGCAGATCGAGGTGACCGTCCTTGAGCGGTGGGCACCAGTAGTAGCCGCCAGTGATCGGCCGACTGATGCGGTACAGACCGTCGGTAATGCCGTCTTCCAGCCCGCTCATGCGCCGCAGTTGGGCTTCGAAAGCGTCCAGCGAGAAACCGAACGCTAGGAACATCAGCCCGGCGCGATCGCCTTCGATCCACGGCATCGAACGGCGCACCAAAAACGCCTCCGGCGCAAAGCTTTCCTGCGCTGTGCGTTTGACGTGGGCGGAGACCGGCGCGTCGTCGATCTCTTCGTTGTCGCTGAGGCGACGGCCCATGATGTTGTCCTTGTCTTCGGCGGACAACTGATGGAAACCCTTGAGGTCGTGCTGCCACTGCTGGATCGCGGCGAAGCTGCCGCCGACCAGGCCTTCGGCGCCCTCGCCCAGCAACGCGGCAGCGATGGCGGCTTCGTCATGCGGGTTTTCGGTGCCATCTTCGTAACCGGTCAGGTCGTGGCCGTCCTTGTGGCGGAAGGCTTCCTGCCTCTCGACCAGGCGCAGGGCCGGGGCCAGTGCGGCTTCGAGGGCATTGCTGCGGTTGAGCAGTTCGCCACGGTCGACACCGTGCAGCCAGACCCACAGCGCGTGCTGGGTCGACGGATTGTCGACGCCGACGCCGCTCATGGCCGGGAAGCTGCGCAGGCCGTCGATCTGCACATTCAGGGCCTGGGCCAGGGATTCACCGAAACCGACCACCGCCGACTTGCCGTCCACCAAATGCATCAGGTTGTCGATCGCCTGCGGCAGGGCTGCTACCGATTCAAGGGCAAAAAACAGATGACGTGCTTGTGGCGGAACTGGGGTGGCGAGAATGCCCGGCTGGTAGTAACTCATGTGAACTCCTTGGGAAAGTGCGCGGGAGTTTACCTGTAGCCGGAGGCTTTGTGTGGGTTTGGAGAACGCTAAAAGCCCCTCACCCTAGCCCTCTCCCGGAGGGAGAGGGAATTGAATGGGGGATGCTGTGGAGATACGCCGACTTGAACGTGCTGTACCGAATCCTTAATCGACAAAAATCTTTCAGGTCGATGGATGACGCAAGACACCTCGATCAGCCCCCTCTCCCGGAGGGAGAGGGAACTGAATGGGGGATGCTGTGGAGATACGCCGACTTGAAAGTGCTGTACCGAATCCTTAATCGACAAAAATCTTTCAGGTCGATGCCTGACGCAAGACACCTCGATCAGCCCCCTCTCCCGGAGGGAGAGGGAATTGAATGGGGGATGCTGTGGAGATACGCCGACTTGAAAGTGCTGTACCGAATCCATAATCGACAAAAATCTTTCAGGTCGATGGATGACGTCGATCGGCCCTCACGCTCTCAAGTCCATAATCGACACAATCTTTCAGGTCGATGGATGACGCAAAACACCTCGGTCGGCCCCCTCTCCCTCTGGGAGAGGGCTGGGGTGAGGGTTTGCGTCATGCCGCCAGGCGCTCGGGCTCATCCCCGTCCAGCGCTTGAAGGCCCGGCGAAAACTGCGCACATCGCTATAGCCCACTTCTTCGGTGATGCGTTCGATCGGCATGTCCGGATTGGCCAGCAGGCTCAGGGTCCGCGCCTGCCGCACTTGTTCCAGCAGCGCTTCAAAGGTCAACGCATGCTCGGTCAGACGCCGGCGCAAGGTACGGCTGCTCATGTTCAAATCACCGGCAATCTTTTCAATGTGACTGCCACGGCTCAAGTCACGGGCGATCGCCCGCTCCACCGCCTGAATCAGATCCAGCTTCTGATGCACCTGCGCCGCTTCCAGCTCAAGCAACGCGACGGCCTGGCGCAACGCCAGCGAGTGATGATTGGGCAAGTGCACATCGAGCCATTGCGCGTCGATCAGCATCCGGTTGTGCAGGCAACCGAAGCGCACCTGCGGCCCCAGCAACCGATGGTATTCGCTCAGGTAATCCGGCGCGGCATGCACGAACTCCACGGCAATCGCCTTGAACTCAGCCCCCACCAGTGCGCGGCCATACACCAGCAAACTGGCGAAAAACTCTTCGACCGCAAACACCTGCACGTCGGCGAATGGCAAGCGGCATTCGGCGTCGAGATGCACCTGCTCACCGACCACATCGACACTGGACACCACAATCCCGCCCGAGGTGTGCTGATGACGAATGCCCAGCGCAAAGGCATCGCGCAAAGTCTTGCACAGCGACAGCACATGCCCGAGCAAGCCCAGCGTTCCCAGCACATTCTGCGCGCCGACCCACAGACCGAGGCCCTGATTGGGCAGCACTTTGAGCCCGCGCTGAATCATCGCCACGGCCTGGCGATAGGAAATCCGCTGCGCCGGATCCTGCAGATCCTCGAGCGTCAAGCCCAGGCCACGGCACAGGCTTTCCGGGTCGAAGCCCTTGTTGTGCACGACCTCGGCGAGGGTTTGCAGGAGAAACGGCGACACCAACGCCAGTTCAAAGGTCGGGTCTTGGACTTTTACGTTCATGGAGGCTGACATTCCGGATCACGCTTGATTGTTATTTTTGTAACCGGTCATGTCGAAGGAAGTTAGCACAGGGTCAACGGACTGTCCGCAGATGCCCCCCTCGTTGTCCGCCAATACCCTGCCCGAATGTACGCCAAACGCTTATTTCTAACGTACCGGCGCCCCGTGCGACCGGTGCCAGGTCCCAATCACAATAATAATGAGGACAGTTATGAGCCCGAACCGTGCACCCTCCTGCTTGCCGCTCGCCTTTTTCATGGCGGGTTGCACCCTGACGTTGCCCGCCCTTGCCACCGAAGCCGGGGTCGACAATATCGGCACTGGCACTGACGGTTTCTTCATGCTGCCGCTGGAGGTCGACAGCCTTCCTGAGAACATGGTCGCGTTCAACCTCTACTACAACCATTACAAATCGACCAAGCTCAACATCAGCTCGCTGGGCGGCAAGGTGCCGAAGGTTGAAATCGAATCCACTGCGGTGATTCCGCGCATCGACTACCTGAGCCCGGTACGAATATTCGGCGGACGCCTGGCCGGCTACATCGCCCAGCCGTGGCTGAAGCAAGAGGTCGCGGTGTTCGGTTTGAGCGACACCCGCGAAGGCATGGGCGATACCACCTTCGCGCCGATCATTCTGTGGGACATGGGCAAAAACCTGACCCTTGGCGCCGCCGTGGAAGTCACCTTACCCACCGGCGAATACAGCGTCGATCGACTGGCCAATACCAGCAACAATTTCTACACCTACAAGCCGCTGCTCTCGTTTACCTGGCTGCCGACCGACAACACCGAAATCTCGATGAAGACCACCTACAGCTTCAACGAGAAGAACAAAGACACCGACTACAAGTCCGGGCAGATCTTCCACTTCGACTATTCGGCCAGCTACAAGATCACCGACGACCTGATGCTCGGGGTCAACGGCTATTTCCTCAAGCAGACCACCGATGACAAACAGTACGGCCACACCGTGCAGTTCGCCGGGCAGGACGTGGATGACGGCGTACGTGGCAAAGTGTTCGCCATCGGCCCGGCGCTGCACTTCACCTTTCTCAAGTACGCCAGCGCGGAGATTCGCTGGGCCAAGGAATTTGATGTGGAGAACCGGCCGGAGGGGGAAATGCTCTGGGCAAAAGTCAGCATCCCCTACGCGTTCTGATCCACTCCGTATCCCCTTGTAGGAGCGAGCAGGCTCGCTCCTACAAGGGTTTGTGGCCCGTTCAAAAGTTTTTAGCAGATAAAAAAGGGCGACCCAAAGGCCGCCCAAACGTACTACACGAGAGTCTTTTACAACGTCAGTTGCCCACGTTCCTCCTCGGTCAACTGCTGCTTCGCCTGTTCATCCAGCGCCCCTGCCCCCAGCACCTGCACCGGGCTGTTCGGGTTGTAGCCCGGGGCCGGGGTGCGGCTGGCGCCATCGCGGGTTGGGGCGAGTTGTTCGTTGCCGAAACTCAGCACCTGCACGGTAAACACCGAGGCCTGATTCTGCCGCGAGGCCGCTTGCTGCTGACGCGCCACGTCTTCCGCCGCTTGCGTGGCCGAAGATGCCGCCGAACTGGCCGAGGTGATCGCGCCAGTGTTGACCGCCGATACCACCGGCACCCCGGTCGATTTACCCTGCACCGAAATGTTGGCAGCGTTGACCACCGTCAGGGCGGCGATGTTGACGTTGCCCGACACACGAATCCCCGCCTCGCCGGCATCGATGGTGCCCAGCGGCGCGATCAGGTCGATGTCCCCCGGGGCCACTTCGGCAATCGGGTTGAGCGTGGCGATACCGGCGCCGGTGCTCGGCACCGATGGCGACAGGGTCACGTTGCCCCAGGTGTCGTACACGCGTTTCGGCGGGGTGTAGACCACGGTGGTTTTCGAACCCCGACCGGCGTTGATGTCGCCTTCGGCGGACCAGCCGAGGATCGAGCCACCAAACGTGGTCATGATCCGGCTCTGTCCCAGCAGAATGCTGCCCTGGGAGTAGAGCTGAATATTGCCCGAGCCCTGGGTAATGATCCCCGCCGTCGAGGGCGGCGCCGCGCCCTCGATGCCGAACACCTGACCACCGCCTGGCGTGAGCATCTGGATATCGCCACCGAACAAAGTCTTGACCCCGGCACCGCCATAAAGCGTGATGTCGCCGTCGTAGCGGATCGGATTGCCGGCCACATCGGTGGTCGGGAACAGCGAAGCAATGGCGTTGCGACCACGCAGGTAACTGCCTTTGCGCGGGCCATCGACATCGTTGTATTCCAGGCCACCAGCACGCAGTTCGGCGAAGTACACCTGACGGGCGAAGATCGCCTGCTCCGCACGTGGCAACGCAGCGAAGAAGGCTTGCGCCTGTTCGGTGTTGCCGCTGAATCCATAGCCGAGGGTCAGCCAGCTTTGCAATTCGTCGAGGTAAGTCTTGACCACTTTGCCTGGCTGCCCGTTGAGCGATGCGTTCGGGTCGGCAAGGTTCTGCGGGTTCAGATAGCGGGCAATGAACCGCGAATAATCCGGCCCCTGCGCGCCCACACCGGCCTGCAATACCACGCTGGCACCCGGTTGTTTATCGCCTGCCACCAACGAGCCGAGGCTGGTGATGCTGGCGCGGTTTTCCATAAGGATATTGCGCCCGGCGTTGATATCCAGCGTTCCCGGCCCGGCGATATCAAAGTTGCTGTAGAGAATGTCGCGACCTGCTGACACTCGCGATACGTCTCGCGGATCATTGTGGACAAACAGGTTGCCGGTGGAAGAAATGCCATCCTTGCCGTTGCTTATTTCTGAACTCGGTACTGCCGTAGGCTGCCCCAGGGTGGTGCCGGAGGCGACGATGTCACGACCGGCGATCATCCATACAGGACCGGCCGCTTCGTACCAGGTGCGTTTGGAAGTGGAAAAGCTCAACGTTTCACCACTGCGAACGCCCACCAGGTCCCCCGTCAGTGCGTAGATTCGCGCCGGCCCCTGTACGTCGTTCAAACCCGAATAGCTATCGGGACCAAAGGCAAACAGCGGATATCGCACGTTACTCTCTGGTGCCACGCCATCGTCGCTGTAGTTGGTGCGCACCGGCTTGCTTGTGTTGCTGTTGGTGGTAAAGGTGTTGAACGCCGGGTTGAACGGCGTGGTAATGGCCATCGGGCTCGCCCCCGACTGGTTGATCGCATAGCCACCGGCGTAGATAGAGTCACCTGCCAGCAGTTCAAGCTGTCCCGACTTCGACGGAGCCAGGAGCAGTGAGTAACCTTGCAGCGGGTAGTTGTCTACGCCAGTGAACGTCGCGGATGGTCCTGCATAGATGGATCCCTGGCCCGCCACCGCACGAAGTATCGATGGATAGACAAACCGGCCATCGGTAGGAGAGGTATTGCGGCCCGTGATCAGACCGTTGGATGAGTTGACCTCGGATATCTGTGTGCCCGGCGTCAGGTTCCCGCCAGCCGAGAACAGATCGATTGCGGTGTGGTCGGTCCACAATGAGAAGCCGCTCAGAGTACCGCCCTGCTGAACGCTACCGTTGGCGGCCATGATCGGGCTGGCGTTCATCAGACTCACTCGCCCAGGATCCGCTGCACCACCCAATACCAGATCCCCACGGCTGCTCAGGCTCATGCCCGAGTCTCCCGGAATCAGCACCACGCCTCCGGAAGCGCTACCGGTGGTCGAGGTAAATGGATCAAGTGCCCGGGTTTCCCGAAGATCATTGACCACGGTGCTGGCGCCGTACCTCAGGTTGATGCCACCCAGTGCTCCACCCGTCATTTGTGCCGCACCGCGCAGGTTGATCAGCGCACCTTGCAGATCATGGACCGGTTTGCCGATACCGGTTTCTCCTGCCCGCGCTTGCAGCGACGGGTTGAACGTACCGCCGATTCGAATATCCATGTCACCCCCCCCGGTCATCTGCACGCTGCCATCGCTGGCGACTCGACCGGTGCTGCCGACTGCGACGATCAGACCTTGGCTTCGAGGATTGTTCACGGCATCCCCCAACGGCTTGAGCATGCCGGCATCACCACCGGCCCGCAGGCTGATATTACCGCCGCCCAAAGTGCCGAAACCGGTGAACCCGACCAGGTACGGTTCGGTATTGGTGTTCGTATCTGGCATCAATTGGGTGGCATAGCTGCCGAAGTTGATCCACCAGGCCGTGGGCATATCCGGGTTGTCCGTGCCTTGGCGCCACAGCCAGTTGCCCACCGCGACACTTGCGATCTGCTCCCGGGTTCCACCTGAAGTCGATCGAGTTTTCTGCCCTACCGAATCGCCCGAAACAGACCCGCCCGCGTTGATCGTCAGATTGCCGCCCATCTGCGGATACCAGGCCTGGTAAAGACTGTCGGTGCCGCCGTTGACCCATTTTTCATAATCGGCACCGGCGCTGCCCAATACCGAATTACTGTTCGAGAGATACCCGCGTTTCTGGTTGTACAACGGATCGACGTTCGCTGATTGAGTGCCGGCGGTATAAACGCCAAACGGTGAATCCATGCTCAAGTTGCCGGCAGCCATCAGATCAAGATCGCCAGTACCGGTGCGCAGCACACTGAACATCTGGCTGTGGGCCTTGGCGGTTGTGCCGGGATTATTGCCGATGCAGAACTCCGGATAGATTTCACAAAGGACCTGATACTCCTCGGGAACGGGTTCGTAGTCAGGTCCTTGACCACTGCCCGGCGCCCATACCCAGCGTGCCATCGGCACACAGAGCCCTTCTATCTGCGCACAGATCTCCAATTGGTCATCGGGCACAGGGTAATACCCCGGAAGGTCATACGGATTGCCCGGTGCCCACACGAGTATCCCGGTTGCCTGGGTAAGCGTGACACCGTAATGAGTGTCCGCCAGCCGCAGATTGCCATCGGTGGTGACAGGCTTCACGGCACGGCTGTCCGCCGCCTCAAGATCGGCACCCGCCACCGCGCGCATCGACCATGACGCACTGCCCGAAGGCAACATACTGGCCAACGCCCAGTTCTTGCCTTGCTGCGTGCCGTTGAACGGACGCAGTTCGATCAGCGAAGTGCCGTCGGCAAGCTTTACATCAGTCATCGAAGGAATCAGCGAACCGCGCAGCAAGGCCAGCGAGCTGCTCAGTTTCACACCGGAAACCGTTAAAAGATCGAGGTCGAAAACCCCTGGCAACGGCACGCCCTTGGGCCAGGTCATGGCCTTTAGGCTCGTGGCCTTGTTCAGACGGATACCGGAACCCAGGCGAGTGTTCGCCGGCAACGTCACACTTTCGCTGAGCAACGTTCCCGCCGCGTACAACAGATGACCACCGGCATCATGGATAGCTCCCGCCAGCACTGTGCCGGCGCTGAACGTATAAGCCTCGCCCAAAACCGCCTGGGTCGGCAGCAACGTGCCGCTGGCCAGTCGCGCACCCTGAATCGTCACGTCGTAATTGAGCGTCGCGCCCACCGGAAACTGCGTGCCCTCGGCCAGCGTAACCCCGCTGCCCGGCACGATCAGATCGCCGCCGAACGGTTGCACACCGGCGATCAGTTTCCAGCCGGCGTCATCCTTGGTTTCCGGTGGTGGCGCGAAACCGTCGTTGATGCTGCCGTAAATGTCGAGGTTGCCACCGGCACGAATCACCAGGCTGCCGGCCTCCCCTGACCCGTACACCAACGGATTCAGTCGCGTGTGCGGATTGAGACTGGCATAACGATAGCCAGACAAATCCAGATCACCCTCCACCACCAGATCTCCGTCGGCAGTCTTGCTGGCAATTTCCACGCCTGGGCGCAGATGGAACGCGTCTGCGTAAGTGGTGTTGTTCAGCCCGGCGAGTTTGCGTTGCAGCAGATCGTTATTACCCAGCGCGGCGTTGATAAAGTCTTTGCTGTCACCGTGAATGCGTTCGAGCATGACCTTGTCAATCACCTGATACGGCCGACCACTGACCGCCTGATCGACACCATCACGGGCATCGGTATAACGGCGCGTGCCATTGAGCCCGATAGAACGCGCGCCCTGAATGGTCAGCACACCACTGGCGTCGATGGCAATGTCATTGCTGCCCAGACGTGGCGCGTTCAGCTCCAGCGTGCCGCGCAGCATTCCATCGTGTTGCCCCGCAGGGAAACCGGGCACGGCATCGGTGCCGTGGCGCAGGTCGATGCGCGCGCCGCTGCCTAGCGTGAGTAAACCATCGCCGGAACCGAGTTCGACCGTGGCACGGTTCGGCGCATCGATGATCTTGCCGTAGCTGTCGACCCGCAGCACACGGCCATGGGCATCGAGCACACTGTTGCCCGCAAGAGTCAGACCGTTTTTCGCCGACAGACGAATGCTGCCGACACGTTCGCCGCTGGCGTCGATCAGACCGGCAACCGTCAGGCTGCCATTGTCCACCGACACATTGATCTCACCAGCCTTGAGACCGTCGCCGATCACAAGATTGCCTTGTTTGAGTTGCAGGCTGCGGCTGCCGTAAACCTGTCCGGCACTCAAGCGCTGATTGAGTGCAGCGAACTGCTCGGTGGCGTCACCGCCCAGACGCTGCGCGCGAATGTCCACGCCACTGGCCTTGTACGGCACCAGCGTGCCACCGGCGTCGTAATAACCACTGCTGCCGCCGACAATCTGGCCTTGCAGATCGACCATCCCGGCCGCATCGGCCAGAGCGACGACGCTAAGGTTACCGGCCTGATTGTTCTTCGCCGACAGATCGATCCGCGAGCCCGCGGCCTGACGGATATTGCCATTTGCGCTGTACAGCGAAACATAGCCACCCCAGCTGTACTTGCTGACATCGTTGAACGGCAAGGTACGTCCGGCCATATCCAGTACGGCTCCACTGCCCAGGGTCAGATCGCCTTCGGACTTCACCGTCAGCTTGCCGCTGGCCAATGCGATACGGCTGTCGAGCACGATATCGCGGGCTTCAAGGTTCAACTCCGCACCCAGGGCATTGGCCACGCCGGCAGCCCCGGCGCCGCTCAAGGTCAGGCTATTGCCGGCCTTGAGCAGGCTGACTGATGCCGCCTCGCCAGTGAGCAACGGCGTACGCAGATTCAGATTGCCGCCGCTGTAGCTGTAACCCTTGACCGGATCGTAAGCGCCTTGCTCCTGATACACCGCTAGGCTGCCCTTGTGATTGGCGGTGATGCGCTCGCTGGCGCTCAGGTTGACGTTGGCGAACCCCAGCGCCAGACGATTGTTCTGATCCAGCCCGCTGGCCTGAGGCATCGGGCCATAACCCAGCTCGATCCGCTGGGCCTGAATGTCCAGCGTGCCACTGCCGGTGCCCGCACCACCCGTGATGACTGCGCCAGGACTCTGGGTCGCACCGTTCCAGATCAGGTTGGCGGTACGGATACTCGCCACGTCGCCGGCGTTGCCCAGACCGTAAATCGCCGGAGTGACCAGCACCAGGTTCTGCAATTTGCTCTGGCCGGTCTGTGGGTCGATCGTGTCGAGGCTGACGCTGCCGTAGAAATTGAAGGCGTCGCGAGTGGTCAGGCTCAGGGTTTCCAGGGCCGGCGCGCCAAACTGCTTATCACCGCGCAGCAAACGGTCGAGTACGTTCTGGTTGAGCGTGAGGCCGGCAGGCACGCGGCTGCCTGCCGCCGCCAGCGCCTCGGCGCTGCCGGCATTGACCGAGCCGACCGACAGTGCCAGATGACGGGTGCCGAAACGCACCGCTTCACCGAGTTCGAACTGGTTATCCGTGACGGCAGCGATACTGCCGTTCGAATACAGCAGGGCCGGATTGCTGCACACACTCGTTGCGCAAGTGCCGATCCGGATACTGCCCGCTCCGGTGATGCCACTGGCCAGCTCCGGCGCGAGGACCTGGGTCCAACCGTTGGAAACGAGCAACACGCTGGAGGCTCTCGGCTCATAAATGAAACCGGCCATTGAGTCGTAGGCCACGTTGCCACGCCCCAGCGTATTAATCCCGCCCCCCGCCTCGACCGTGATGCCGCCAAGCGTTGACGTGGTGCGCAGCAAGACTTCCGGTGCAGACAGAATCGCCCCTTCACGCAAGACAATGTTTGCGCTGGTGCCCAGGAAACCGATGATGTTGGCGGCTGTGTTGTACAGGACATTCGGCATCGCACCGATAGTCAGACGCCCGGCATTGAGGCTATTAAGCGTGTCGGCGTATAACGACACGCCATTGAAGCCAGGGGTCGGTGCATGGCCCGCGCCCAGGATCTCGAAGCTGCTACCGGCGTTGCCGCCGCGCACCACCGCCGTGCCGGCCATGCCACCCTCGGCAGCGTCGAACAACGCACGCCCGTTGAACTGCAAATCGATGCCTTGCTTGCCGCCGGACGCCAGGCGCAGATCCAGTGTCTTGCCGTCCATCGGTGCCATCGCGCGTGGCACACCACGCCGGGCGGCATCGCTCTGGATGAAGGAAGTGAATCCGGTTTCGTTGTACTGCGAGTAACGACGCAACACGTCGGCAGACGTGAGGATCACCTGACTGGCCAGGCTGGCACGCACGTCAGTATTGGCAATCGACATCTGCCCGCTGCTGGTCCATGAACCGTTACGCAATGGCAGCGCCCCGGTTGTCACGCCGGGTGTCGCCTGACCGTTCACTTCAACCCGGAACGCACCGGGCATCAAGGCAAACGTTGACGGCAACAATGTGTAAGTGCCCGCTGCCAACCCCGGAACGCCGGCACCAATGGTGATCTGCTGCCCGATACGCGGATCGACCGCACCGGCCTCGGCCAGCATCGGCGCATAGCTGCTCTGGTTGCCGGGCACGATGGCATAGACCGGGTTGCTCGCCAGCCCCGGCAGGCTGAAGGTGCCGTCAGGCGCATTGCGCACCAGCGGGTTGAAACGCGCATCGGTGGAGCCGCCACGACCGGACACGAAACCGGCGCCGCGCAGATCCCCGCCGCCGGACAGGTCGATGACCGCGTCGCTCTGCACATCGGCAAATTGCGTGCCGATCGACACGCCTGATGTTTCGCCGGTGATGCCGTCGAGCACCACGGATTTGCCGTTGTAGCGATAGTCGATACCGTCCGTGGTGCCGCCGTACGGCATGACCAGACCGGCACCGCTGACCGAAGTCAGACTGCCCGGCAGGAGATGAACCTCGCGAGTCGTGCTGAGCAAATCGTCACCCAATACGATCTTGCCCAGCGGTGCACGCAAGACACCGCCCTGCTCGATGTACGCGGCGGAAAAAATCAGCTTTCCGAATGCCGAGTACGGCACTGCAGCCGGTGCAGCCCCGTGACCGCTGATCCGCAAGGTGTGTTGAGAAACCGGAACCTCGCCCTGATAACCGACGCGCACCTCAGCCTGAACACCGGTGGCGGGATAGATCTGCGCCGCACCGAGATTCAAGTCGCCCGGTGTCCACAGCCTGGTTTTCTCCGCGCCATCATTCGGCGCGAGGAAACGCAGATCGCCGCTGCTGTCGAGGTTCACCAGACCGAAAGCCCGACGGCTGTATGCAACGGCCGGAGCCTGCCGTTGCAGGATCGAACCCTGAGTCCCGAAGGACAGGCCATTGCCCACGTCCAACAGGTTCGCAGAGGCATTCAACGTCGCGTCGGACAACCGGGTCGTCGGGCCGGGAAGCAATCGTGGGCGCATCATGCTGAAGCCGGCAAAGTAGGTGCCCACCCCTGACAGACGCAGGTACGGCGCACTCAAATCAACCCGCGCCGTGCCTTTGGAGTTCTCGGCAAGCGACAGCGCTCCGGCGAACAGGCTGAGGCTCTGATTCATGCGCAGATTGACGTCACCGTCGAACGACAAAAGACCGTTGCTCAGCAGGCTGAGATTGTCGAAACCGCCCGTCATCAAGCCATCGGCACTCAAACGGGCTTGACCGTAACGCAAGCCATCGGCGCCTTCGCCGGGTCGCAGATTCGCGGGCAGCAGCCCGTTCCCTGCCGCTTGGCCGATGATCATTTCCCTCGGAGCCCGCACCGCGTTGCTCGCCGAGTCGGAATACAGCGGCGTCTCCAGCGCCAGTTCCAGACGACCACCGGCCGCCCCGACGCCACCCGCCGCCGCACGCAAGTTGCCTTCGACGAACAGGCCGGTGTAGGAGCTCAAACCGATTCGCCCGCCATCCGTTGCGACGCGGGTCGGGCCCTGGCCGGCGATATCCAGAACGGCCTCGGTACCCGAGGCATCCAGCCGCGCGCCCGGACGCACAATCACGTAGGCATCGGCGGCCGTGGCGGTTGCCAGTTTCGAGTCGATCTCGCCGCCGATGATGATGCTGCCGCCCTTGCCGACCTGCCCGTAAGTGCGGCCCAAGGTGTCGGTCGCTGTATTGGCGCGCGCGGCGACATCCAGCACCGCCTGTTCGCCGATCCAGATCGAGCGGTCATGTGCGTTCGGATCCCCCACTTGAATCGAAGTGGCCGGCTGGATCGAGCCGAACTGTTGTTGACGAATATCGATCGTGCCACCCCAGGCATCCAGTTCACCGTCAACGGTGATCTGCCCGGCGCCACGCAATTTGATGCTCTGCCCCGGATCGACGCTGATGCGCGAGCCTCGGCCCAGGGTCAAGGTGCTGTTGGCGGCGTCAATCAGCTCGACCAGCGTCGCGCCGCCTTGCAGTGTCAGGCTGGCGCCGGCGCGCTGGGTCAGTACGCCCTTGGTCGGGTTTTCCTGGAACAGCGTCGGGGTCCACAGCTCCAGCGCCGTTCGCGGATCGACGCCGCTGACCTCGTTGGGGGCCGCATCGCCAAAACGGTAGACCGGCATGTTCACGTCAATTGCGGTGCCTTCGGCCACTTCAAGTCCGCTCAGGCCGATCAGGTTGTAGGCGGAGAACCCCTTGCCGAACAGGTCGGCGGACAGTTGCAAGGTGTTGTCCGCCAGGGCTTTATCCGTTTGCCCGACCAGTATTTTGTTGGCCTGCACCGTCAGGGTGCCGCCGCCCGTGACGCCGTACCCACGCAGTTCGCCATCGAGGTCCAGACGGGTTTTGCCTGGTGCGGAAATGGCGCTCGATTCCAGCGTCAGATCCCCGCCCTTGCCACCCCGGGTCTTGCCATTGGCGAGCACGGCGCCACCGGAAGAAACGTCGAGCAGGCTGCCGGCAGCGACGTCGATATCGCCGCTGTTGCGGATCGATATCAGACCACCGTTCAGATACGCCAGGCTGGCGTTATCGTCCGGATTGGTGCGCAGGTTGCTCCAGAGGCCGCGGGTGTCGAGCCGTACGCCCTCGGCGATGCGGGTTTGCGTCGCCTTGTCGGCTTTCGCCGCCAGACGAGTGTCAGTGTTTGCACCGCCAGTGAACTGATTGAGTACGTTGCCCAGACGCAGGCTGCCCCCGCGAGCGGTCAGGTCGGCGCCGACCTGCACATCCGGGGCGTACAGGGTGATGTCGCCACCGCTGTCGAGCGTAAGCCCACCGTCAACGGCGATCTGATCCTTGGCCGAAACCTTGAGCGCACCGAGACGGAATCCGTTGAGCTGATCGTTATCGAGATACAGCTTGCCCTTGCGGGCATCGGACACCGCGCCGGTCAGATCAAAATCGTTGCCGGCGACCGGGCGCGAGCCACCGATCTGTATCTGATCGAGCAACGGATTGAGGGTGTAGAGCAGCCCACTCGACGCCGCGACAAAGGTCGGATCGTAACTGCCGACGATCAGTTGCGCACGCCGAGCCAGCGCGGTCTGACTCTGCTGATAGCCGTCGAGCACCGGTTTCGAAGCCTGATTCTGCCGTTCACCCTGATACACATCGCCGATCATCTGCCCGTCGAGCACGGCGTTCGCTGTGGAAATCACCAGTTGCCCGGCATCGCGGCCCACGGTGTAACCCGATTCGAAACGTGAACGCGGGGCGATCAGCGGGTTGTAGAAATAGCTGGTCTGGCCCCAGCGTTCGCTGCTGTCTTCATAACCTTTGTACAGCCCGGTGTAGAGCAGATCCCCCGGGGCGCGGGAGACTTCATACAAGCGTCCATCGGCGCCGCGCAGCCAGCTCTGGCGAATCTGCCCGCTCTGCACATCCAGGGTGCCGCCGGACAGGTTGATCAGCGAGCCTTTTTCCGTCACCACGTCGTTGCCGGCGAAACTCACCGTGCCACCCTGGGCCATCCATTCGCCGACGCTGTGGCCCTGAGTGCCGAGATAACCCCCGACTTCCAACAGGCCACCGGCGGTGTACCAGCGATCCGTGGCGTAGCCGTTGGTGCCGGCCGGCACGTATACCAGCTCGCGCACATCGACCCAGATGTCATTGCTGTTGAGCGCGCCTTTCTCGCGGTTGACCGACGCATCGCGCTGCTCGTTGCCCTGCACGTTGATCTTGATGCTGTTGTTTTCCATCGCCACTTTGACGCCGATGGCACCCGAGACATCGATCATCGCGCCGTCACGCACCAGACTGCGACGCTGTGCGCTGACCGCGACCTGGCCGCCGGTGGCCAGGGTGATCGAGCCGCTCTGGAACTCGACACTGCCACCGCTCTGAATCTCGATGCGCGACTGGTCGCCACGGATCCGATTGTTGGCCGTGACGCCCGCCAGCGCGGCCTGATGCTGGCTGTCGAGGGCGGTCATGTCGCTGCTGTCGAGCATGATTGCCGTGGCGCTGCTCTGCCCCAGGGTCACGCTGCCCGTGGCGTCGTTGATCGGGTTGGATAGGTGAATCGTGCCTCGTGTTGCAACTGAAGTGCTGGCGAGCAATACGCCGTTTTGCACGACCTCGTGGCCGGTAAGGGTGATGTCGCCGGTCGACGACTGGATCAGTCCGTTGTTAGTGACTTTGCCCGCAACGGCACCGGCCTTGAAGCCCGGAATGACTTCGCTGCCAAAGGTGGTGGACAGCGCATTGCCTTCGGTGCCCGAGCCCTTGCGGATGTAGAATCGGTCACCGGCTGCCAGCACGGTCTGGCCCTTGGCGGTGTTGATGTTGCCGTCGTTCTGCACTTCGTTGCCCAGCAGCAACGCGTAGCCGCCGGCATCGATAGAAGCCGCCGGTTTGTGGGTTTCAATCGAGGCACCGCGCTCCACCAACACTTTGCCAGCGGCATCGGTGAAGGTCGGCTGAGTGCCGGTGCTGTCGAAAAACAGACCTCGATCGCGGAACTGTATGTCGGTGATATTCGCCGCTGCCGCAACCAGGTTGCGCACGTTGACCTGGCTACTGCCGCTGAACACGATGCCGTTGCGGTTGATCAGCATCACCGTGCCGTTGCCCTTGATCTGGCCTTGAATCTGGCTGGCCCGGGCGTTTGGATCGTTGACCCGGTTGAGCACTGCCCAGTTCGACTGCTGGGCGAAATCAACCGTGGTGTTGCGACCGACGTTGAAGGTCTCCCAATTAAGGATCGCCTTGTCGGCAGTCTGCTCGATCGTCACCGTGGTCTTGCCATCGACTTGAGTCTGCTGCGGGCCCTTGGCGTTCTGCCAGCCCTGGGTCAGGCTGTTGTCGACCTTCAAACCACCCTCACCCAGACCATCCGGCACAAACTGCACCGTGCCCAACGTGGCGGCGCGTCCGGCCGCCTGCGCCGCTTGCTGGGCGGCAATCGCGGCGACTGTGTTGTTCAGGGTCTGAATCGAACGCTGCAACTGCGCATTGGCCTTCTGCTGCTGCGCCAGCGGCGGTGTCATTCCCGGCAGACCACCCACGCTCGGATGTGCCGCCGCAGCCTGTTGCGTTGCGCCCTTGGCAGCAAACCATCCCGAGCTGAACGCCGTCTGCGCCTGCGCACTGCCCGCCACCAGACACAACGCCACCGCGTGCGCCAACGGCTTGAGCAGCCACAGCGATGGCTCCCCGGTTTCACGCTTGGAGGACAGAACGTTGGTACGACGACGGGATGGGTGAGCGAGCATCACTACGAGATCCTTTTTGATTGCCACACAAGGCCGCAGGCATGCAAAAACCTGCTGTTACGTCATAGGCAGTTGGCGAGGGGCGCGACCGAACGGATGTCACACAAACTTCATGTTGGGGGAGTATTCGCGCAATCCGCGGGACCGAATGCCGGGCGAATAAAATGGCGGTCCCAGAAAGGGCCGCCATTGGGTTTCAAGATTTGTCGTTTAGAGGCCGGCCAATGCCGTTGCAAACGCTGGGGTTGTTGATATCGAGGTTGTTGCCGGTGGTGTTAGTGACGAAGTTGGCGATGACCGCGTTCTTCCAGGCATAAGACATGGCAATGAATTTATGGGCCTGTGTCGCGGGGAGATCGAGTAGGAGGCGGTTTCACAACCGCCGTCCTCTCACACCACCGTACGTACGGTTCCGTATACGGCGGTTCAGGTTATGCGATTAAGCCGGTTTATCGTATCCAGTATTGAGACCAGCCCGAGTCGATCCCATAGCTTCTTCGGTAGCGCCTGATTCATATGTGACGCTCCCGAGTTCCACCATGGGCCTCGGCCATTGACCGCCGATTTCCACGCCCGCGCCTCGTCGAGGCCCAAACGTATCAGGTTGCGCGCCCTCGTAGAGGGCCGCTTCCATTGACGCCATATGACGCAACGAAGTTTGTGACGCACCCAGCCATCCAGCTCCTCAAGTGGCCGCTTGCTCTGACTCAGCTTGAAGTAGCCAGCCCAACCACGCAGCACGGGAGTCATTTGCTCAACGATATATCTCATTGAGCGGGCCCGTATCCGACGCAAGAGTTCCCGGAGTCGGTCGCGCAGGCGGTGCAGGCTTATGCTCGCGACCCTCAGCTTCGGCTGTTGATGCCAGCTCATCCCATAACCCAAGTAATCACAGGCCCAAGGCCGTGCCACACGGCTCTTTTCCCGATTCAGTGTCAGCTTCAGGCCCTGAGTCAGGAAGCGCTCAACACTGGCCATGACCCGTTCGCCTGCACGATGACTGCGCACATAAATGTTCGCATCGTCGGCATAGCGTACGAAGCGATGGCCCCGTCGTTCCAGTTCGCGGTCGAGTTCGTTGAGCAAGATGTTCGACAGCAACGGCGAGAGCGGGCCGCCTTGCGGCGTCCCTTCCTGCCGTCGGCTGACGATCCCGCCCGCCATCATGCCGGCCTCGAGGTAACGGCGAATGAGCCTGAGCACCCGCTTGTCTTCGATCTGACGCGCAACATGGGCCATCAACACATCGTGGTTGACCCGATCAAAGAACTTCTCCAGATCAAGCTCCACGCACCAACGGTGTCCCGCCGCCACATGGTCACGGGCTGTTTCGATGGCGTGATGGGCGCTTCTGCCCGGACGAAAGCCGTAGCTGTAGTCCGAAAACAACGGATCGAAGGTCGGCGTGAGCTGTTGCAGCAAAGCCTGCTGGATCAGGCGATCCACGACGCAGGGAATACCCAACTGCCGTGTTCCGCCTTTGGATTTGGGGATGTCGACGGCGCGTACACTTTGCGGGTGATACTCGCCGGCCAGCAGCCGAGCTTTGAGGATCGGCCAATACTGTTTCACGTAGCCTGCCAATTGGTCGACCGTCATGCCATCGGCACCCGGTGCGCCCTTGTTGCTGACTACGCGTTGATACGCACGCTTGAGGTTGGCGGGTGCAAGCACCCGCCCCATCAGCGTGTCCGGCTCCGCGTTCGTCCACGTCACAGCCGCCGGTGATACCTGTGCGCTGTCAGCCGTCATCCTCGGATTCTGTCCGGGACTCGGAGTGACAGTCTTCTCTGGGAGAAATTTCTGCATTTCGGTACTCAACGAGACTCTGACGCCTACTGACGGCATAACCTGTTCGGCCCTTGGTGACGGAGTTACTCGTCACTTACTACGGCTTCGGCTGACTTCTGCACGTTCATCCCGTCGCCTCTCGACGCTCGGTAGCACAGTGGCAAACGTGCAGATCTCCCAGGGTAATTCGCGCGACCTTCCTGCTTATGCCTGTCGGATTTACGTCACAGCGTTCCGTGCAAGTATTGGGCTTTGACGATTTGGGCCGTCTTACCCCGCTGCGCCGCCTCTATCCGCTTCCTGTTCGTCAGGCCAGCATTTTGCCTCGGGCTTCCTTCAGATTCGCGGTCGCCCGCGACACCCTTGCCTCTGGCTAACACTTCCCCTTGCCGGGTGTGTAGAGGACTTTCACCTCCAAGTCACCAGCATGGCCACCACAGCCAAGCTGGTTGCGCTTGCGCGCAACGCGCCATGCCTGGCGCACCCAAAAAAAATGGCAGCCCCGGAGGGCTGCCACCGTTACAGCTGACTAAACCAACCTGCTTACAAAGGACGACCGATAGCGTTGCAGACGCTGGCGTTGTTGATGTCCAGGTTGTTGCCCGAGGTGTTGGTGATGAAGTTGGCGGTTACAGCGGTTTTCCAGGCGTTAGGCACGGCGACAAACTTGTGGGCCTGAGTCGCAGTGTTGTTGCCCGGGTTGCTGTAGTGAGTGGTCAGGAAGGCTTTGACGTCCGCGGCCACGGCTGCATCCTTGTAGCACTGACCGAAGATGAAGTTGGTGTAGGCAGCCAGTTTGTAACCCGAAGTCGGGTTAGCGACCACTGGCGACCACTTGGATGGATCGGCAGCATCGACAGCAGACGATGGAGGGGTCACCGACGACAGCGCCAGCGTCACGTTGAGCGAAGTAGGCTGAACACCGTTCACGCGGGCAACAACAGCGTTGCTGGTAGCGTCAACACCGTCCGGACCGACATAACCGATGGAGCCGTCAACCGCATTCACGGTAGTGGCAACATCGGAAGTGTTGGCTACACCGACCCAGTTCGAAGGCAAGGCGATGCCACCGATACGAGCGGCGGTGAAGGTGGTGTTGGTCGCGAACTGAGTCGGGCAAATCGTGCTCAGGTGGCGGGTGAGGATTTCCGAAGTGCCGCTGGAAACGTTGCGGTAAACCACGCGGATAGCGGTGGTGTCAGCAGTGCCCAGCAGCGCTCCCCAAGTGGTTTTCTGGCCGGAGAACACTTCGCACAGCTGAGCGCTGGTCAGGTTCAGAGCAGTCTGACCGGCTTTTTTGTAAGGGATGGCAACCGAAGTGGCAACCGAAGGCAGCTGAATCAGCGGACCGAAGGAAGCATTGTAGGTGTCTTTGTAGGTCTTGAGTTCCGAAGCGCTGAGGATCGAGTCGCTACCGGCGAAGTGCACAGTGCCAGTGGTGCTGAAACCAGCCGGGTTGTTGGTCAGGAAAGCAGTCTTGCCACCGCCGCTACCGATGGCAGCGTAGGAGAAGTTGGCTGGCAGGATGCTGTCGGCAGAGCCTTTGTACAGAGCGGCAGGCAGCGTTGCACCACCACCGGTAACGGCCATGGCTTGAGCGGAAGCCAGAGCGGCGACGGTCAGGGAAGCTGCGATCAGAGTGCGCTTGAACATGAAGAATCTCCTTTTCAACTAGGTTTGGGAACACAGGTTTTCGGGTGACTTGCATGACACTGGGAGGACTCACCGGGGCCCTCGCTAGCGTTGGCCTTGGTTAAGTCGCACTGAGAAATTCGCAGTTTCCGGTGACAGATAAAGGAAAAAACCTCGGGAGCTGCGAGCTGTTTCTGAAGGGATTTTCTCGGGTGTTTGTCGGATGCTGCGCAGCGTCTGGATCGCGGGTTTGGCTGAATCGGGCTGGAGGCGTTGACGGGTGGTTGCAGATGACAGAACGGAGAACCCGAGGATCGGGAAAACATCGCTCGGGTGATGGAGAATCTTTTGCAAAAACGTTGAACTATTTATTGGCCTGGCGGGCCTCATCGCTGGCAAGCCAGCTCCCACAGGTTTTTGTGTTTTGCTGCAAATCGCATTAACAACACTGTTCCCTGTGGGAGCTGGCTTGCCAGCGATGAGGCCAGTGCAACCACCACCAAGGCATCAGACACACCCCTACTGCACCAACTGGTTGATCTCAATAATCGGCAACAACACCGCCATCACAATCACCAGCACCACCCCGCCCATCACCACAATCATCAGCGGCTCAAGCAATGCGGTCATGCCCATCGCCCGCCGCTCGATATCCCGCGACAGCGTCTGCGCCGCACGCTCAAGCATCGGTGGCAACGACCCGGTCTTCTCGCCGCTGGCGATCAGGTGAATCAGCACCGGTGGAAATACGTTCTCCACCCGCAACGCCGCCGCGAGGTTCACACCCTCGCGCACCTTGGCCGTGGCCTCGCTGACACTCAGACTCAAGCGGTCGTTGGACAAAGTCTGCCGCGCCGCTTCCAGTGCGCGCAACAACGGCACCCCGGCGCCGCCGAGAATCGCCAGGGTCGAAGCAAAACGTGCGGTGTTCAGGCCCAGAATGAAACGCCCGATCAGCGGCAGTTTCAGCACCCGATGATGCCACCTCAAACGCGCCGCCGGATTGCGCAGATACAAGCGCCAGCTCCAGAAGCTTGCGGCCATGATCCCTGCACACAGCCAACCCCAACTGCGGATGAAATCACTCGCGTTGAGCATCGCCAGGGTCAGCCCCGGCAAATCCTGCCGCGCCTGGGAAAACGCACTGACCACCTGCGGCACCACGTAGCTGAGCAAGAAAATCACGATGCCGATCGATACCAGCCCGACCACACCCGGATAAATGAATGCGGTGAGAATCTTGCCGCGCAGGTTGTTGCGCTCCTCGATGTAATCCGCGAGCCGCTCCATGACCTGCGCCAGATCTCCGGATTCCTCCCCCGCCGCAATCAGCGCACGGTAAATCTCCGGAAAATCCCGTGGCCGCGCAGCCAATGACTCGGCCAGGCGCATGCCGCTGCGCACGTCGGCACGCACGGCGCTGAGAGTGTGGGCGATGTGTTTTTTTTCGGCCTGCTCCACCGTGGCGCTGAGCGCTGCCTCCAGTGGCAGGCTGGCGCCCAACAGACTCGCCAATTGCCGCGTGGCCCAGGCCAGATCATTGTCGGAGAGCCTGGCGCTGAACAATCCACCGCCGCCCTGCTGGGCGACATTGCTTTCCTTGTGCACCGACAGTGCGGTCAATCCGCGCCCGCGTAAAACACTGAACGCGGCGCCCTGGCTGTCCGCTTCCAGATGCCCGGACTCGATCTTGCCAGTGGCGTCGGCGGCTTCAAAACGATAGCGATTCATCAGGCGTCCCGAGTCACACGGAGGATTTCTTCAGGGGCGGTGGCGCCGCTGCGAATCCAGCGTTCACCGTCCTCACGCAGGCTGAACATGCCGGCCTTTGACGCCGCCGCACGCAAGGCTTGCTCCCCTGCCCCTTGGTGAATCAGGGTGCGGATGTCGTCGTCGATGCAGAACAATTCGTGAATGCCGGTGCGACCGCTGTAGCCGGTGTGATTACACGCCGGGCAACCGACCGGACGCCACGTCCCCGGCGCCGCCGGGTCTTCTTGTTTGCATTCTTTGCACAGTCGTCGCACCAGCCGCTGGGCCAAGACCCCAAGCATCGACGAGGCCAGCAGAAACGGTTCGACGCCCATGTCGATCAAGCGGTTGACCGCCGACACCGCGTCGTTGGTGTGCAGGGTCGCCAGCACCAGGTGACCGGTCAGCGAGGCTTGCACCGCGATTTGCGCGGTTTCCAAGTCGCGGATCTCACCGATCATGATGATGTCCGGGTCTTGCCGCAAAATCGCCCGCAGTGCCAGGGCGAAGGTCATGTCGATCTTGGCGTTGACCTGAATCTGGCTGATCCCCGGCAGGTCGTATTCCACCGGGTCCTCCACGGTGAGGATGTTGCTGGTGCTGGCATCCAGTCGCGCCAGCGCGGCGTAGAGGCTGGTGGTCTTGCCGCTGCCGGTGGGGCCGGTGACCAGCACGATGCCGTGGGGCTGGCGGATCAAGTGGTCGAGTTTGGCCAGCACTTGCGCGTCCATGCCCAGGGTTTCCAGATGCAGACGTCCGGCCTGTTTGTCCAGCAGACGCATCACCACCCTTTCGCCATGCCCGGTGGGCACGGTGGAGACGCGAATGTCGATTGGCCGCCCGGCCACGCGCAACGCAATGCGACCGTCCTGCGGCAGGCGTTTTTCAGCGATGTCGAGCTGGGCCATGATCTTGATCCGCGACACCAGCGCACCGTGCAGCGCCTTGCGCGGCGAAACCACATCACGCAAGGTGCCGTCGACCCGGTAGCGCACCACTGAATGGGTTTCGAACGGTTCAATGTGGATGTCACTGGCCTCATCGCGCGCGGCCTGGGTGAGCAGCGCGTTGATCATGCGAATCACCGGCGCGCCGTCCTGAGTGTCGAGCAGGTCAGTGATTTCCGGCATGTCCTGCATCAGGCGGTCGAGATCGACTTCGTTTTCCGCCGCACCGACCACCGCCGCCGCGCTGCCAGTATCGGCATAAGCGCTGGCGAGCAAGCCATCGAGTTCGTCATCGCGCACGCGCTGTATCGTGGTCGCGCCAAACTGCCGCCGCGCCTCACTGATCGACCAGCCGGGCGTCGACGGGCACACCGTCAACACCCCATCACACAACAAAATCCGCTGCGCCTTGGCCCAGGCGTAAGGCAACGCACTCATCTCTTGAACTCCTCCAAATCCACTGTGGCGAGTTGCAGATTGCGGGCAGGTTTCAAAAGCGTCTGCTCCCGTCAATCGGCACCGCTTTGATCCATGTGCAAGGCAACGCACTCATCTCCTGAACTCCCACAATTTCACTGTGGCGAGGGGATTTATCCCCGCTGGGTTGCGCAGCAACCCCAAAACCTGCAACCGAATTTCGCCAGACATACCGAGTGTTTCGGGTTTACGCCTGCTACGCAGCCGAACGGGGATAAATCCCCTCACCACAGGGGTGAGATGCAGATTGCGGGCAGGTTTCAAAAGCGTCTGCTCCCCTCAATCGGTACGGCTTGGATCCATGTGCAAGGCAACGCACTCATCTCCTGAACTCCCCCAACTCCACTCACCACAGGGGTGAGTTGCAGATTGCGGGCAGGTTTCAAAAGCGTGTGCTCCCATGAATCGGCACAGCTTTGGTCCATTTGCAAGGCAGCGCACTCATCTCCTGAACTCCCCCAAACCCACTGTGGCGAGGGGATTTATCCCCGCTGGGTTGCGCAGCAACCCCAAATCCTGCAACCGAATTTCGCCAGACATACCGCGCCCGCAATGTTTACGACTGCTGCGCAGCCGAACGGGGATAAATCCCCTCACCACAGGAGTGGGTTGCAGATTGCGGGCTGGTTTCAAAAGCGTGTGCTCCCGTCAATCGGCACGGCTTTGGTCCATGTGCAAGGCAGTGCACTCATCTCTTGAACTCCCCCAATTCCACTGTGGCGAGGGGATTTATCCCCGTTGGGTTGCGCAGCAACCCCAAAACCTGCAATCGGTTTTTTCCAGACATACCGCGCCCGCAATGTTTACGACTGCTGCGCAGCCGAACAGGGATAAATCCCCTCACCACAGAGGTGAGTTGCACATTGCGAGCTGGTTTCAAAAGCGTCTGCTCCCGTCAATCGGTACGGCTTTGATGGTTGCGCGAGGGCCTGAGGTGGGCGCCACTGCCGGCACGCCTTGCGCTGCTGTCGGCAATTGCGGCGCCTGCATGTCCGGCATCGCCCAGCTGCGTTCCGGTTGCAGGCCACCTTGGGCGCGGCGCATGAAATCGTAGCGGTTGAGGGTGATGCTGCGCCCCGCTTCGCTGTCGCGGATGATGTACGGGCGCAGGAACACCATCAGGTTGGTCTTGGTGATCGCCCGGCGCTCGTTGCGAAACAGCGCACCAATCCCCGGCAGACTGCCCAGCCACGGCACCGCGTCGTTGCTCTGGCTGTAGCCGTCCTGCAGCAAGCCGCCAAGCACCATGATCTGGCCGTCATCCAGCAAGATGCTGGTGTCGATCGCCCGTTTGTTGGTGACAATCCCCGCCGATTTGGCGCTGGCCGAAGCGCGTTCGTCGATGCTGCTGACTTCCTGATAAATGTCGAGCTTGACCGTACCGCCCTCGGAAATCTGCGGCCGCACATTGAGCTTCAAACCAACCTCTTCACGGGTCACGGTCTGGAACGGGTTGTTGCTGGTGCCACCACCGCCAGTGACGTAACTGCCACTGACAAACGGAATGGTCTGGCCAACGAAAATGCTCGCCGCTTCGTTGTCCAGGGTCAGCAGGTTCGGCGTCGACAGCACGTTGGTGCCGCCCTTGCTCTTCAGCGCTCGGGCCAGCACTTTCAGGTCGAGGATCTTGCCGATGCCGGGGATGTCGACGGTGCCGTTGACGTAGCCCAGGTTCAAACCCTGCGGTAGTACGTCGATGCTGGTCTTGCCGCTGACGTTGATGCCCGAGCCACCCAGATTGGCCCCGCCGATCACGCCGTTACCACCGAGGTTGCCGGTCTGCCATTGCACACCGAATTCACTGGCATCGTCTTCGCCGACCTCGACGATCAGGCTTTCGATCACCACTTGTGCGCGACGCTGATCGAGCAAGTCGATGACTTCGCGCAGGTTGCGGTACAGCGGTTCCGGCGCGGAAATCAGCAAGGTGTTGGTGGTGGCGTCCGCCTGAATGGTCACGCCGCCGGCGCTGAAGGCAACGTTCTGTTCACTGCTTTGCGCGCCGCCACTGCTGCCGCTGCCACTGCTGCCCTGGGCGTAACTGCCGCCGGTGCTGCCCGTGCTGCCGTTGCTGCTGGTCGATGGGGTGCCGCTGGTTTGCGCACCGCTCTGGCCATTCTGGCCGCCATTGCTGCCGGTGCCGCCCATCGCGCTGAGCACCGACCGCGCACTGTCGCTGGTGCCGCTGTCGCTTTCGCCGGTGAGCAACCCGCGCAAGGCCTGCGCCAGTTTCGCGGCCTGGGCGTTGCGCAGATAAACCACGTGCAGGTTGCTCGGATTGCTCTGCGCATTGTCGAGTTTGTAGATCAGGTTGCGCGCCAGCTCGGTACGCTCGGGGCTGCCGGCGCGAATGATGATGGTGTTGGAACGCGGGTCGCCGATCACCGCGATTTTCTGCGTCGGATCGTTGCCCGGCGCATCCAGCAAATCAGCGACCATCGGCGCGATGTCAGCGGCGATGCCGTTCTGGATCTGCACCACATCGGTGTCGATCGCACTCGGCGAGTCGATGCTGGCAATCAACTGCGCGACGCGGGTGAGGTTCTCGGCGTAATCGGTGACGACGATGGTGTTGTTGCCCGGATAGGCGTTGATCGGGTTGTTCGGCGACACAATCGGGCGCAGCACCGGAATCAGGTTCACCGCGTTCTCGTATTGCAGGCGGAACGTGCGGGTGAGCATGCCGTTGCCGGCCGGTTTGTCGGCGCTGTAGATCGGCCCGCCGAGCAGCTTCGCATCAGCCTCCGGCACCACCTGCGCGACACCGCCGACATCGACCACGCTGAAGCCCTGCATGCGCAGCGCCGCCAGCAGCATGTCGTAGGCCTGGCGCGCCGGCACCTGGCCTTCCGAAACCAGCGTCAGGTTGCCCTTGACCCGTGGATCGACGAGAAACTGCTGACCGGTCGAACGCGACAATGCCCGCACCACCGCTTGAATATCGGCGTCGACAAAGTTCAGCGTCACCGGTTGATCACCCAGCGGATTGCTCGGCAACGTGGTACCCGATGGCGCCGCACCGCTGCGCGCACTCTTGGTGATGTTGTGCAATTGCTTCGGCGCAGGTCGCGCCTGCGCCTGTGCGCGCTCGCGGTCCAGCACCGCGTCGCCGCTGCGCTGGGTGTTGGCCAGCGGCCGACCGAGTTCGCTGTCGACCAGCAACGGCGGCTGGTTTTGTGGCGTGGTGGTGTTGCTGCACGCGCTCAATGCCATCAGCAGCATCGGCAAAGCCAAGCGTGCCGGTTTGGATCCTGACCCCTTCATGAAGCTTCCTTAGCGCCAAGCGCCTGATCCATGCGAACGGTGCCAGACAAAGTGCCGGCGGTAACATCGGTCGAAGCGTTGTCTGCCCGTTGCAAACGGGCCTCGACCACCTGCAAAGAAAGTTGTGACGGCGTGCTCAGCAACCAGTCGAGCACCGCATCGGCCGGGGCGGCGTCGAAGATCAACTGCCACGCACCGGCGTCCGCCGCCTGTAATTGGTAATGCCCGGCCAGACCGCTGGCCTGCAGCGTCTGCTCCAGCGCCTGGGCCACGCCTTGCCCGGCCGGGCGCACGCTGACTTCGCGCAGCAACACCTCCAGCGCTTCGGTCTGCGCGCGCAGCTTTGGCGTCTCGGCTTGCCAATAGGTGATTTTCTTCAGCGGTGGCTGAATCAACGCCACCCAGATCAACAGGCCGACCAGCGCCAGAGCCATGCCGCCGACCATGCGTTTCTCCCGCAGCGCCAACGGCTGCCAGCGCGCCTGCACCTGACTGTTGAAGCGCTGCCAGCGGGCGCGGTACTCCGCGAGCGAGGCCTTATTCATCTTCTGCTCCGCTGTCGTCGTCGGTGCTACTTGAAGGGGATTCTCCTGCCGGGCGCAGCGTCCAGCCGTCATCCTCGGCGGTGACGCTGATGCCGGCCTGAGCGAGTGTGCTTTGCCAGTCTTTGTCGGTACCGGAGCGCCGCGCATCGCTGAGCAGGCGCAATTGCAACGCGCCCTCGGCGAACGTCAGTTGCTCGACACTGCCAGCCATGAACGGCATACCGCTGCCGGCCTGCAGCACCAGCCGATTGAAGGTTTGCGCCGGATCGTCCGCCGCGCCCTTCTGCCGCGCCGCCCATTGCTGACGGGCCTGTTGCAACGGATTGAGGATCACCGGCAACTCGGGGAAGGCCTGTTTCACCCGCTGATTCATGTGCGCCTTCAACTGCTGGCCCTGACTGGCTTCGCGGGCGGCATACAGGTTCAAACCGACCACCCACACCGTCACGGCCAATGCCAACAAAGCCAATGCCCGGCCCCAGCCGCGATGCTCGGTGTTCTGTTGTTGCACGGCGCCGTGCAGGCCCCAGCCCGGCAACGGCCCGGTCCAGCGCTGGGCCTCGGCCATCGGCAGTTCAGCGTTGGGCGGTGCACCGTCGCCAATCCAGTGCAAGGCACTGCCGGACGCCAGCAACCCGTCGCCCGGGTCTTCATCGAACAACGGCTGCACCCGCGCTGTTTGCACGCTGTCGCGCAGCAACAGATGACCGTCCAGGCGACAGGCCACCGTGCCCGGCAACACCGGCAAACTGTAAGCCGCCGGGTACACGCCGCGCAGGTTAAGGCCGCTGTGCTTGAGCAGTTGCCCGAGGCGCAGCAAGCGTTCGCGGGGCGCCCAGGCGATCTGCACCTGCCCGGCTTCATCACGGGGACTGTGAGCGATGTGCATCGCGTTGCCGTCACCGAGCATCAACGCCTGCGCGGCGCATTGCACCGCGGCCGCCGTCTTGTTCGCAGGCAGCGGCGGCACGTCGATGCTCGCCAGCAGACTGTCCGCGGGGTGCAGAAAACACACCAGCGGCGGCTGTTTCGGCGACTGGCTCAACTGGTTCAGGCTGAGGCACTCCTCACGACTGACCTGCCCCTGACGATCCAGCCACGCGCAGCACAGCGGACTGTCCAGCTCAAGTTCGGCCAACGGCGCCAGGGCAATCCGTAGCTGACTCATACGCCCACCCGCGACCAGATCACCTGCGGCAGGCGATCCTGCGAGCGATGCAATAACGCTTCGAGGCTGACCCGGCGCTGATCACGCCGCGCCTCGCCGCGCAGGCGAAACCAGTCACTGGTGATGCCGACCTTGACGCTGCTGATCTCCAGTTGCGGCATGCGCAAACGGTTGACGAAATCACCGCGATTGATGAACCAGCGCCCGGCGTCACGTTCATTGATCAACGCCTGCGCCCGCTCCAGCGACAACCCCGGCACATTCGCGGCCAGCACTGGCGCGGTAGCGGTGTTGCCGTTGACCCAAGTCGTCACTGGAATCACCGTCAGGTACGGCGCGAGTTTGCTGATCAGCGCGTCATTGATGCCATCGACACCGCGCAGATCCTCGATGCTGCGCAGCATCGGCAGCTTTGGATTTTCGGGTTTTCGCGAAGCGTTGGGCGACGTTAACCGGCCACTGTCGAAGCCGGTTTTGGTGGTCGCGGCGATCTGCGGATTCAACAGTCGCGGGTAAGAGGCAATCACCCGCTGACTGATGCGCTGGCTCAACCCGGCGCTGACACCAATCAACTCGCACAGGCGCGCGAACGCCTCGACCTGTGCCTCATCCACACGCTCATTGGCCACCAGATTGCGCAGGTTGAACTTGCCCTGCTCGTCTTCCAGCCGGCCTTCAAAACCTGAGGCGCTGAGGCGCTGTGCCCACGGCTGATCGAGGCGGGTCAGCGGATCACGCTGGCGCGCCTCCCACAACCGCTGACGGCTGATCTCCAGACCGCCCTGCACCACCCAGCGGCCCTGCACCCGCTGCTGGTCCGCTTCCAGCGCACGGGTCGAAACGCTTTGGCGGGTCAGCATGCCCGCCGCAATCACCGCCACCACGGCCGCGATCAGCAACGCGCTGATAATCGCCATCCCTTGTTGCTTCGCCCGGTTCGGCGAACGGCTGTCCATGGCCGGCCTTACAGCTGCCACGAACCGATGTCGGCGTTCACGCCGTCGCCGTCAGGCTGACCGTCGGCGCCGAGGGAAAAGATGTCGATCTCGCCATTGGCACCGGGGTTGAGGTACTGATAAGGCCGCCCCCACGGATCGTTCGGCAGGCGTTCCAGGTACGAACGCCAATTGCTGTTCTTCGCATCCGCCGGCCGCTCCACCAACACCTTCAGCCCCTGGTTCATGCTCGGGTAAGTGCCATGGTCGAGGCGATACAGCTTCAGGGCCTGCATCAACCCGCCAATGTCCTGCTTCGCCGCCGTGGCCCGCGCCTGATCGGGACGATCGAGCACCTTGGGCACCACCATCGCCGCGAGAATCCCCAGAATCACCACCACTACCATGATCTCGATCAGGGTAAAACCCTGCTGACCACGCGGCGTGCGCATCGGTTGCTGAAGCGATTTGAAAGGTGCGATATCCATCTCGACATTCCCTGGCTTGATTCGATTCGACGCGCAGTGTTGCAAGAAGATATGTCAGGGATGTTGAAAATCCTCGGGAGTTTTCGTCGTCAAGCCGTCAAGCACGCGGGTTAGCGTCGAGGGCTGTGTTTTGGCTTTGGGCCATGTATGCGTGCGCGTTCGCGAGAAGCGGGTTTCACCCTGATTGAAGTGCTGGTGGCGCTGGCGATTATTGCCGTGGCGATGTCGGCGGCTGTGCGCGTGGCGGGATTGATGACGCAGAGCAGCGGGGTTTTAAGGGATCGGTCGGTGGCGCTGATTGCGGCGCAGAGTCGGATGGCGGAGTTGCGGTTGGAGGGGCGATTGCCGGTGGGAATGAAGGCTGTTGATTGCGATCAGGGACGGTTGTTGTTGCGGTGTGAGCAATTGATCAGCGCAGCCGAAAATGGGCGGTTGCTCAAAATTGGCATCCAGGTATTCGACCGCAACCAGGATGCACCGCCGTTGGCCAGGCTGGAGACCTTGTTGTCCCGAACGGAAAGCCCCTCACCCTAGCCCTCTCCCAGAGGGAGAGGGAACCGATTCGGGGATATTCGAGAGCTACACCGACTTGAAAGCCTTTCATTGAATCCACAATTGCCAAGCTCACAAAGCCGAATCGAAGGTTCTTCCCTGAAGCCATAATCGCTAAGGTCTTCCAGGTCGATGAACCCCGCAAGACAACTCAGTCGGCCCCCTCTCCCTCCGGGAGAGGGTTGGGGTGTGATCTGGCTTAATGATTCTGGACACCCTTAAAGGGCGGTAATCTACGCCCAGCGAAGAGGTGGCATTTGACTAGACGATATTTTTCGACAGATTTCAAACGGGATGCGGCTTGCCTGGTTTTGGATAAAGACTATTCGGTGAGTGAAGCCTGCGAAGCAATGGGCGTCGGACCTACAGCACTGCGTCGCTGGGTTGAGCAGTTGCGAGCTGAGCGCAACGGTAAGACGCCTGAGAAGTCCAAGGCCATGACTCCTGACCAACAACGCATCCAAGAACTGGAAGCAAAAATCCGACGGATTGAGCGAGAGAAGGAAATCTTAAAAAAGGCTACGGCTCTCTTGATGTCGGATTCCCTCGATCAGTAAGGCTGGTCGAGGAATTAAGCGAGCAATATCCAAGATCCGAGTTGTGTGGCGTGTTTGGTATCAACCGCAGCAGTTATTACGAGCGTCTGAAACAGCGGACAAAAGTGGATGCCGAGCGCGAGCGCCTCAAGATCAAGGCTGCTGAATTACATAAGCAAAGTCGCGGTTCAATGGGCGCGCGCAGCCTGTCAAAGGCGTTGTGTAACGAAAAGGAGTCGGTAGGTCGTTACATGGCTCGTAGCCTGATGCTCGAGATCGGATTGAAGAGCCAGCAACGACGCAGACATCGTTACAAACCTAGCGGCGCAGAGGCTCAATACGCCCCCAATCATTTGGAGCGTAAATTCAACGTTGAGGCGCCCAATCAAGTGTGGTGTGGCGATGTGACTTACATTTGGGCCGGTACTTACTGGGTTTATCTGGCTGCGGTACTAGACCTGCATGCCCGACGCGTCGTCGGTTGGGCGATATCCAGAAGTCCCGATTCGGCTCTGACCTGTAAAGCGTTGAGGATGGCTTTCGAGTCGCGAGGACGCCCTGAAAACTTGATGTTCCATTCGGATCAGGGTTGTCATTACAGCAGCAAAATGTTCCGAGAAACGCTGTCGGAGATGCGAATAAAACAAAGCATGAGTCGACGAGGAAACTGCTGGGATAACGCTCCGATGGAACGTTTCTTTGGCAGTTTGAAATCTGAATGGATACCCAAGGTCGGTTATCGAAACGAAGATGAAGCCAGTAGCGATGTGCTGCGCTACCTGACCCACTATTACAATCGGATCAGGCTACACAGTCACAACGGCTACCGAACTCCGGTAGACATGGAAGCCCTGGCGGCATGAAAAGGGATAAAACCCTATAACTGTGTCCAGGATCGTTTGACCAGATCAGTGAGGGCCGCTTCCACTCGCGAAGTCCCAGAATCACCAAACCCTTAACCACCAAGATCTTCCAGGTCGATGCACCCCGCAAGACAACTCGGTCAGCCCCCTCTCCCTCCGGGAGAGGGCTGGGGTGAGGGTAGCTTTTGCCCTTCATCCCAGAAGAATCAATCCAGACACCGAGACCGGCCAGCAGCCATCATTGCCATGACAATGCCGACCCTGATTTTCCACACGCACTACCATAAGCGGCAACAAACTTACTCGAAGGACCTGGCAAGAAGGCTCACCCTCCCCCCGCAACCCAGCCCCGCCAGCCTAACGCTCACTTGGCCGGGACGCTCTCAAGCGCCGCCCCCTCAGCCACTCCCCATTTGTTGAAGCCATAGCCGAGTACCGTTGCGATCAAGATGAAGGCGGCCAGGCTCTCCTGCGGAGGAAAGGGTGCGACGGCGAGCAGCACGCTGACGACCCCAGCCGTGACAAACATCAGAGTGCCGCCCGCCGCCGACGAGGCCCCCGCCTTTTCGCTGAACATCTCCATGGCCCTGGACGCCGCAGCGGGTCTGACCAGCGTGGTGCCTACGGTGCAGATGATCATCGGTATGGCCACCGTGGCGATGGAGAGCTGGAACTGAATCAACCCCACCATAATCAGACCGGACAGCCCCGAGATCGCCAAGCCCAGCTTGATTTGCGTGTCGATCGTCAGTGTTTTGGATAACCGCGTGGCCAATAACCCGCCCACCACATAGGCGCCTCCATAGGCCAGAAGCACCCATGAATAAGTCAACGAGGACACCCGCAGCGTTTCGAGGAAGATGATTGGAGAAATCGCAATGAAGCCAAAATGGCAAGAAAACGCCATTGCCGATGTCATCCACGAATACACGAAAGGTTTAAAGCTGAAGATATCCGCATAACGCTTCAATATTTCCAGCTTTTGCGATTGCGACGTCAGCGACTGATCCTGCAATTTGGGGAAAAACCACAACGTTTGCCCCAACAAGATCACCGCCAGGCCAGCAAACACGTAGAAACTCCCTTGCCAATTCAGGGTGTACTGCAAATAGGTCCCAAACAACGGCGAGAACGAAATACACAGTCCGCTTAACGACAGCATGTAAATACGAATCCGCTGTCGATCTTCAGCCGTGAAAACATCCTGAACAATCGCTTGAGCCAGCACAAAGCATCCGCACCCTACCCCCTGCACCACTCGCGCCAAGGCAAACTGCACTTGAGTGCTGGAGAGCAGGCAACCCGTAATCCCCAGCAGCGACACCACCAACCCAAGCTTGAGCATTACAGGTCGACCATATTTGTCGGACAGCGGCCCTACCACGATTTGAGAGAGGGAGAACCCGACCGCAAAGGTCGCCACAAAGAATGTGACCTCATTGACTTGCATCCCGAACGCATCCGCCAACGCCGGATAAGACGGAAGTAATACATCGAGCGGGAACACGCCGAGTACAACCATGACCGACAGCAAGAAAAGTGCAGAGGCCTTCGAAGGCGATTTGAGCTTAACGTTCACCGTATTCTCCCTTTGGCTGTCATTCGATAAGCCCTGCCTCGGCAAAGCGCTTCACGTTCATGGGGTCTTTGAAAAAACCACTGCGTTTCATCGCCGTTATCGTTGCGGTGCACCCGGCTCGGGCCCTGGCACGATGAGGCGCATGGCCTTGTTGCCTTTCATGGATAAGCCACGCACTGGTGGCATCAACGCCCACACACTTCAAGTTCTCGAACAACCAGGTTTCATGCAGCCTGAAAAACTCGTAAATGGCTTGAACGATAAAACCCGACATGAAGGTTTTCTGAGCGTCGGAAGCGCCCAGCCAAACAATTGTAAAAAGGTGCGAAAAATAAAGTGAGTGCTTGAGTTCGTCCTCAAGGTGGTCACGCAGCATCCGGTAGACGGGGGCATAAACGGTTGCCTTGGAGATCTTCAGAAATTCCTTGGTAATCACCGTTTCAGAAACAAATCCAACAACGAACCAGGCCAACTCGGTATGGACAGGCTCAACCGTGTTCACCAGCGCCCGGATATTCCGGACGCGCTCTGAGGCAACTTCCCGATTGGCAATTCCATAAATAGCGCTGACTTGATTGGCGACCTCCGCCGACATCACCGCATGGTAGGCCTCGTCGGCATATAACTTGAGGCCTGTGAGTTTCAGCGCCGGAGACAAACCCAAGCCAATCCGATCATGCGCAATGGTTGTGATCGCGCGATTGACAATGCGCGTCTCCAGTTCAGTCGTGTAGTCGAGGAACATCACCAGATACCTGGCCAATATCGCCTGCCTCACGGCGTCGCCATGGCAATGAACCGCCTCGTCGGCGAGCCAGGGAGTTGCCGCCGGCACAAACCAGTCCTTGTCCTGTTCGCCCCCCTGCGTCCAGCCGGACAGGTCATAGGCGTTAGGCCGCGTCCGCACGGTGGCGGCGTCGTTCCAGTCTGAAAAGACTTGCAGCGCATCGGTGTCGATCGAACTCATTTCCTCAATCATCTTCCCGCGCTCCCTCGCTGGCATGCAGCGCTTCCAAAGCCGCCGGCATGTCCCGGCCGGTGCTGACACCGGCCCCGACAAACAACAAGGGCGCTGACGAGTGGAGATCGCCCAACAATGGCTCCAGACACGATTCATCAATAGCGGCAGAGACCCAAGTCCCGAGACCCAGCGCAGTTGAAACAAGCTGCACGGTCTGGGAGATATGGCCGGCATCCAACAGCGCGACGCGGTAGGCTCTCGAGTGCGGATACTTCCACCAAAGCCGGTCAAACTGGCACGTCAGGAAAATACCGAACGGAATATCTTGCGCAAAGAATTGCCCGTTGAGTGCCTGACCCAAACTGAAATCGAGATCGTTACTTATGGCTTCCAACTGGTGCTCGACAGGGTTGTAGTAATAAAACCCAGGCGGGATCTGCGCGACATTCCTGATATAAACATATCCTTCAATCGCATTAAGTCCGCCGCCTGAAGGGCTAGTTCTGCGATGCCGTAGTTCATCGGGACACAGCAGACTAGTTTCAAGAGCGCGAAAAGGAAGATACGCCAGCGAATAATAAAGTATTGATGCTACCTGTTGCTTCGTGACCGCCACAGGAAGGAACTCCCTGACGCTGCGTCGTTTTAACAACGTGCTATGCAAGTCATGATGCTGAGTAGTTTCCGGTCGTGTTAAAGCAATACGTCGCCTTTCATCCTTATCCTGAACTTCATGCCTTAACTTCGGCACCGGAACAGTGAAGGCTTCTTCACACGCCGATTGATAGGCCATTGCCCATTCATGGACGCTTTCGGGTCGCGCCGCATAGTCGATCTTGCTGGTGCCAACGTGAAAGATGCGGGATAGATCATCCCAGCCCCATTCCATCGCGGGAAATTCAGTCTCTGACAGTACGTCCGCCGCCAGCAATTCCTGGTCGATTGCGTCTTGTGAATCCGGCTCTTCGTCTGGATTCTGACTCAGATGCAGCAACCGACAAAGATACTGCGGAGCGATGGAATATTGCTTGTGTGCTTGATAGTCCCATAGCACCAACTGCTTATTCTTGATCAGAAAAAAAATATTATCACTGATATAGGAAGGCACTACTCTCGTCCTTGAGACTGGCAAAAATAAAAGCCCGGAAGAACTTCTTCCGGGCCTGAACATCACTTGACGGTGGTTTTAACCGGACCTGCCGCTTGAGTCCAGTTAGCCAAGGTTTTCGATTCGAGATTAATAACGGTCATGACACTCTCCTTATCTTCAATGAAGCCGAACCATTCGGCGAAGTGAGATTTAAACAAACAAAAACAGCTGTCAAGAATGAAAATCAAAAAAACTTTTTGCGCTTAACTTGGTGCGTAACTGTTATACATTCGCACCGAGATAGTGCTACGAAAGTCTCCGAATCCGGCCAGTTCGATCATTGTCTGACAATTTAAGTGCGCCATTGCAGCGCACACTTTCAAAACATATGAATCGCCCTGAATTTCATAAACGCCGCTTTGCCTGAACTGACACCAACCAAATGACAGAATGGCGTGCGGCTGGATTGCGTCTTTATCAATCGGTCGCCTAGGTAACTGTCATGACAACGCCCGATGCACGGACAGGGGCCACAGACTACTGCCTGCCGAATGCTCGACCATTTCCAGAGACACGTATCCGCCACAAGCGGTCAGCGCATGACAATGGTATCGTCCACTCCTTTTCAATGTTTCTGACAGATTATGAATAGAGCCAAATCCTCAATCCGGACCATTGCTCCCGCACCAGGCATCCCTGAATCCGATGTGAGGCCAGGACGCCATCGCTATGCTTTTGTGAGTCTTCGACCTTGCTCTCGTTGAAGGATGTCTACATGCCCAGCGCATCGCAGAACGCGCGACTCACTGAGTTGCTGACGGTGAGCGAAGCCAGTATTGACAGGGCTGAATCCAACGCCGACCTCCTGAACGTGATCCATGAGTTTGCCTTGTACAACGGCCCGCTCGAATTCGATCGCACACGTGCATGGTGGTTTTTCGGCACCGGCCTGTTATTGCTTGCGAGCGCTGTGGCCCTTTATTGGATTGGAAACATCCATAGCGTCGCTCTGTTCTTTTACCGGTTGGAAATTGATCCCGACTCGTTCGGCATGGGTACTGGTTTTTTTGGCATCGTGATTGCCGTTTGGAGTCTGGCATGGATGAAATCCAAATCTGATCGGTTGCCGTCGCTCAGTAAAAGAATTGCTCGACTGTCATCCTACTTCCACAACGGACTGACTTTCCTGAGAGAAGACTCGGCCGCAACCCTCAAAGAGCTGGACACGGAATTTGGTGATTACCGTCGCGGCGACTACAGCCGCAAGTTGGTCGAGTCGATACAGGGTGAGTTTACCGGCACGTTGCGCAACCTCCCTTTCACGTACCGCCAGCTGCACTATGTCAACCGACGCGAGGTGCATACCACGGTTACCGACGAAAAGGGCAATACCAAAACCGAGACTCGAGTGGTTTATGACCACTACGATCGCTACAGTTTGGTCATCGACTTTCCATGGGTCACCGGAATATCGGTCAGATCTGATCACCAGTCCCAGAACGACTATTCGCATCCCATGGACACGGCTTCTCCGGATTTCAATAAAGCGTTCCGTTTGACCGGTCGCAGCGAGATGCTCTGCGCGAAATTCATCAAGCCTTCGACGGTGCTCCACTTGCTGAAGCTGTTCGACATCCTCCATCGTCCAAACCTGGAGTTCTCCGACAGTGGAGAGCTCTGCCTCAGTTTTGAGAGCAACGACCTGTTCGCGTTCGGTGCCCAGTATTCGCTGGCTTCGCCCAACAATTTTTACGAAGAAATTTCTGCCGGTATCGAACTGCCACGTCTGATGTCTGCGCTCCAATGGAGCCATGCACTCAGTGAGCTGCACGATGACAACTTTACCTTTACCGCCACTCCCCCAAAACAACGCCAAGAGAAGTAAGCCATGGACATTGCACTCATCCTCTCCGCTGTTATCGCTGTCGTCATAATCGTAGCGGGCTTCAGCATTTATAACGGCATTATCGGGGGACACAACCGAGTACAACGTGCATGGTCGGACGTCCTCGTTTACGAACGCCAGAAGACCAAAGTTCTCGACCAGCTGCAAAAAGTGCTCGCAGATTTCATGGTCTACGAGGCCAGCCTCCTGGAGAAGATCACCGGCCTGCGCAGCGCGGTCAACGCCCTGCCTGCGGGCGCCAATGGCAATGCCCTAACGACCGTTGAAACCGCCACCCGGGAGCTGATGGGTGGCTTACGCATCGCTTTCGAGGCCTACCCTGACCTGAAAGCATCAGAAGCGGCGAACAACATGATGCGTGAAATTTCCGAACAACAAGAGAACGTCGGCGCAGCCATCACCATCTACAACCGCAACGTCGAACTGTTCAACAACGCCATCGAGATGTTCCCCGGCTCGGTCATCAATGGCCTGTTCAACAAGAAAACTCGCGTCACGCCATTCACCGATACCGAAGCTTCGCAGAGTTTCTCTTACACCCCGAATATATAATCCGCGTGATGCATAGAACCCATCACCCGCAAGGGTGATGGTCGATCACCTCCCTCCTTGAACAGATCCGCCGCTGATTTTTCCAGGCGCAATGCCGAAAGCAGCAACAAACCACATGAAAACGACGCAGAAAAGCAATCGCCCCGCTCCCACAGATTTCAACGCCAAACAAAACATCTGCAATCAGCACAAAACCCTGTGGGAGCGAGCCTGCTCGCGAAGACGCCCGAACGGACACCCGATCAATCACCAGGTGATCCCGACACCTACATCACCCAGGCAACTGCAAATTATCCAACGCCCGATTCACCGCCAACTCCCCGAGCATGATCAACTGCGCAATCCCCAACAACGTCCGCCGCTGTGCCACGGGCAACAGGCTCGCAGCGTCATGAGCAATGGCCTTGGCCGAAGCCAGTGTTTCACTGGCATCAATCAGCAGCTCTTCATTTTTGTTGTCCGCAGTCACGGCATACATCCCACGGGTTTTACGAGGGAGCGGCGTGGAACCGGGCGGACAGAGGTAATGATCGAGGGCGCGGTCGGCGGCTTCGTGGAGTTTTTTGGAATCGAGGGATTCGTAGGGGGAAACCGAGTCGGTTTCGGGTGGGTTGGGTGTTGGTTTGATCATGAGTGAATCTCCAAGTCATAGAAAAGGAGCCATCATCTTTCGCTACCAAACGAAGGGGTGGTGGCCATACGAAGGTTGGTAGACCGGTGACTTGGAGAACCGGCGCGCCCGAAGACGCCCTGCGCATGACCACCATAAATACACAGCCCCAAAAAGGCCTGTATCGGGTGACGCTATGCGCCAAGTCTAAACCGGGCTACCAAACCCGATCGCTGATTCGTCAGCGACCGGACCACAATAGAATCCGACCCAAAAGCGCACAAGCCGGCGGATTCTGGCGTAGCTGTAGGCAAAGGCGCAAGGATGTGTAGCCTGCGAGAGTGTTTGGAGATGTCTTTTTAAACATTGGCGTGACCGGTTGAATCCACAGCCATAAGTGGGCAGTGGTCTAAACCACCAAGTGCCAACCCAAACGTCAATCGTATAAAAGTCCTGAGTACCAACCGGCTATAGACGCAGTTGCTTTCTTACGTAGAAATTGTTTCTTGCCTGGAATGATGAAATTGCACTGGCGATTCTTGTCATCACCAATAGAAACGACCAAGACCCGAATTAAAAGATCCGGGTCTTGTTCGCTTATTTGAAACTGCCTTCAGCAGAGAATTTTACCAAGCGTAGCGGTAGCCCAGGTTCACCGAATAAGGCTGTTCTATGCCATCGCCCTTAGTGTATTCCGCGTCGATGAAGAACTTGTGCTTCTCGGCGGTTTGCAGGATCACCCCGCCACCGATTTCGGCCCGCGAGCCCGGCAATTTGCTGTCCAGACTTACGTCGTTGACGCTCACCTGGCTGTCACCGGCATGTTCGGTTATCCACGATGCTTTGGCGTATGGCTGCACAGTCATACCGTTATTCAGCTTCATGTTACGACCGAACAGGCTGCCAACTCGGCTCTGAACAGAAGTAACGGCGTCCTGTTCGACTTTCAAGCCATTGCTTGCGGTGTAATCGCCACTGCCCACGCGGAACGCTTGCACTTCCAGTTGTGGTTCGACGAACCAGCCTTGTCCAAGATCGATTTGCTTACCCACCTCTACGCTCGCCGCAATTGCGTGATTCTTGTATTTGCCATCCACCTTCTTACCCATATTGCTGGTGATGTCGACCTTGTTTTCCAAGTGGGTGTATTTCAACACGCTGTCCACATACACGCCGTTTTGGTCGATGTAGGTGGCATAGGTGCCGAGCATGGCGCTGTCGATTTGGCCTTTGCTGCCTTCGCCGAAGTTCTGACGAGCCTCACCTTGTCCTGCCATACCGCCGAGGTACAGCTTGCCGTTGTAGAAAGGAATGGCCTTGTCGGCGCCGATCTCGAAACCGTTGACCTGTTGCTCAAAGGCTCGGCTGGAACCTGTATCGATGCGCTGCTCCTTACCGAAGCCACGTGTCCACAGACCGCCCTCATCATTGCCCATACGCAACTCGCCCAGTCGTTTGGTCAAGGCATTCATCTGCGCACCGATGAGTCCTGTGGCCGCCGCCTGTTGAGCGATGGCAGCGTTCGCGCCCTTGCTCAGGTTCTCTGGTTGAGGATTGCTGATAATGGGATCAATGGGCGCAACGATACTTCCGGCACCACCACCGGTATCACCCACTGGACCCTCGCCACCGCCCGCATCCTGTGCAGTGCCGGCCAGGTACCAGTCATCGCCACGCTGCTCGAGGCCATAACGGAAGGCACCCACGTCGACTTTACCGCCGTACAAATCGAACTTGCCCGCGCCGCCGTTGGTATCCACCAGCATCAGTGCTCCGCCTTGGGCCTGGTGGCCGGAATCGGCAACGATCAGCGTGTGCTCCCCGTCAACTTGTCCTTCAACCTTGAGCAAGTCGCCTTGCAGCGTTGCCAGGTCAGTGTTGAGCAAGAAGCTGCCATTGCCGCTCAAATTGCCCACCGTCAGCGTTTTGAACAAGCCGCTGGAGTGGTCGAAATTTACACGGCCGTCGTTCAACGAAAGAGCACCCAACGAAGAGTTGCCAGACATTGTCCAGGCGCTTCCACTGTTTACACCCAGTTTATCCAACCATTGCGCTGCACCTTGCCAGGTCGAACCATTTTCAAGGTTGATGCCGCTGTCTAGCGTGTGATCATGGTCGATCGACACGTCGCCTTTCAGTCGCGACCCATTGGTGGCGGCCAGTGTCATACGTTCGATTTTCTTGCCGCTCGTCTCCACGCTTCGGGAGCCCATCAAGATGTTGCCTTCAATCGTTGAACCGTCAGCGGTCACATCAACACCGGCGAGAACCCCTCCCTTGATAGCATAGTCATTGGAGCTTACCAGGCTGTTTTTGAGATGAACGCTATGCTGGCCCGATGTCAGAGCGGCGATCCCGACAGCGGTCGTACCATTGACCACAACACGTGAGTCTTCGAGGCTCAACGATGAACCGACGTCCGTCCCTACATAGACACCGTAGCTGCCATTACCATTGAGAGCGATATCGACACTCTTACCGATGACAGTACCCCCAGATGCGGAGTAAAGACCGATGCCGCCGTGCTCGCCGTGGATGCGGACATTATCGAACGTTGCTTTCCCGCCATCGATTTTGCTGCTCCAGAAGCCGTGTTCGCCTAAATCCACTTCACTGTTCGTCAGGTTGAGATTTGAGCCTGCAGATGCCCGGAGCATAGGTCCCGATCCGTCGCTGGTGATCTTCACATTGTTCGCATTGACCACACCTCCCTGTTTGGCCGAGATGGCAGTGGCCGTTGAGTGCAGGTTTGACGACTCAACATTCACCGTCCCTCCAACATCAGCAAATACGGCTTCGGCGTTAGAGTTGATGTCCATGTTCTTGACATCAACGGTCGCCCCTTGGGATGCCTGAGCACCATAGGCGTACCCTGATCCGGTGGTAGTTATGCTGCCGCCGTCCAGACTTATGTGAGCCCCCTCTCCTGAGGCCAGCGCTCCACGACTGTTGTCACCTGAAGTACTGATCGCAATATCTTCCCCCACCACCGTCCCGCCTGCGGTGGCGTATATTCCATAGCCCCTGCTATTGGTGGTTTTAATGGAGCCTCCGCGAACGTTGACGTTGCTGGTTCCCATTGTTGCAATTCCATAACCGTTGGCTCCGAGGGTAACGATATCGAGATTGCTGACATCAGCCGTCGAATTCGTCACGAGCAGGCCCGAACCTGTGCTATTGATTTGCACATTGTTACCACTTAGCTGGCTTGCTTCTTTGACATCCAACGCGACGCTGTTGCCCAGCGTAGCGACCTCGGTGTTTTGGAGGTTTACCTTAGAGCCACCAGACGCCACCAACCCAGCCGTATTGGCCATGAGGGAATTTACGGTCATGCCGATCAAGTTCAGCGTGGAGCTGGTTTCTACCAGCACCGCGCCCAAGCCAGTGCCTGAAGTGCTGAGAATACCGTTGCTCCAAGTCGCCTCACCGACATTCATAACCCGCAATGCAGGGGTGTTGTCACCTGATGTCACCATTTTCCCGGTACCGTTATAGATCGTACCGTCGACGAGCACACCAGTAGCGTGCCCCATGCTGGAAAAGGCCAACAACAAGCTGGCAGACAACGTGCTCAAGGGAAAAGCCGGGGCTCTTGAAGATAAGCGCGCAACGCTGTTTCGCGATTTTAATACGCCAGACGCCGACGCCGACTCCGACGGCACCGTAAAATAGGTGCACGTGCGATTCCATATAGTTCGGTAGATGCTGTTCATAAATCTCTCATTCATTGATTTTTTTCAGGACAGGCTTAAACAAGCCGGCGCTCGAAAGTCACTGAGGAGAAATTTGAACAGGAAATTTAGCGGCAAAAATTCAGGCTTTTCCGACTGATCTGTAGGAAATTTCCTACGTGCGAGCCGCTCTCTTTAGCACTCAGCAATTCGTATTTCCATCTACATGAGTCGCCCCTAGTTTTAAAGACACATTCGAGCGTCCACTTCTGGCCGATAGCGGCCATTCATAACGACCTACTTCTGGTCGAAGGCAACACCAAATACTCTGCTTCTCAGTCCATTTTTTTGCTGAGACAGTTGAACTGCCCCCCCAACCAAACGACCAAAATAAATGAGCTCAACTCCCCAAATCACGGCCTCACCAACCTAGGCAACACCACCCCCTCCGCCAACCTCTCCACCTCCAACCTTACCCTCTCCCCCTGCTCAATCACCACCCCATCCCCTCCACCGCCACTAACTTCACCCCCGGCCCCACCTTCTCCCCCTGCAAAAAACTACGCGGCGGCCCATCGTTCAGGCTCAGTATCGCCACCGCCCCCCGACTCCCCGCCATCACCCCGCTCACCTTGATGTCCACTGGCGCTGTTTGATTGGAAAACCACTGCAACGCCGGGCTGTCGCTGCGCGCAGCGATCAATTGTGGGGCGGCGGTCGGGGTGTGGGATTCGGCGGTGGTCAGCAGCAGTGACGACCAGGTCGCCACGCCGACCAGTGTGGCCAGCAGGGCCAGGGCCTGGATCATTTGTGGTGGGGAAAAGCGTGTGGCGAATGTCATGGGCTGAATCTCCTTTTAGTCCCACCTGACAGACTACGCGGCAATTCTCACGGTTTTATTTCACACGCCTTACATGTTGGCCGTGCAGGATGAACGTCGACGCAAAGGAGCGCGCAACCGATGAACGTGGGCAAGCAACAGGGCTTTACCCTGATCGAGCTGATGGTGGTGCTGGTGATCATCGGCATCGCCAGTGCGGCGATCAGCTTGAGTATCAAGCCCGATCCGCTGCAATTGCTGCGCAAGGACGCCGAGCGTGTGGCGCAACTGCTGCAGGTGGCGCAGGCCGAGGCGCGGGCGGATGGCCGGCCGATTGTGTGGGTCAGCGATGCCAAGGGTTTTCGCTTCAGTCGGCGCAGTGACAGCGGCAAGGGTTTCGAGCATTTCAATGACGATGCGCAATTGCGCCCGCGGCCGTGGCAGAGCCCGAAGGTGCAGGTGCGGGTCGAGCCGAAACAGAAAGTCGTGCTCAACGCTGAGTGGATCAATCCGCCGCTGCAACTGACGTTGTCGGATGGCGCCAATCAGTTGAGTGTCCTGCGCGATGGCGCTGGCCGGATTCGTGTGCAATGAAGGGCCAACAGGGTTTTACGCTGATTGAGGTGATGGTCGCGATTCTGCTGATGGCGGTGGTGAGTTTGATTGCCTGGCGTGGGCTGGACAGTGTGACGCGGGCGGACAGTCATTTGCAGGCCAGTGGTGAACAGAGTGACGCCCTGCTGCGGACGTTGAATCAGCTGCAGCGGGATGTGGACATGCGTGCGGGCATTGAATTGAGTGAGCCGAAGAAAGTCGGCGCGAACGATGAGCCAGTGACGGCGCCGCCCGCGATGACTGTACGTAGCAGTGATAGCAAGGGGTTTCGGCTGGATATCATTCGCACCGCGGCTGACCAGCCTGGGGCTTTGCAGCGGGTGCGTTGGTGGCTTAAGGGCGACACGTTGTACCGTGCGGTGGCGGCGGCGCGGAGTCGTTATCCGCTGCCGGCGCCGACCGATGGCGTGGCGGTGTTAAGCGAGGTCAGCGATGCGCAGGTGCGGGTTTGGGAGCCGGACAAGGGGTGGCGGCAGTTGAGTGGCAATCGGCGGGAGAATCCGGTGGGGCTGGAGATTCGGCTGACCCGGCAGACGGCGCAGGGGGTTGAAAGGTATCGGCAGGTGATTGGGCCGTTGGAGTGAGACTGGCTGTGATGTGGGCAGGTCCTGGGTTGGGATTGGGTTAGGTCAGTTGGGGATTGGTTGGCTGGTAGGTTGTCATCGCTGGCAAGCCAGCTCCCACAGGGATTGGGGGCGGTCAGTTGGAGGTTGGTTGGATGTCAGGCCGTCATCGCGAGCAGGCCCACTCCTACAATTGGATCGTGTGAGGTCAGTTGGGAGTTGGTTGACTGGCAGGGCGTCATCGCTGGCAAGCCAGCTCCCACAGGGGTTGGGTGGAGTCAGTTGGGGATTGGTCGGCTGGCAGGCCGCCTTCGCGAGCAAGCTCGCTCCCACCGTTTTAATGTGCGTACAACCCAAGCGGCAAAGCCGCCCCACTCAACAGGATGAGCGTTAGCTCGGCTGCAGCTTTTGATCTTGATCCATGGGCGACTTCGGAAGGCTGAGTGGAGGGATTCATCCGGGGGTGGGAGCGCAGCGACCGTTTGGCGCAGCCAAATGCATCGAGAGGAGGTGCAGCGAAGCAAACCGGAGGCGATGCGCCCGGATGGATCCCGGAGCGAAGGAACCCCGAGCCTCAGCGAGCGGGCCGCACGTAGGAGCAAGCCTTTTGGGTTACCTTTTCGGCGTTTGGAAAAGGTGACCCGCCGTAAGGGCGGAACCCTAAGCGGCCGTTACCGCAGCAACGGATATGTACACGTTCAAACCAACTAACTCAAAACAACGACGCCGATTGGGCAGGTTAGTTGGGGATTGGTTGGCTGTCAGGACGTCTTCGCGAGCAAGCTCGCTCCCACAGTGGGATTGGGTGGCGTCAGTTGGGGATTGGTTGACTGGCAGGGCGTCATCGCTGGCAAGCCAGCTCCCACAGGGGTTGGGTGGAGTCAGTTGGGGTTTGGTCGGCTGGCAGGCCGCCTTCGCGAGCAAGCTCGCTCCCACCGTTTTAATGTGCGTACAACCCAAGCGGCAAAGCCGCCCCACTCAACAGGATGAGCGCAAGCTCGGCTGCAGCTTTTGATCTTGATCCATGGGCGACTTCGGAAGGCTGAGTGGAGGGATTCATCCGGGGGTGGGAGCGCAGCGACCGTTTGGCGCAGCCAAATGCATCGAGAGGAGGTGCAGCGAAGCAAACCGGAGGCGATGCGCCCGGATGGAGCCCGGAGCGAGGGAACCCCGAGCCCCAGCGAGCGGGCCGCACGTAGGAGCAAGCCTTTTGGGTTACCTTTTCGGCGTTTGGAAAAGGTGACCCGCCGTAAGGGCGGAACCCTAAGCGGCCGTTACCGCAGCAACGGATATGTACACGTTCAAACCAACTAACTCAAAACAACGACGCCGATTGGGTGAGGTCAGTTGGGGATTGGTTGGCTGGTAGGGCGCCATCGCTGGCAAGCCAGCTCCCACAGGGATTGAGGGCGGGCAGTTGGAGGTTGGTTGGATGTCAGGACGTCATCGCTGGCAAGCCAGCTCCCACAGGGGTTGGGTGGAGTCAGTTGGGGATTGGTCGGCTGGCAGGCCGCCTTCGCGAGCAAGCTCGCTCCCACCGTTTCAATGTGCGCACAACCCAAGCGGCAAAGCCGCCCCACTCAACAGGATGAGCGCAAGCTCGGCTGCAGCTTTTGATCTTGATCCATGGGCGACTTCGGAAGGCTGAGTGGAGGGATTCATCCGGGGGTGGGAGCGCAGCGACCGTTTGGCGCAGCCAAACACATCGAGAGGAGGTGCAGCGAAGCAAACCGGAGGCGATGCGCCCGGATGGATACCGGAGCGAAGGAACCCCGAGCCCCAGCGAGCGGGCCGCACGTAGGAGCAAGCCTTTTGGGTTACCTTTTCGGCGTTTGGAAAAGGTGACCCGCCGTAAGGGCGGAACCCTAAGCGGCCGTTACCGCAGCAACGGATATGTACACGTTCAAACCCACTAACTCAAAACAACGACGCCACCCGGCAACTCAGTGCATTTGACGCCATAAGCATCGCGAATCAACAACGCAACCCCGGCAAGTTGATCAAGACTGAACCGCGCCTGCACCCGCCGCTGCCCCAGCTCCCGGTTAAGCAGCAACAACATCCCAGGCCGATAGCGGTTGATCTCATCAACCATCTGGCTGAGCGTGGCGCCGTTGAACACCAACACCTGCTGACGCCAGTTCATCACCGCCGCGGTGTCGACACTCTGCACACTGCCAACCTGCCGCGCATCGTAGGTCACTTGCTGCCCCGGTTCGAGGCGCAGGCTGCGGCCTTCTACGTCGACTTCAACCGTACCATCAAGGCAGGTCACGCAAACTTGCTGATCAGTGTTACGCAAGTTGAAACGCGCCTGACTCGCCCGCAACCACCCTCCCCCAGCCTGCATCGCCAGCGGCAACCGCGCGGTCTGCACTTCAACCTCACCACTGACCAGCTCAAAACCCTGCACGCCGTCATCGACTGCGCGCTGGTTGATCCGCGTCTGGGTGTTCAGCTCCAGGCTCACACCCTGCGCCGGTTCGAAACGACGCTGCTGACCGACTTCGGTTATGTAGTCAGCGCCCAGCCCTTCAAACCCGCCAGGAATCGTCCCGCGCACCAGCAAAAACGCCGCCGACGCAGCAATCGCGCCACCGAGAAACGCCCGGCGACCGAAGCGCCGGGGCGCCTGCATCTGCTCCATGGCCGGTTGCAACTGATGCCACATAACCTTGGCCTGCTCGAACGCCTGCGCATGCTCGGCACTCTGTGCGCACCAGTCGCGCAGGGCGCGGGCATCGGCCACGGTGGCGCGGCCGGAGGTCAGCAGGACCAGCCAGTCGCGGGCTTCGCTGTGCAGATTGTCGGCCGCCGATGGCTCGGCAGGTGTCAGTCGAAAGATGTTCAAACGCGCAGATTCTCAACGAATTGATCGGGCACTATTCAGAAGACGGTTTTCCGGCCCCGCGACCGAACCGCTGAAACACTTTTCTTTCCAGTTTCGCTGCACAAAAGCCCAACGCGGCTTTGATTTCCTTCTCGACCATGCGCGTGGAAATGCCAAAACGCTGGGAAATCTCCAGGTGCGGCGCCTCTTCCAGCCGCGCAGCGATGAAAATTCTGCGACGGCGTGCGGGCAGCTCGTAGAGGGCACTGAGCAGGGACTGGATTTCCTTTTGCCCGCCCACCACCCGCGCCGGATCGAGGGCTTCGTCACCGATTTGCAGCAGTTCCTCGACTTCCTCGCCGGTGAGCAGGCGTGCATCGGCCTGGCGGCGGTCGGCAGCGATGTTCAGGGCCATGCGATAGAGGTAGGCGTTGGGCCGCAGGACGTTCGGCGGCGTCTCCATGCGGTCGACCCGCAGGTAGGTTTCGTGCAGCACGTCGTTGGCCAGGTCTTCCGAACCGAGACGCCTGCGCAGGCGCACCCGAAAGTCCTCGTAGGACGTCAGGAACAGTTGGACCATCGAACCTTGTCCGGTGTCTTTCATCCCCCGGAAACTCCTTCCCATGTGGTGCATTCCATGCGTTTCCCTGACGACTCCGGTAACAACAGCAACGTGACCGGCTGACGCAAGGCGCTGGGCGTCGGCCGGTCGATCCTGAGATTGCGAAAGCTCTCTACCAGCGCATTGTCGCGCCGTACATCGCCGGTCGAGGTGACCAACCGGTTGTGCTGCACCACGCCGTCACGCCCGACCCACACCTGCAACACCGCGCGATAACTGCCCGGACGGGTCAGCGGCGAACGGCACAGGTTGCGCTCGATGGCCGCTTGCACGGCCGTGGCGTAACTGCGGTTGACGGCAACGCTTTCGGGCGTCTGTTTTTGTGGCGGCGCCGGCACGTCTTCGACCTGCGCCACTTGCAACGTAAACGCATCGTCCCGGGCATAACGCGCCATCAAACCACTGCCGCCGAGCAATCGACGCAAGGCATCGGCGGCGGTGTACTCACCGTCCACTGCCAGCGAGCGACGACCGCGACTCAACTGACTGTCGACCAGCACCGCTACGCCGGTGGCGTGGCTGTACTGGTCCAGCGCGTGCGCCAGATCCTGTGCCGGAATATGCAGCGTCATGCGCAAGTCCGCCGGCACCGCGTCGGCCATGGCGTGGCCCGCTGCACAGCCAAGCAGCCACCCCAGACACATCCGGCGCACAAGTCTCGTTGAACGCTGAAAACCGTCCCTGGAACTGCCTCGCTGCACGGCTGACGAATCCTTGGAAATCGTCATCCTGAGGGCTGTTTATGAATCTGGTGTGACGGACGGTGCAAAAAAACCATCACGGGATTTGCGCAAGGCTTGCACTAGACTCAAGCCATAGCGCGGCCCCTCCGGGCCGGCCAGGAGGCGAGCATGAACACACTGTGGCGATTCAGCCTTGGCGGGCTGTTGTTGACGGCGCTGTCGAGCGCTTTTGCCGAAGACCCCTTGGGCTGTGTCGAGGTGACGGTCGGCGGGTACAAGGCGCCGAACTACGATTGCCTGAGCCAGCAGATGGGCAACAACCCGCAAGGCGCAGCGGCGGCGGAGAAAAATCAGCAAGCGCTGAATGTGCCCGTCAACAAGCGGCCACCGAATCAGGTGGGCCTCGCAACCCCGGCCGCGACCAGCACGCGAATGGGCAATACTTTCGGCACCTCGGTAAAACCGCAACGCCCACCAGCCAATGCCGGCACCTCTCCACTCATCAATAAATGACACATCCACCTGGGGGCAAGGAACTCACACACCTGTAAGGAGGCAACTCACTAACCTGTAAGGAGCGAACTCACACACCTGCAGGGAGGCTCAATAACCTGTAGGCAGGCTCACAACCTGTAGGCAGGCTCCCAACCTGTAGGGAAGCTCACCAACCTGCAGGGAGACTCACTAACCTGCAGGGAGGCTCCCAACCTGTGGCGAGGGGATTCATCCCCGTTCGGCTGCGCAGCAGTCGTAAACCCGCTGCGCAGGGTGAGCCTGATGTACCGAGTTGTAAGGTTTGGGGGCTGCTTCGCAACCCAACGGGGATAAATCCCCTCGCCACAGGTGAATGTGTACGTCAGTCACTGGGGGTTTGGCGGAAGCTGACGGCCAGGCGATTCCAGCTGTTGATCGTGGTCACGGCGATCGTCAGGTCCACCAGTTCCGCTTCGCTCATCTGCGCCTTGGCCTGCTGGTACACCTCATCGGGCACATGACTTTCAGCCAACAACGTCACCGCCTCGGTCCAGGCCAGCGCCGCACGCTCACGCGGGTTGAAGAAGCCGCTGTCACGCCACACCGCGATCGCATACAAACGCCGATCACTCTCCCCCGCGCGCCGTGCATCCACCGAGTGCATGTCAGTACAGAACGCGCAGCCATTGAGCTGCGAGGCACGGATCCTGATCAGTTGCAGCAACGGCTGTTCGATGCTCAGGTGGCTGGTCAGCGCCTCCATCGCGATCATCGCTTTCATCGCCTTGGGCGACGCATTGTAGTAATCCAGGCGCGGGCTCATGGGCAGGTCTCGGCAGACGGAATAATGACTTCACCGTAAACGCCGACACCTGCGCGTTACAGCCCCAATTGCACGGAAAACCGCTACACCACTGACAGGAAAAATACGATTTCTTGCGGGCACTGCAAAACACTGTGAGAGCGGGCTTGCCCGCGATTACGTCGGCACATCCAAAGAATATTTCGCCTGATACACCGCTATCGCGAGCAGGCTCACTCCGACAGGGGATTGAGGCCAATTTCGGGTTTTTGTGGTGCGCAACTATTGCCGAACACGCAACAGCGGTAATCTGGCGGGCACACCAATAGCCCCCCGGAGCCTCGTCGGTATGGAACTTCACGTGGTGATCAACGGCCGCAAGGACCTCGCCGGCCAGTTGTACCAACAGCTGCGCGGGGCCATCGAATCCGGGCGGCTGGCGGCGGGCACGCAGTTGCCGCCCAGCCGCCTGTTGGCCGAACAACTGGGCATCTCGCGCAAGACCATTTCCGACACCTACGCCCAGTTGACCTACGAAAACTTCCTCACCGGAGTGATCGGCAAAGGCACTTACGTCAATGCGCGCCCGGCGCAGATTCAGCGCAAGCAAAGCCACACTGAACTGGCCAGCGCCGAGGTGATCGAGCGCTGGCGCACCCTGCCGATGTTCCTGCAGCACCCAACGCTGCAAGGCTCGCTGCGCTACGACTTCATCGGCGGCGCCACCAGCAAGGGCCAGTTTCCCCATGACGACTGGCGCCGCTGCGTCTCGCACGCCATGCGCCAGATGGCCCCCTCCAAGGGTTTCTACAGCGTGCCCGAAGGCCTTCCGGCGCTGCGCCATGCGATTGCCGGGCACATCGCGTTCTCACGCGGGATCAACTGCCAGGACGAAGACATCGTGGTGTGCAACGGTGCACAACAGGCGCTGGACTTGATCTCCCGCGTGCTGATCAGCCCCGGCAGCCGGGTGGCAATGGAAGACCCGGGCTACCCGCCAGCGCGTCTGCTGTTCGGCACCCACGGCGCACAAGTGGTCGGTGTGCCGGTGGATGCCGAAGGCATTGTGGCCGAGCAGATTCCCGAGGGCACGCGGCTGATTTACGTCACCCCGTCACACCAGTTCCCGCTGGGCATGTCGATGAGCCAGGCGCGCCGTGAAGCCTTGCTGGCCCGGGCCTATGAGCTGGGGGCGATCATCATCGAGGACGACTATGACAGCGAATTCCGCTACGAAGGTCGCCCCACTGACTCACTGCACGACCTCGATCAGCGCGGCATCGTCGCCTATGTCGGCACGTTCTCCAAAACCCTGCTGCCAGAGCTGCGCCTGGGCTACGCGATCCTGCCGCCGGCGATCCTCGAAGCGGTGATTCGCGCCAAAAAACTCACCGACCAGCATGCCCCGACCCTGCCGCAATGGGCGCTGGCCAAGTTCATCGCCGAGGGTTGTCTGCTCAAGCACATCCGCCGCTGCCACGCGATTTACGCCCAGCGCCGCGAACGGATTCTGGCGCGCATGGCGACCGATCTGTCGCCCTGGCTCGACGCGGTGCCAGCCAGTGCGGGCTTTCATATGGCGGTGCTCTGCAAGGTGCCGATCGATCTGCCGCTGGTGATCGAACTGGCGAAAAGGGTCGAGGTCGGCCTGTACTCCATCGACATTTTCTATGACCAGCAACCGGCGAAAAACGGCTTGTACTTCGGTTTCGGCGCCATTGAAACGCTGGACATTGATATCGCTCTGGATCGCCTGCGCGACATCCTGCAACAAGTTGCGTGAATGATTGGACTGGGTGATTAACCGCCGATTGGTTATTGGTGATCCGGGGGTGCAGGCCTATTCTGCATCAGCGTTATCCCTCAATGAGCAGGACTCGTCCGGCCTGATTAAGGAGTGTGAGCAATGTCCAACGAAGTGATCAACACCGTTCAGGTGCAGGCCGCCGCCGGCCGCTCGGAGGAGCTGGGCAGGCAACTGCAGAGGATCGTCGACACCTTGCGCGAGACACCCGGCTGCGATTCCTACCTGGTCGACCGCTGCCCCGAGGACAGCCACCGCTGGACGGTCAGCGCCCATTGGCAGTCGGAGGCGGCGATGCAGGCGCATTTCAACCGGCCCGAGGCGCAGGGGTTTATTGACCTGATTGATAGCCGGCTGGCCAATAGCGTCGATTTCAACTCGTTTCCTATCGTTTGACTTGCTGACGCCATCGCTGGCAAGCCAGCTCCCACAATTTTTTGTGTCGTACATTAATTTTCGAACGACGCTGAATCCTGTGGGAGCTGGCTTGCCAGCGATGGCTTATTTGCAAGCGCTGAAAATCCACAGATTGGTCACCCGATCTTCCCGAATATTGGCCGTTTGAATGCTCCGCCCTGCGGACTACTGTGATCAGCACCACCCCCGATCATCACAGGTAACCCGCCATGAAAGCCCTGCCCCTCTTCGCTGCCGCCCTCGCCCTGAGCCTTTGCACCACGGCCGTCTTCGCTCACGATCCGTCAGAAAAAGTCACCGTGCTGCAAGACCAGATGCTGAAAAACGCCCCCGGCAAAAAAGCCATGATGATCGAAGTGGACTACAAACCCGGCCAGTCCTCTATCGCCCACAAGCACGACGGCACGGCGATGGCTTACGTGCTGGAAGGTGAGGTGATTTCCCAGGTCAAGGGTGAATCACCGATCACTTACAAGAAGGGCCAGTTCTGGTACGAACCCGCCGGCTCCGAGCATCTGGTGTCGAAAAATGCCAGCCAGAGCAAACCGGCGAAGTTGCTGGTGTTCATGGTGCTGGCCCCGGATGAGCAAGTGTTGATCCCGCTGAAAAACTGATGGCTGTTTAACCAGCCAAAAATAATCAGGCGCAAATCGCGGATTGGCGCCTTTTTATTTCCCGGCGTCATTAACCTCTGCGAGTTACAGCAAATGAAACTATTCAACGGCGGTTCGCTCAGCAAATTGTCAGGTTGGCGGGTTTAGTCTGAGTTAACGGTCGTGATTAACGACTTTTAAACTGTCCGACTGATGTTGTTTCACGGGAGAAACACCATGAAACTTGCCTTTGCCAGTACCTTGGCGATATCGGTTCTAGCCTTGTCCGCCTGTTCAGTGCCCACCGCGCCGAAAGCCGTCTCGTCCCTCGACACCCTGTTCACCCAACCGGTCGCCCGCAGCAGCGCCGCGCAGGTGAAAAGCGGCCCCGGCGTGTCGCTCGGCGTGGTCTACAGCCCAGGCACCCAGACCAACCGCGAATACCTGCGCGACTATCAAGCCAACGCCGGCACCGGTTTCGGCCAGAGTTTGCTGGTGCAACCGATCCATGACGCCTATGTTGCCAGCTCCAAACCGGACATGGCGGTGGACTGGGTCAAGGCATCGCTGCAACGCCAGTTCGGCTCGGTGACGGTGTATCCGGACATGCACAGCCTGCGCGCAGCCAGACCGGATGTGGTGGCGATTGTCGACACCCACAGCCAGTTGATCACTTCGCGCAGTTCCGACATCAAGGCAGACGTGAGCGCGGACTTCTATGATGCGCAGTTGAATTACATCGGTACGGCGAAAGGCTCCGAGGCGAGAGAATTGACACCCGTGTGGGCGGACTTCAAACGTTCGGAGGAGATCGTGGCCGATATCAATCAGCAGCAGGATGTTCAAACTCGGGCGTTGCAGAAGTTTGACCAATCGCTCAACAATCTAGTCGCTAGACCTGCGGACAAAGTGTCGATGCTTGATAGCAAACAGTCATCTAAGTTGTATTGATGACAAGGGCCCCTTCGCGAGCAAGCTCGCTCCCACAGGGGGAATGCATTTCAAATGTGGGAGCGAGCTTGCTCGCGAAGGGGCCAGACTAGGCACCACAAAAATCTCAGGCATAAAAAAGCCCCTGCATCTCACAATGCAGGGGCTTTTTCATTCAACCACTACTTACGCCAGTTCAAGCTCGGCATTCGCAGCAGCCGGGGCCACCACGGCTTGCCCGCTCAAGGCGAGGTCCAGCAGTTCACGGTTGGCCACCGCATACATGGCGTAGTCCGTGCCGCTCGCTGCACGGATTTCCACCAGCATGGCGCGCCAGCGCGAGATCATGCTTTCGTGCTGCTCCATCCACAGCGCCAGGCGTGCTTCCACGTCCTGAGTGCCGTCGCCCTGTTGCAGGACGGAGATGGTGATCGCGCGTTGTTGCCAGTCGACATCGTCACGGAACGCTTCACGGGCCAGGGCCTGCCAGTTGTTTTCAACCGGCAGCGCGCTGATCTGTTGCAGGTACCAGGTGATGTCCAGCGCGCTGCCCACGGCGAAGTACGCCTTGGCCACTTCGGCCGGGTTCTGGCCAGTCACGTCGGATGCTTCGATGATCGGCAGCAGCGTGTACAGGTGCGAGGTGCCCGCGACCATACGCGCCAGCAACTCCGGCACACCGGCTTCGACGTAAGCCTGATAACGCGCCTGCCAGTTTTCGCGGATTTCGCCGCTCAGCAGTTCGTCGAGCTTCAGCCCCAGCTCTTTCAGGTGCGGACCGAAGTGCGCGACGTCACGGGCAGCGTTCTGCTCGTTGCGACGGGCACGCAGGAACCAGCGGGTAGCGCGGCGGCCCAGACGCATCAGTTCGTCCATCAGCTCCAGCTGCACGTCAGCGGAAACCTGATAGTCCAGCGCCTCGATCTGACGGAACCAGTGCGGGAGGTGGAAGATGTCACGCACGATCACGTAAGCACCGGCCACGTTCGCCGGGCTCATGCCGGTCGACTCTTTGAGTCGTTGAACGAAGGTGATGCCCATGTGGTTGACCAGGTCGTTGGCGATCTGGGTGCTGACGATCTCGCGCTTCAGACGGTGACGACGCATGGCCTCGGAGAACTTGCTGACCAGGGTCGGCGGGAACGCCGTTTCCATGTCGCGGGTCAGGTAATCGTCATCCGGCACCAGCGAGTTCAGCAGCTGTTCCTTGAGGTCGATCTTGCTGTACGAGATCAGCACCGACAGCTCAGGACGGGTCAGGCCATGGCCTGCCGCAACGCGCTCGTTGATCTGCTCTTCGGTCGGCAGGAACTCGATGGCACGGTCCAGCTTGCCACGGCCTTCCAGATCGCTCATCAGACGCTTGTACTCGGCAATGCGCTCGTAGGCACGACGCGCCGCCAGGGACAGGGCCTGGGTCTGCTTGTAGTTGTTGCCCAGCACCAGACCACCGACTTCGTCGGTCATGCTCGCCAGCAACTGGTTGCGTTGCTTGTCGGTCATGTCGCCAGCCTGAACCACTTCGTTCAGCAGGATCTTGATGTTCACTTCGTGGTCGGAGCAGTCCACGCCACCGGCGTTGTCGATGAAGTCGGTGTTGGAACCGCCGCCATTGAGGCCGAATTCCACACGCCCCAGTTGGGTCATGCCGAGGTTACCGCCCTCGCCCACTACTTTGCAGCGCAGTTCGTTGCCGTTCACACGCAGAGCATCGTTGGCCTTGTCGCCGACATCGGCGTGGCTTTCGGTGCTGGCTTTGACGTAAGTACCGATACCGCCGTTCCACAGCAGTTCCACTGGCGCCTTGAGCAAGGCGTTCAGCAGTTCGGTCGGGGTCAGCTTGTCCGCCTTGATGTCGAAGCGTTCCTGCATCTGCGGGGAGATCGCGATGCTCTTCGCGCTGCGCGAGAAGATACCGCCACCTTCGGACATGATGCTGGTGTCGTAGTCGGTCCAGGCCGAACGCGGCAGGTCGAACATGCGCTGACGCTCGGCGAAGCTGGTCGCCGGGTTCGGGTTCGGGTCGATGAAGATGTGCATGTGGTTGAAAGCCGCGACCAGTTGCAGCTTGTCGGACATCAACAGGCCGTTACCGAACACGTCACCGGCCATGTCACCCACGCCGACCACAGTGATGCTGTCTTCCTGAACATTGATGCCGCGCTCGCGGAAGTGACGCTGTACGCCAACCCACGCGCCCTTGGCGGTGATGCCCATTTTCTTGTGGTCGTAACCGGCCGAACCACCGGAAGCAAACGCGTCACCCAGCCAGAAGCCGTAGTCGATGGCGATGCCGTTGGCGATGTCGGAGAAGGTTGCAGTGCCCTTGTCCGCTGCCACTACCAGGTACGGGTCGTCATCGTCGTGGCGAACCACGTTCAATGGCGGTACCAGCGCGCCGTCTTTCAGGTTGTCGGTGATGTCCAGCAGACCCGAAATGAAGATGCGGTAGCAGGCAATGCCCTCGGCCGCGATCTCGTCACGGCTGCCGCCCAGTGGCAGGCGACGCGGCAGGAAGCCGCCCTTCGCGCCGACTGGCACGATGACCGAGTTCTTCACTTGCTGGGCTTTTACCAGGCCGAGGACTTCGGTACGGAAGTCTTCTTCACGGTCGGACCAGCGCAGACCACCGCGAGCGACGTTGCCGAAGCGCAGGTGCACGCCTTCAACGCGTGGCGAGTAAACGAAGATTTCGAACTTCGGTACCGGCTTCGGCAGTTCAGGGATCGCGTGCGGGTTGAACTTGAAGCTGAAGTACGACTTGTTCTGGCCGTTGGCGTCAGTCTGGTAGAAGTTGGTGCGCAGGGTGGCTTTGATCAGGTCGAGGTAACGACGCAGGATGCGGTCTTCGTTGAGCACCTGGACGTCGTCCAGTGCGCTCAGAATCGCCTGTTCCAGACGCTGCTGCTTGTCTTCCAGATCTTCATCGCTGAGTTTGCGCGCCAGATAGAAGCGGGTCTTGAACAACCGGGTCAGCTCGCGAGCGATGTCGGTGTGGTTGTTCAGGGTGCTGGCGATGTAACCCAGGTCGAAGCCCAGACGAATCTGCTTCAGGTAACGGGCATAGGCGCGCAGCAGCGCCACGTCACGCCACGGCAGGCCGGCGGTCAGCACCAGACGGTTGAACGCATCGTTCTCGGCATCGCCACGGACGATGTGCACGAACGCGTCCTGCAGGGTGTCGTTGAGTTGCTGGATGTCGAGGTCCAGGCCTTCGGCAGCGGTGAACGCGAAGTCGTGAATCCAGAACTCGCGGCCATTGGTGTGACGCAGACGGTACGGGAATTCACCCAGCACGCGCAGGCCGAGGTTTTCCAGAATCGGCAGCACGTCGGACAACGCCAGCGGCGTGTCGGCGTGATACAGCTTGCAATGCAGCTCGCGCTGGCCGGACACCTGGCCCAGCGGCTGATAGAAGCTCATCACCAGCGGATTTTTTTCGTTGAGGCTCAGCAGGTGCTGCATGTCGACCACGGCCGAATGCGCAGCGAAACGCTCGCGGTAGCCGGCCGGGAAGCCTTTCGGGAAGTCGGCCAGCACGTTGGTGCCGTGGGCTTCGCCGAAGCTTTCGACGGTCAGGGCGGCGTAGTCGTCCTGCCAGCTGCGGCAGGCTTGTACGACTTCTTTTTCCAGCAGCACCGGGTCGATGTCGATGCGGTTCTTCGGATCGACACGCAGGATCAGCTGCACGCGGGCCAGCACGGACTCGGAGAAGAACGTCCAGAATTCGCAGTCGGAGGCCTTCAGGCGCTCCATCAGCACTTGCTGGATCTTCTGGCGCACTTCGGTGGAATAGATGTCGCGCGGCACGTAGGCCAGGCAGTAGCAGAAACGACCGTACGGGTCTTTGCGCAGGAACACGCGGATCTTGTTGCGTTCCTGGATCTGCACGATCGACATCACGGTGGTGAACAGTTCGTCGACCGGAGTCTGGAACAGGTCATCACGCGGCAGTACTTCGAGGACCTGCGCCAGTTCCTTGCCCAGGTGAGCCTTGGACTGGAAGCCGGAACGGCGTTCGATTTCTTCGACCTTGCGGCGGATGAACGGGATGACCCGCACGCTCTCGCCATACACCGACGAGGTGTACAGGCCCATGAAACGGTGTTCCTTGATCACGTTGCCGTCCGCGTCGATTTCACGGATCGACACGTAATCCGGGTACGCCGGACGGTGCACGCGGCTCGGGTGCGCGGCCTTGGCGAACGACAGCAGGGTCGGTTCGCGCAGGTATTTTACTGCGTAGTCTTCGATACGCAGGTCTTCGTAGGTCAGGCCGGTGCGCAGCAGTTTGGTCAGGCCGAGGAAGGAATTCTGGTCGTATTCGATGTGGCCGCCATCGGCCTGATCGGTAACCACGAATTCTTCGTAGCCGAGGAAGGTGAAGTGGTTGCCCACCAGCCATTCCAGGAAGCTCTTGATTTCGTTCTTTTCGTCGGCATCGACGGCGAAGGCGCTGTGATCGAGCTTGGTGAGGATTTCCTGCACCTTGGCCTTCATCGGCTCGAAATCGGCGACCGCGACGCGGACTTCACCGAGCACCTGTTCCAGCTCTTTGCTCAGCACACTCAGTTCGGCCGCGTTGGCGCAGCGGTCGATTTCCAGGTACATCAGCGACTCGTGCAGCACGCCTTCACCGGTGCTGCCTTTTGGCAGGATTTCCAGCAGCTCGCCCTTGCTGCCACGGCGTACGCTGAGCACGGTGGTTTGCAGGGTGTGGATGCTGTAGCCGCGGCGGTTCAGTTCGGTGCGGACCGAGTCGACCAGGAATGGCAGGTCGTGGTGCAGCACTTCGACCGCGGTGTGGGTCGACTGCCAGCCGTGGCGTTCGTAATCGGGGTTGTAGACGCGCACTTGCGGTTGCGCGTGATCGAAGCGCTCAAGCAGGCGCCACGCGGAAAGAGTACAGCCAGCGAGGTCGGAGAGGCGACGTTGGGTCAGCTCGTCCAGGGAAATGATGCCGAAGAATTGTTCAGCGAACAGCGCCACTTGTGGCAGTGCCTGTTCACTGATGTGCTGCGCCAGTGCCGCTTGCAGTTGGTGCTGGAAGTCGGCTTTGCTGGCTGCGGTGAAGAACGCCATCTGTGGTACTCCGCTTAAGCTTGTTATTGATGGAAAGCGTCGCGTGCAACACCCCTTTCGGGGCCTGTGTCGCCCTGTTCCTGATTCTCGGGCAGAGGAAACAGGGTGACAGGTGGGTGAAGCTGGACGAGACACTCAGGTCACATTCACCTTCCATTGAATGGGCATCTGCAAAAACGACTGTCCGCACTGCCGACAATGCCTTTACAGGTGCTCATCCGTTGCGCAGCTTAATGGGTGCGACAATGTGTCTGCTTGCGGTGCTGCGACATATTCGGTCATTGGCACGTAAACAAAGGATTTGGCACCGATAAACACTAGCAGTCATGGCGGAAAACGGCGGCCTGAATGCCCGCTTTTACGGTACAGGCGTCCCAGAAGTGACCATTGACCTGTGCCGTGCGCGCGACACATCCTCTGACACTCTCACATGCAGAAATTCCCGAGGGCTGGCAGAATCGCGCCCTATTGCGACCGACACGCCCCTCAAGGCAGGAATTGACCATGCAAATGAACACCGCCCTACTGATCGTCAACCCGTGCGACGACGAAGAAGACAACATGGCCATGATTGGCTGCCACACCGACAAGGGCGAGATGTTCGTAATGAGCCGCTATCCGGACGAGGATGAGCTGGAGATCACCCTGGATGGCGAGCCGTCGACGCTGGACGGGGTGAAAGTCACCCTGAGCAAGACGCTGCTGAAGATCGAGATCGCGGCGGCGGATGCCGATGCGTTGAACGGGGATGATGTGCTGGAAATCACCTTCAACCCGGATATGGTTGATCTGGATGAGGTTGTTGAGACTTTGAAGAATATCCTTGATGGGACGGGTACCTTCATCAGCGAGATTTGATGGCGTCTGAACTGGCCCCATCGCTGGCAAGCCAGCTCCCACAGTGACCGATGTGTTGCACAAATTGCATGCGCATCGCTGATACCTGTGGGAGCTGGCTTGCCAGCGATGGGGCCGGAACTGCCACCGCAACACTCTCCCACTACAAAAATCCAACAATTGCCCCAGTCATTTCCCGCACTTTGCGCAAAATGCCGTTAGTCGCCACCCCCCTCGATGGATTAAAGTAACGCCCCCAGCCCCGGCGTTATCCGAACGCCTGCGGCCACCCCTTTCCAGGAACAGTCACCGATGGAACATCGTGAAGCGCTGCTGGCGCTGCGAACCTTTCTTTCAACGCAGATTCTCGGCCAGGAAAAACTCATCGAGCGCTTGCTCATCGCCCTGCTCGCCGACGGTCACATGCTGGTCGAGGGCGCGCCGGGTCTGGCCAAGACCAAAGCGATCAAAGAACTCGCCGAGGGCATCGAAGCCCAGTTCCATCGCATTCAGTTCACCCCGGACCTTTTGCCTGCCGACATCACCGGCACCGAGATCTATCGCCCGGAAACCGGCAGCTTCGTGTTCCAGCAGGGGCCGATCTTCCACAACCTGGTGCTGGCGGACGAAATCAACCGCGCCCCGGCCAAGGTGCAATCGGCGCTGCTCGAAGCCATGGCCGAACGTCAGGTCAGTGTCGGGCGCAGCACCTATGAGCTGTCGCCGCTGTTTCTGGTGATGGCCACGCAGAACCCGATCGAGCAGGAAGGCACCTACCCGCTGCCGGAAGCGCAGCTCGACCGCTTCCTCATGCACGTGAAAATCGGTTTCCCGGATGCTGCCGTCGAACGCCGCATCCTGCAGCAGGCCCGTGGCGAAGCGCTGAACGGCGAAACCAAACCGGAACGCCGCGTCAGCCAGCAGGCGATTTTCGCTGCGCGCAAGGAAATCCTCGGTCTGTACATGGCCGATGCGGTGGAGGAATACCTGGTGCAACTGGTTATGGCCACGCGCAACCCGGCCAAGTTCGACCCGGAAATGGCCGAGTGGATCGCCTACGGTGCGAGCCCGCGTGGCTCGATCGCCCTCGACCGTTGCGCACGTGCCCACGCCTGGCTGGCCGGTCGCGACTTTGTCAGCCCCGAAGACATCCAGGCGGTGCTGTTCGACGTGTTGCGTCATCGCATCATTCTGTCGTTTGAAGCCGAAGCCGCCGGCATTGATCAGGATCGGGTGGTGCAGCGGATTCTCGACGTCGTAGCCGTCGCTTGACCCCCATGAACGCCCCCCTGCCATCCGAACCGGGCATCCGTGTCAGCCTCGCCGAGCTGATCGAGATGCGCCACCGTGTGCGCGAGGTGCAGCTGTTTTCCACGCCGAGTCAGCGCAGCCCGCTGATCGGTCTGCACCACTCGAAATTCCGTGGTCGCGGCGTCGACTTCGATCAGGTGCGGGTCTACCAGGCTGGCGACGACGTGCGCACCATCGACTGGCGCGTGACGGCGCGCACGCAGGAGCCGCACACCAAGCTGTTCCATGAAGAACGCGAACGGCCGATTTTCATCATGGTCGAGCAAAGCACGCGGCTGTTTTTCGGTTCCGGGCTGATGTTCAAGTCGGTGCTCGCGGCGCAAGCGGCGGCGCTGATCGGCTGGGCCGCGCTGGGCCACAACGACCGGGTTGGCGGGCTGGTGTTCGGCGACAACGAGCACTACGAAATCAAACCGCGCCGCAGCAAGCAGAGCCTGCTGCAATTGCTCAACCGCCTGGTGAAGGTCAATCAGTCGCTGCATTCGGAGCGTGAGCCGGATCGTGACGCACTCGGCGTGGCCCTGCGGCGGGCACGGGAAGTGTTGCGTCCAGGCAGTCTGGTGATCGTGATCTGCGACGAGCGCGCGTTGTCCGACAGTGCCGAACAGCAACTGAGCCTGCTGTCGCGCCATTGCGACCTGCTGATGCTGCCGCTGTCCGATCCGCTGGATCACGCCCTGCCCGCTGCCGGCCTGTTACGCTTCGCCGAGCGCGGTGCCCAGCTGGAACTCGACACCCTCAATTTCGACCTGCGCCAGACCTACCGCGCCCAGGCCGAAGCGCGCATCGCCCGCTGGGAATTGCTCGCACAGAAACTGCGGGTGCTGCTGATGCCGCTGAGCACGCAAAGTGAAATGGTCGAGCAGATGCGCGAGTTCCTTAATCCGCAGCGGCCGGGGACCGGGCGATGAACGGCCTCGAACAACTGCAACCGCTGATTTCGCCGCCACCGATTGCCTTCTGGCCGCCGGCGCCGGGCTGGTGGCTGCTGCTGTTGCTGCTGCCATTGCTCGGCTATGGCGCGTGGCGTTTGCGCCGCTTCATCCCGCTCAAGAAGCGCCCCATCGTGCGCGCCGAACAGCCGCTGGACCCGGTGCGCATCGCCGCCCTCGCCGAACTCGCCCAAATGCCCAAGCCCTATGACGGCGCGCCGGCCGGGGCCTGGCTGCAACAGCTCAACGGCCTGCTCAAGCGCTTGTGCCGCAACCATTACCCTTACAGCCAGAGCCACACACTCAACGGCCGCAAATGGCTGGCGTTCCTCGATAACCGTTGCCCGGCGGCCGGCCTGACGCGCTGGATGGTCTTGGTCGAAGGCGCCTACAAACCGGAATGCAAACTCGACGACAAAGCCATCGCCGGCCTGACCCAGGCCGTCGACACCTGGATTCGCAAGCATGTTTGAGTTCGCCTGGCCGTGGATCTTTGCCCTGTTGCCGCTGCCGTGGCTGATGCGTCTTGTGCTGCCGGTGGCCGACAGTGGCGAGCCGGCGTTGAAAGTCAGCTTTCTCTCGGACCTTGAAGGCCTCGCCCGCCGTCGCGCCCGGGCCAATCTGCCGGCGTGGCGTCAGCAGGCGCCATTCATGTTGCTGTGGTTATTGCTGTTGACCGCGGCCGCGCGCCCGCAATGGCTCGGCGAGCCGCTGCCGATTGCCGCCAGTGGCCGTGATCTGCTGGTGGCGGTGGACGTGTCCGGTTCGATGGACTTCCCCGACATGCAGTGGCAGGACGAAGACGTCAGTCGCTTGTCGCTGGTGCAGCACCTGCTCGGCGACTTTCTGGAAAGCCGCGATGGCGACCGCGTTGGCTTGATCCTGTTCGGCAGTAAGGCCTATTTGCAGGCGCCGCTGACCTTCGACCGTCACACCGTGCGGGTCTGGCTCGACGAAGCGCGGATCGGCATCGCCGGCAAGAACACTGCCATCGGCGACGCCATCGGTCTGGCCCTGAAACGCCTGCGCCTGCGTCCGGCACAAAGCCGCGTGCTGATTCTGGTCACTGACGGCGCCAACAATGGTGGCGAGATTGATCCGCTGACGGCGGCGAAACTGGCGGCCAGCGAAGGCGTGAAGATTTACCCGATCGGCATTGGCGCCAATCCCGAGGACAGCGGCTCGACCGGCCTGCTCGGAGTCAATCCGAGCCTGGACCTCGACGAGCCGGCACTCAGAGCCATCGCCGAGGCCACCGGCGGCCAGTATTTCCGCGCCCATGACGGCAAGGAACTGCAAGCGATCAAGGACACCCTCGATCAGCTCGAGCCGGTGACCCAGCAACCGACCGAGGCGCGCCCGGCGCAAGCCCTGTATCAGTGGCCGCTGGCCCTCGCCCTGTGGCTGAGCCTGTTGCTGGTCGCTCGCGAGTTGTGGCCGGACAATCCGCTGCAACGCCTGTTCACCAAGGAGCTGTATCTGCAAAGTCCGTTGCCTGACTGGCGCGAGCGCCTCAAGCGTCTGCGTCTGCGGAGGCGCCGATGATCGCGCTCTGGCCGCACTGGTTCCGTCCGTGGTGGTTGCTGCTGTTGCCGCTGCTCGGCTGGCTGCTCTGGCAACTCTGGCATCGGCAGAAACGTGCCGGGCGCTGGCAGATGATTCTGCCGCCGGCGTTTCATGCCACCCTGCTCAGCGGCGGTAATGGCCGCGACAGCAAGTTGCCGTGGGTCGCCCTCGGTGCGGCGTGGTTGCTGACCGTTCTGGCGTTGCTCGGGCCGAGTTGGGAGCGGGTCGAACAGACCAGCCAGAAACCCGCCGACCCGCTGGTGGTGATCCTCGAACTGACCCCGGAGATGCTCGCCACCGACTCACCACCGACTCGCCTGGAACAGGCGCGGCGCAAGCTGTTCGACCTGTTGCAGGCGCGCAGCGATGCGCAGACCGCCATCGTCGTCTACGCCGGCAGCGCGCACACGCTGGTGCCGCTGTCGGATGACCTGGCGACCAGTCGCAATCTGCTCGACGCACTCAAGCCGTCGTTGATGCCGGAAAGCGGCCATCGCGCTGATCTGGCCGTGAGTAAAGCGCTGGCCCTGCTGAAACAGGGCGCGCTTGGTCAGGGGCGGATTCTGTTGATCGGCTCGTCGCTGGATGAAGAAGAACGCCAAGGCATTCGCCGGGCACTGAGCGGGCAATCGCCACAATTGCTGATGCTCGGCATCGGCACCGCCGAAGGTGCGCCGATCGCCCAGGAGGACGGCAGTTTCCTCAAGGACGAACAAGGCGCGATCCGCGTCCCGCAACTCGACAGCCCGGGGCTTGCAGCCTTCCTCAACAGCGTTGGCGGCGAATACCACGCTGCGCGTCTGGACGAAAGCGACTTGGGCAGCCTCGGCCTGCTTAACGGCCCGCGCAGCTTGCGCAACGACGGCCAGACCGTGCGTCTCGACACGTGGGCCGATCAGGGTTACTGGCTGTTGTTGCCGCTGCTGTTGCTCGCCGCTTGCGCCGGGCGCCGTGGGTGGTTGTTCTGCCTGCCGCTGCTGTGGTGCCTGCCACAACCCAGCTACGCTTTTGACTTCGAGGACTTGTGGCTGCGCCCCGACCAACAAGGCCTGCACTTGCTCAAACAGAAGCGCCCGGCCGAAGCCGCACAACATTTCGCAGATCACCAGTGGCAAGGGGTAGCGTTGTACGAGGCCGGCGACTACAGTGGCGCCGCCCAGCGGTTCGCCGAAGGCAGCGATGCCCGCGCCCACTACAATCGAGGCAACGCCCTGGCGAAAAGCGGTGAGCTGGAAGCGGCCATCGACGCCTATGAACAGGCGCTGGAACTGCAACCGGATCTGCGTCCGGCGCAGACCAACAA